>JBDGSU010000148.1:0-11722 GCA_042217395.1 Halosimplex sp.
CTTCAGCCTTGTGGAGGCTGAGACGCGGGTTCGATTCTCGCACCCGGACTTTCTCACGACGACCGCAGGGAGGAGTCGACCGCAGGGAGGAGTGGAACAGCCGGAAGGCGAGAATCGAACCCTGGGAGTCACAGCCCGGAACGGCGCGGAGCGCCGCACGCCCGAACTGTCTCCATCCGGTTCGATTCTCGCACCCGGACTGGCACTTTCTCAGCCCCTGAGCACCGGGACCGACAGGGTAGACCCCGTGAACCGTTCTGCACCACCGCCGTGCTGGATACGGAACCGGATTCCCGGCCGGTGATCTCAAAATGTAGATTAAACGGCAAGGGATTATTTTACCGTCATAATGATATTAATTTTTAGATAGATTCAATCGGAAGCGCGAGAATCGAGTAGATGCGTATGAGCCAGACTACGGCGACTACGACGGAGATGAATCAGCTCAAAGAGTTCCTGCTCGACCACCCCCGACTGCTGGGTGGGCTATTCACGCTGCTGCTGCTGTCCCAGTCCTGGGGCGCCGTGGCGGCCGGCGATGTTGCGGCAACCCGCGGTCCATAACGACGTCTTCAACCCACGATACCCTATTCGTAAAGTAGATCGCGGACAGTTCCTGCGCTGATCTCCTCACTCCAGTATAGAGAGTTATCTACGGTGATCGGTTTTGGATTTGCAAGAAGGAACTCATCTAGTTCGGGGCTTGTCACGTGGAACGTGTCGAGTTCCCCCGAAGTAAGGTAGCGCTTCGTCGCCCCGGCGATCTTCGGGAATACCATCGATCCGAGTGGGGAATCGTCGCGAGCGACCGAACTAATCGTTACAGCGAAATCAGACTCCTCACTGGTCTCGATCGTTGCAACGAGAGCGGCTCCCCCTTCGTGATGGAGTATCGACGAGCTTCCGTCTCCGAGTACGATATAGTAGTTCCCGACGATCGTCGAATCGGCCAACAGGTGACGCGTCTGGAGCAGTGAATAGCCTCTGTCCAGGAGTCTGGCTACGAGAATGCCCGCTTCGGTTGCCGCTTCGGAGATGACCTGATTGATCGTCCCTAACCCACCGATCGCGCCGTTGTCGACGAGTGATTGCGCTTGCCGCGCCGACGAGCAGCCGTTGAGAAGAAACGTGTCGGTACCGACGGTATCGAGGTTCCGCAAGTCGAGATGACCGTCCACACAGCGCAACCCCTCGTCGTCGATGTGTCCGATATAGTGGAAGAAGTCGATATCGGACGCGAGGAGTTCGGCGACTTCCGCCTGCTGGAGGTCCTCGTACAGCGACACGTCGAATCGATAGAGAGAGCGGTTCCCGTAGACTTCGGAGACGACGTTTTCGTCGCGCATCTCCTCGCCGTTGTTCACGACTGCGACCTCGATCTGCGGCGAGGAATCGGACTCCGTTTCCAGCCGCCTGTAGAGCGTCTCGACGCTCGTTTTGTTCGCCGAGATCGGGACGCCCGGCCCGAGATACATGTGCTCGACGCTCGACGTCTCGTCGATAGAGAAGATCCACCAGTCCTCTTCGTCCTCGCCCTCCGTCTCGGGCTCGTCTACCGGACCGCGTGCGGCCCCACTACCATCGCTCACTGGTCGCCGATACTTCTCGGCCGCGGGTGTGCGGACGTGAGCGAGTTCGTCTGCGGCGAACGGGAGCGCCGAGGCGTGCTCGAACGTGGGCGTGATGTCCATCGTCGTCTTCCAGCGCGGAAGGAGATCGTCGATCCGGTCCATCTCGACCGGGAGATACTGCGCGAGCTGTGCGGGGAGCGAATCGTCGTATAGCGCCGCGATATCGAAATCGAACCGCTCCTCTACGAGCGCGCGTTCGTGGAGATCGACCTCGTACAGCCCTTCCGTTCGGACGACACAGTCGAAAAAGAGCGCTTTCTGGAGGTACTCGGTCGCAGTTCGACTGACCGAGCCACTCGCGTCGAGCGGGAACTCGCGGTCGCCCGTGACGAGGGTGACCTCCTCAGCGACGGAGACAGTAGCGCCCAGATAGTACGCGAGCGGTGCCACCGCGTACAGCGATTCGAGCGACCGGTCGGTTCGGATCTCTACGTCGGTCTCCGGCAGCGAGACGGTCTCCGGGACAGAGAGCTCCGAACCCACTTCGATCAGCGGCGGGTGGCCTCTCAGTGTTGGCCACGCACGCTCCGGCGACGTGGTCTTCAGCGCAGAGCCGAGATACGAAAGCCCCGTCGCGACGCCCTCACAGGTGGCCGGGACCGTGATCGTCCCCGCGGGCTGCTCGGCAAACGAGCGGGCGCCGATCGACACGCCATTCGCCGATTCGAGCGAGAGGGTCACGCGGTCACCGTAATTGGTGAGCGTCGCTTGTCCGCGCTCGATTTTCACGTAGACCTTCAGGTCGAGCCCGGCGTACTCGACGTAGCAGGGGGTCGTGTCGATAGTGAGTTCGTCGTCACTGGAAAGGTCGGCCAGCAGGTCACCCCTTTCGTCACGTACCCACACTTCGACAAAATACGGCGTCACGAGTTCCGAAACGCCGACGAGTTCGACCACGTCGTCGACCGGCTGTAAGTACTCGATATCGGCGTACTCGAACGAGGGGGCGGACCGGGTGAAAAATCGCGCTTCGGCTGCGTCTACCGGGTCGGAGAGCCGCAGCGAGATCGGCGACGACGAGGATTCGAAGCGAATTCGGTGGCGACTCATCGGCCCTCCAGCGGGTGTTCCAGATCCGGTTCGAACCGCGGCGTCGTATCGTCCGCTGAATCGAACTGCCGGCGAATTTCGATATCACCGGAACGATGTCGCGATTCGATATCGGCGTCGACCTGCTCGGAACGTTCCGCGACGAACGAGCGTGTCGGCGCGACCGGACGGGAATAATACGCCAGCCCCGAGCGGTCGTCGACCGGCGTCTCGAGATCCCGACTCGGTTTGCCATCCGCCCGGAACCCATTGACGGTGACGAGCGGCGGGAGCGTGAAGAGATGTATCCGGAGTCGACCCGGCTTGAACGGCCCCTCCGCCTCGCGGAGCTCGGTAACGGTCTCCAACACCGTCGACTGGATCGTATCGGTGTCGACGCCAGCGGTGGATGCAGTGTCGCTCGAAGCGGCCGTCGAGCGGGCGAGCGAGTTCATGTGGACGACGATCGCCCGTTCGGGAGCATCACTGACACGGATTCCTGCGAGCGGTTCCCGGGTCGACCGCACGCGGTCCCGGGTTCGATCCCGACCTGTCTCGCGAGGATCCGTACGAGAGCGACCGGACCCTCGATCGCATCGCTCTCCGGGAAGAGTCGATCCCTCCCGATCGACGACGGAGACGAGAGGCGGTGTTCTCGTTCTGCCGGCCCCCGAATCGGGACCGCTCCCGAGACCAGAACGTCTCCCCCGTGGTGAGTGAGTGCCCGTAACTCGCTCGAGAACGTATCCGTATCCACGGTCCGGAACGTTGCACCCGGGGGGTCGATCATTACTACGCTCTCTGTGGTGAATGGACAAAAGTTGAGGGGTCGGATCCTCTCGCGGTCTTGGTCGGGGATCTCCGCTGTCAGTGACTCGACGAGAACTCGATGCGTCTCTCGTGCGTATCGTTGCTCTTCGTGTGTGGCCGTCCCGTCGAGTGCCTGCTTCATACGGATTAGTGCAAGACAGTCCGGGATCGACCGCACGCAGTCGTGCGGTCGACCCGATAAACGCTTGCACTAATCCGTATCAGTGTCACACGCAGATCTTCGACCTCCGAATCAGCGACCCGCTCGGTGTCGTGTCCGTGTTCTGTTTCTGCACGGTCGAGAATATCGAACCGCGATATAGTAGAATTTGAAAGACATCGCTCAGACAATCGCACGACAGCGTGCGATTGGCTGTGCAAACGCTTTCAAATTCCACTATAGGTCGTCGAGACGGTCGGAGAACCCACTCCGCGATCGATTCGCTCGCGCGTGAACGCTCTTCTCGTAGACGTGTGTCCGACCTATCGGGGACGCCTTCGAATTCCGATGGGGCACTTTCACAGGAACCGTCCGGCGTATCGACACCGTGGAGACGGACAGTGTCCGTCGTCCGGTTTCGAAGCGGACGGCCGTCGTATCACCGTCGACGACTTCCGTCGGGAGCCCCAGCGAGAGCGAAGCCACGTCGAGACGCGGGCGCTCCGGCGGGTGATCAGCGGATCCGAAGCGGTGGATCTTCCGACGGGTGAAGCCGAATCGTTTTCTCTCGTCGGCCTCGACGGACAGTATGGACCTCTCCGTCGTCGACCTCTCTCCGGTGCCCGAGGGCGGGACTGCGACCGACGCCTACGCGAACACGGTCGACGTGGCACGACAGGCCGAGCGACTGGGCTACGAACGCGTGTGGGTGGCCGAACACCACGGCCGCGCGAGTCGGATCGCGGGGACGACCCCGGAGGTACTGCTCGGCCACCTGGCCGCCGAGACCGAGGAGATTCGACTCGGATCGGGCGCCGTGTTGCTCAACCACTACAGCCCGCTCAAGGTCGCCGAGCAGTTCGGCGCGCTGGACGCGCTCGCCCCCGGCCGCGTCGACGCCGGCCTCGGTCGGGCGAACGAATCGCCCGCCGTCGACCGGGCGCTCGGGACCGAGCGACGCGTCCGGAACCCCGACGAGGACCACAGCGAGAAGATAGAAGCCGTCGCCTCGCATCTCTACGGCGACTTCCCGGACGATCACCCCTACAGCGATATCGAGATCCCGGGCTCGAGCGACGGGCCGGCCGATCCGTGGGTGCTCGGTTCGAGCCCGTCGAGCGCGGCCATCGCGGCCGAGCTCGGGCTGCCCTACTGTTTCGCGGCGTTCATCCGCCCGCAGTTCGCCACCCGGTCGTTCGAGGAGTACTACGACCGGTTCGAACCCGGGCCGGTACCCGGTGGCGTCGACGAGCCGCGGGGGATGATCGCGGTGAACGCCGTCTGTGCCGAGACCGACCGACAGGCCGCTCGGCTGCGAGCGGTCGCCGAAGCCGTCTTCCGCCGGATGCGACGCGGCGAGGTCGGATCGACGCCCTCGGTCGAAGAAGCGATCGACGAACTCGGGGGCGTCCCCGAGCCGACGCCATCGACGCTCGACGCCGACGAGTGGCCGCGAGCGGTCTCCGGGAGCCCGGAGACGCTGGCGGGCCTGCTCGAGCGGCTGGCGGACCGAATCGGCGTCGACGAGGTGATGATCCAGCACGCCGTACCCGACCACGAGGATGCGCTGCGGTCCCACGCGTTGCTCGCCGAGGGCGTCGGACTGACGCCGCGGTGACTACCGAAGAGACGGATCTCTTCGGAGGGGCCCGATCGTCGTTCACCCGATGGTTCGGTCGAGGAACTGCCGGATAGCCTCGGGACCCGCGGGCGGGAGGTCCGCGAGAAGCCGCTCGGGCGCGTCACCGCTCTCGACGTGGGTCGCTTCGTAGACCGACTGGGCGTGGGTCGGGTCCGCGGCGAGCAGGTCCATCGCCACGCGCTCGGACTCGATGTCCGCGACGTCCTCGACCCAGACGTGATTCAGATCGTGGAGCTCGTAGAAGGCGGCGTTCACACCGGCCTCGTCCATGACGATACGACCGTCGAGCTCCCCACCACGGACGACCCCGCCGACGTCGGCCCGGTCGATTTCGTCTGCTTCACCGTGAAGTCCTACGACACGCGGGACGCCGCAGCGGCTCTCGACCCGCTCGTCGGCCCCCGGACGGCTGTGGTCTCGTTTCAAAACGGCGTGGACAACGAACGGTGGATCGCCGAGGAAGTGGGCGAGGAGCACGTCGCGGGCGGCGTCGCGTACATCTTCTCGACGATCGAGTCGCCGGGCGTCGTCGCGCACACGGGCGGACCGGCCCGGTTCGTCTACGGCGAACTGGACGGCGCACGGACGGACCGCATCGAGCGCCTCCACGAGGCCCTCTCGGAGAGCGACGGGGTCGAGGCGGTGCTGGCCGACGACGTTCGCGTGGAACTCTGGCGGAAGTTCGCGTTCATCTGCGCCCACTCGGGGATGACGGCCGCGACTCGCGAACCGCTCGGTCGCGTTCGAGAGACGCCGGATTCGTGGGCGATGTACCGCCGCCTCGTCGAGGAGGTCGTCGCTGTCGCGCGAGCGAGCGGCGTCGACGTGCCCGACGACATGGTCGAGTCGTGGCTCGCGTTCGCGCACGATCTCGACCCGGAGATGCGCTCGTCCCTCCTCTACGACCTCTCCCGCGGGAAGCGTCTCGAACTCGACGCGCTCAACGGGTCGGTCGTTCGCCACGCCGAGGACGCCGGCGTCGACGTCCCGATGAACGAAGCGGTCACCGCCGTCCTCCGTCCCTGGGAAGACGGACACGATCAATCGTAACTGCCTTTCACGGTTCGCAGGTGAGAGGACCGCACCGGGCGCATCTGCGAAAGCAGTTGCTCTTCGGTACGGGACCTCGGCGAGGGTCGGCCGGGTGAGACCCGCTGCCAGCCGGTAGCCGGTATTCCCCGTCGGGAAGCCGTACCGAACTCGAACTGTGCCCGACTGCTCGCGCGAGCGTCGCTCACTCTTCGTTCCGGCGCGTAGGATGTCACCCGGGCCCGAGCGCCGCGATATCCGTACCCACCGTCGCCAGCGAATCGGCAGGGTTCGGGTCGCTATCGGCCAGATGCGTATACCGATGGTCCGGGATGTTCGACAGCGCCGCAGCGATGGCCTCGCTGTACCTCTCGACTCCTGGCTCGGTCGGGTCTTCGCCGTGCCAGACGTCTCGGATGGCCGTCATCGAGTCGATGCGCACCTCCAGACTCCGCGGTTCGTAACGGGACAGCAGTTCGGAGAGCCCGAGCCGGAGGGCGACGTACTCGGCGGTGTTGTTGCTGGCTCGGGAACCGACAGGGCGGCCCAGACGAGCGAGCGACTCGTCTCTAGCCTCCAGGTCCTCCCCAGCGTTCAGGACGACAGCGCCCGCGCCCGCAGGGCCAGGGTTGCCGCGGGAACTCCCGTCGACGTAGAGGACAAAGGCGTCGCCCGCCGGTTCGGGGGCGGGCGGTCGCGTGAGATCCGACGCCTGTAGGCCCTCGAGCGCTCGGCGCAGCTCCGCAGACGTTGTTTCGGGGTCGAACAAGCCCCCATAGCCAGGGACAGCGTCGTCGATGACGTCGATAGCGGTCGCTACCTCGTAACCGACGCCCGCGAGCACGTCGTCGACGAGCGCCGCGAGCGGCGAGAGACGTTCGGCCGGGCGAGTACGATCGGTCACGTTCTCGTCCCCGTCCGGTCTCCTACCGCCCCTCCTCCGAATGCGGCCATCGACACTTCGAACCACTGCATACCGGACATTCAGAGGTCGAGCCGGATAATCGCTTCCGGTCCGGATAGTGGATCGATACGTCGTCCCCGAGTTCCGAACGGGCGCTCGCTCAAGCGGACGAGCGGCCCCGAGGAGCCCCGGAGCGGCGGTTCGACTCTCGACCCGCATCCAACTGGTGCGATTCCCGCACCCAGTCCGAAAGCTGACAACTGTTTTGGTCGTCGGCCACGTAGCGAGGAACATGGGAGACGCCGGACCAGCCGGAAAGCCGCTCCTCGATTCGCTCAGGCGGCACGTCCTCGCTCCGCCGACGGACGCGCAGTCGCTGGTTCGCGAAGAACGCGAGGCGGTCGAAGCCGAGTGCGACGCGTTCGAGCGGTTCCGAGACCGAGTCGACGGGGTCCCGACCGCGTCGTCGCAAGGAGCTCCCCGGACGCGCCGGACGGTGACCCGACGGAGCGGAGGGGAGCGGACGGACCGGCTACGCAACCTGTATCGGGAGACGGTCATGGGCGTCAGCCACTACGAGGAGTTCTACGGCGAGTCGCTCGACGAGCACGTCGCGGCGGATCTGTCGGCCGAAGTCGCGACGGGGCTCCAGCGGAACGGGACGGCCTTCACCGACGTCTACAAGCGGCGGCTCCGGGCGGCGGTCGAGCAGGCGATCGAGCAGCGCGAGGCCTTCTGCGAGTGTCTGGCGACCGAGCGGGACTCGCTCGCGACGTGCCGGGAGGGGCTGGTGGACCTCCTCGACACGCTGGACGGACCGCGCGTTCCGGCGTGGTACGCGGCCGAGTTCGAGGACGACCTCGCGAGCCTCGCGGCGCAGCGACAGGAGACGATGCGGACCCGCGAACGGGTCGGTCGCGTCGACGGCCACGACCTGTGTGCCTACCTCTACGGCGAGCCCGAGTGGACGTATCCGGTACTGACCGCCGTCACGCGGTTCCGGACCGCCGTCGACTACCGGGCCGACGGGAGCGACGCCGCGTCCCAGTCCGGGTCGACGGGCGACTGAGACGGATTATCGCGAGACGGTCCGAATCCGTGTGAGTCGGCGACCGTCGAGCGGTCGAGGTCCGCGGCCCGGCGATCAGGGCGCCCGCGGCCCGGCGGTCCCTCGCCGTTCGCGACGAGCGCCGTCGGGCCCGGCCCCGCGGTCGTCTACCGGGCCCGCGGGTGCGCTCGTGTCGGCGCGCCGCCGAGCGGGGTCCGCGCCGGCGATCCAGACGCTCGCCGACGGGTTCTGGAAGGGTTCGACGACGAGCCGGCCGGCCAGTCTGGCCGACTGGACGATACCACCGGCGGTCGGTCGGTCCACGCCGCCGAGGACGATCAACGCGTCGATCAGCGTCTGCTTCGGGACCGGCGGCCGCGGCTCGCTCTCGCCGAGCCCGCGCGCGGCCGCCAGGTCGTCGGCGATGACGCGCACGTACTCGACCGGGTCGCGCTCGCCGGAGAGCCGTCGATGCCAACCCGGCGGATAGACGCTCACGCGACCGTGCCCGACCTCGTAGAGAGCGTCGGGGAGCCACAGATCGATCTCCGCCACGCGCCCCTCGAGGAGCCGCTCGAACTGCGCCGTGGTGTACGGCGCCCTGCGGCCCAGCCGTCGGAACACCTCCGACGCGTAGCTCGCGACGAGGTCACGGGGGACGCCCGGTCCCGGGACGGAGTGGAACCGCTCGATCACGCCGACCACGCGGGTCGGATAGAGGTAGCGCCCCTGGTGTAGCAACTCCTCGAACGTCCGCTGCTGGAGTCCGGCGGCCATCGTAGCGGACGGTTCGCACAGGATGTCGATAAAGCAACGTACCGGGCGGTGCAGCTCTACTGGCCGCTCTGTCACGCGTTACGGCGTCGGCAACCGGCCGGACGCGCTCCCGACGCCGCGGCCGGTCTCGGTCCGACGCGCGATCCGTCGGCGTCTCGTAATATTCGACGACGGAACGGGAAAAACTTATATCGACCGATCACTCATAGATGCCTGTCCGCACACACGGACACCCGAGCCATCCGCGGTCAGGGATTTCTCCCTGCATCCACCCACCCACCCACCCTCCGCCCGACGTTCGTTGCGTCGCCTGCGGACCCGTCTTTCGGGTCCGCGGATTCTCCAGCGCTTCGACAGTGCCGACGGTGTCCCGACGCCCGCTCGGACGCGAACCGACCACTTACCCGTCTGGGCCGCCTCCGTCGACGTAGATGTCGGGTGAGTTTCCGGAGTCGCCGCCCCCTGGCGCCGACGACCTCGACGCCATCGGCTGTGAGGCGTGCCGGTCGGCCATCGAGTCCGACGCCGGTCAGAGCGTCGCGTTTCTCCTCGTCGACCGCCTGACGGTCCCCGTGATCGCCTGCGAGGACCACCTCGAGGAGTTCGCCTCGGTCTGCGGACTGGCCACCGCGGACACGGCCGACCTCCTGCACCACCCGCCGGCGGGGGGCGTCCGCTGTCCCGGCTGTCGCAACGCCCGCTACGACGCGGCCCACCCGCTGATCCAGGTCGAGGACGGCGGCGTCGTCGTCACGGCCTGTCCGGACCACCGGGAGGCGCTCGTGGGTCGCTTCCGGACCGGCCTCGAGACGCGCCAGCAGTTGACCGCCGACCTCGACACGTTCACCACGTCGCTGTAGGGCGGCGACCGGGCGGCGGCGACCGAGCGGCGGCGTTCTGTCGGAACCGCCCGCTCGGTCGCGACGCTTGCCTGCGTCCTCGTCGTCGCCGTCGACCTCCGGGGTCGCGACGTCGTCTTCGATGCGGTCGGCGACGCCGTCGCTCTCGCCTCGATCCCGCTCTCGCACTCGGACAGCCCGTCCCCTGCAGTGGCCGCCCGAGGACCGTTGGCACTCGAGCGCGTAGGGAGGCGTATGCTGACAGCCGACCGGATGGCGGCCGTCGAGGCGAACGCGGCGGCGCTGGGCGTATCGCGGACGCGGATCGCGGAAGCGAGCGCGAGCGCCGTCGCGCGAGAGGTGCGCGACTGCGTCGGGTCCGACGCCGTCGGCGAGGCCGGCGGTGCGACCGTCGCGGTGGTGGCGGGTCTCGGGGCCAACGGCGGCGTCGCGCTCGCCGCCGCGCGACATCTCGACGAGTTCGGACCGTCGGTCTCCCTGCTGGGCCGCCCCGAGTCGATAGCGTCCTCGACCGCGCGCGAGAACTGGGACGCGCTCGTCGCCGCCGAACTCGACGCTCGGACCGTCGTCGACCCGCGAACGCTCGCCCTCGGGGACGCGGACGTGGTCGTCGACGGGATACTCGGCCCGGCGGTCTCCGAAGCGCCCGCCGAGCCCGAGCGGACCGCTATCGAGGCGGTCGATGCCGCGGAGGGGACCGTCGTCGCCGTCGACGTGCCGTCGGGACTGGACGGGAACGGAGGCGACCCCCCGGGCGCCGTCGTCGACGCGGACCGCGCCGTGAGCTTCCACGCCGCCAAGCCCGGTCTCGACGCCGTCCCCGCCGTGACGGTCGCCGACGTCGGCGTCCCGTCGGCCGCCGAGCGGTTCGCGGGCCCGGGCGGCCTCCGGGCGATCCGGGACGGTCTCCGCGCGGACCGCGGCGAGGACGCCAGCGGGCGGGTCATGGTCGTCGGCGGCGGACCCTACACCGGCGCGCCGGCCCTCTCGGCGCAGGCGGCGCTGGCCGGCGGCGCCGATCTGACCTTCCTCGCCGTCCCCGAGGCGGTCGCGGACCCGGTCCGCGGGTACGCCGAGGACCTGATCGTCCAGCCCTTCCCCGGCGAACACCTGGCGCCCGAGGAAGTCGACGACCTGGTCGAGACGGCGACCGACCACGACGACGTGGTCGTCCTCGGTCCCGGGCTCGGCGACGCCGACGAGACGCGCGTGGCCGTCGAGCGCTTCCTCTCGGCGTTCGACGGGCGAGGGGTCGTCGACGCCGACGCCATCCCGGCCGTCACTGCGGTCGAGACCGACGCGACGCTCGTCCTGACGCCCAACGCGGACGAGTTGACCGAGACCGGCGGGCCCTCGGTCGACGACCTCCGCGGGAGTGCCCCCGCGATCGAGTCCTTCGCGGCCGACCTGGGCCACGCGCTGGCGGTCAAGCGCGCCGAGACGCTCGTGACGGACGGCGCGGAGACGCGGATCGCGCGCACGGGGACCCCCGGGATGACCGTCGGCGGGACGGGCGACCTGTTCGCGGGGCTGACGGCGGCGTTTCTCGACGTCGCCGCGCCGGTCGACGCCGCCGCGACCGCCGCCTACGTGAAGGGGCGGGCGGGCGAGCGGCTCGCCGAGCGCCGCGGGGAGACGTTCGTCGCCTCGGACCTCCTCGCGGAGTTCGCGCCGACGATCGACGAGCGCGAGCCCTGCGCGACCGCCTCGCGCCGCGACGCCGCCGGAGCGCGTCGGTGAGCCCTGCGCGACGACCGTCGTCGAGGGGTCGTCTCGCGTGCGAGGGCCCGGTCGGGACAAAGCTTATGCCGGACCCTTTCGCAGTCTTCTCC
>JBDGSU010000110.1:0-11512 GCA_042217395.1 Halosimplex sp.
TGCCCGAGGACCGGAAAGACGACTTCCGCCAGGAGGTCTCGAACTGGGTCTCCCGACGCGCTCGCGAGGGCGACACGTTCAATCCCCAGGACAACGACCGCCTGCGTCGTGCCCTCGAGCGCAAGCTCTGGGAGGACAAGAAGCACAACATCAACTTCTCGGCGCTGGTCTCCAGCGGCGAGATGGACGACGAGGAGCGCAACGAGTGGATCGACGCGCTCATCGAGCAGGGCTACTCCGAGGAGGGCGCGCGGGAGGTGCTCGAGTTCGCCGGTGCCGAGGTCGCAAAGAGCGAGATGGAAGAGTGACATGAGCGGCCACGACTTCATCGGCGACGCTGACCGCTCGCTCAACCGCACCTACGAGGAACCCCGCAGCCTCGCCGAGTACGTCGACCTCGTGCTCGAGAAACCGTCGCTGGCCGCCCACGCCTCGAAGTACCTGCTGAGCGCCATCGAGGCCGCCGGCACCCGCACGGTCATCGAGGAGGGCGAGCAGAAGGAGCGCTACCGCTTTTTCGACGACCCGCACAACGACGGCGAACACGCCATCCTCGGCAACACCGAGGTGCTCAACGCCTTCGTCGACGACCTGCGCTCGATCGCCGCCGGCCGCGGGAAAGACGAGAAGATAGTCTGGCTCGACGGCCCCACGGCGACGGGGAAATCGGAGCTCAAGCGCTGTCTCATCAACGGGCTCCGGGAGTACTCCAAGACCGACGAGGGACGGCGGTACACCGTCGAGTGGAACGTCGCCGGCGCCAGCGGCGACGCCGCCGGGCTCACCTACGCCGACGAACCCGTCGCCGACGAGGACGACTGGTACGAGAGCCCCGTCCAGTCCCACCCCCTCTCGGTCTTCCCCGACGACGTCCGACGGGACCTCGTCGACGGCCTCAACGAGCGCACCGACGACCACATCCCGATCCGCGTCGAGGGGGACCTGGACCCGTTCTGCCGGGAGGCCTACGACTACCTCGAGGAACACTACCGCCGACAGGGCGTCGACGAGCTGTTCTCGGCGATCACGGACCCCCAGCACCTCCGCGTGAAAAACTACGTCGTCGACGTCGGCCGGGGCATCGGCGTCCTCCACTCCGAGGACGAGGGCCCGCCCAAAGAGCGGCTGGTCGGCTCGTGGATGCGCGGGATGCTCCAGGAACTGGACTCCCGCGGCCGGAAGAACCCCCAAGCCTTCTCCTACGACGGCGTCCTCTCGCAGGGCAACGGCCTGCTGACCGTCGTCGAGGACGCCGCCCAGCACGCCGACCTGCTCCAGAAGCTGCTGAACGTCCCCGACGAGAAGTCGGTGAAGCTGGACAAGGGCATCGGGATGGACGTCGACACCCAGATGGTCATCATCTCGAACCCCGACCTGGAGGCCCAGCTCAACCAGCACGCCGACCGCGAGGGCCAGGACCCGCTGAAGGCGCTCAAGCGTCGCCTCGACAAACACGAGTTCACCTACCTCACGAACCTCTCGCTGGAGACCGAGCTGCTCAGGCGGGAGCTGACCGACGAGACCGAAGTGTGGGACGCCGACTCGTGGGGCGAGCTCGAGGAGTGGATCCAGGAGCCGCTGACCGTCCACGTCCGCGACGAGCACGACGAGGTCCACGCGAAGGAACTGGCGCCCCACGCGCTGGAGGCCGCCGCGCTCTACGCCGTGGTCACCAGACTGGACGTCAGCGACCTCCCCAGCGGCCACGACCTCGTGGACAAGGCCCTGCTGTTCGACCGGGGGTACCTCCAGGAGGGCGACGAGCGGATCGAGGCCGACGAGTTCGAGTTCACCGACAGGGGGACCGACGGCGACCACGGCATCCCCGTCACGTACACGCGCGACGAGATAGCCGACCTGTTCCACCGCGAGCAGGACCGCCACCACGCCGACCTGCCGGTCGAACACGTCGTCATGCCCCGCGACATCCTCAACGCGATGGCCGAGGACCTCTCGACGGCGCCCGTCTTCTCGAACGCCGAAGCGGCGGACTTCGAGGAGCGCGTCGTCCCCGTGAAAAACCACGTCTTCGGCGAGCAGGAGGCCGACGTCCTCGACGCGATGATGCGCGACAAGCGCGTCGACGAGGCGACCGTCGAGGAGTACATCGAACACGTCTACGCGTGGTCGACCGACGAGCAGATCGAGAACGAACGCGGCGAGTACGTCGACCCCGACCCCTTGAAGATGAAGGTCTTCGAGGTCGAACACCTCGGCCGGTTCGACGACGAGGACTACGCCGGCAACCGGCCGGGCGACGCCGTCGAGGCGTTCCGCGAGGACAAGATCATCACCGCTCTCAACCGGCACGCCTGGCAACGGCGCGACGACCAGTTCCGCGTCGAGGACGTCTCGCCAAAGGAGATCCCCGTCATCCAGACCGTGCTGGGCAGCCACTCGTGGGACGACGTCAAGCGCACCTACGAGGACTTCGACCCGCGCCAGTGGGACGAGCCGCCGAGCGGCACGGAGACGGCCGACCTGAAGGAACAGACCGTCGCGAACATGCAGGACATGTTCGACTACAGCGAGGCCTCCGCCGAACTGACCGGCCGCCACGTCATGAGCCAGGTGAGTTACAAATGGGACTGAGAGAGGACCTCGAGCGGTATCGGGCGGTCGGCGAGGACCGCCGGCAGGACCTCTCGGAGTTCATCCAGTACGGCGACCTCGGGCAGAGCCGCCCGGACTCGGTCCGGGTGCCGATCAAGATCGTCGACCTCCCGGAGTTCGCCTACGACCGGCGCGACCAGGGCGGGGTCGGCCAGGGCGACGCCGAGGAGGGCGACCCCGTCGACGCCGAGCCCCAGCCGGGCGACGACGGCGACGAGGACGGCGACCCCGGCGAGGAGGGCGGCGAGCACGAGTACTACGAGATGGACCCCGAGGAGTTCGCCCAGGAACTCGACGAGCAACTCGGCCTCGACCTCGATCCCAAGGGCAAGAAGGTCATCGAGGAGACCGAGGGCGACTTCACGGACATCACTCGCTCGGGGCCTACCTCGACGCTGGACTTCGAGCGCCTGTTCAAACAGGGGCTCAAGCGCAAGCTCGCCATGGACTTCGACCGCGACTACGTCCGCGAGGCGCTGAAGATCGACGGCTGGGGCCCCGCGAAGGTCTTCGAGTGGGCCCGCGGCGAGAACATGCCCGTCTCCCGCGCCTGGCTCGAGGAGGCCTACGAGTCCATCCCCGACGACGAGAAGACGACGTGGGGTAGCCTCGAGGAGATGGAGTCGAACACCGAGCGCGTCGACACGGCCCGGCGGATCCGCCGGGAAGGCATCGACGAGGTGCCCTTCCGCCGGGAGGACGAGCGCTACCGCTATCCCGAGATAATCGAGGAGCGCGAGAAGAACGTCGTCGTCGTCAACATCCGCGACGTCTCCGGCTCGATGCGCCAGAAGAAGCGCGAACTCGTCGAGCGGACGTTCACGCCGCTCGACTGGTACCTCCAGGGCAAGTACGACAACGCCGAGTTCGTCTACATCGCCCACGACGCCGACGCCTGGGAGGTCGAGCGCGACGAGTTCTTCGGCATCCGCTCGGGCGGGGGCACGCGCATCTCGAGCGCGTACGAACTCGCCGCCGAACTGCTGGAGGAGTACCCCTGGAGCGAGTGGAACCGCTACGTCTTCGCCGCCGGCGACTCCGAGAACTCTTCCAACGACACCGAAGAGCACGTCGTCCCGCTGATGGAGCAGATCCCGGCGAACCTCCACGCCTACGTGGAGACTCAGCCCAGCGGGAACGCGATCAACGCCACCCACGCCGAGGAGGTAGAGCGGCACTTCCGCGGCGCCGACGACGTCGCCGTCGCCTACGTCTCCGGTCCGGACGACGTGGTCGACGCCATCTACGACATCCTCAGCACCGAGGAGGACTCACAATGAACGGCCCGACGACGGAGGACTCGCGATGAGCAGACCGATGAGCGACCGGATCGAGGCCCGGCGCATCGCCGCCGACCTCGAAGAGCCGGTCGAGGAAGCGAACGCGCTCGCCCGCAAGTTCGGACTCGACCCATACGAGGTGAACTACTGGATCGTCGACTACGACGAGATGAACGAGCTCATCGCCTACGGCGGGTTCCAGCGACGGTACCCCCACTGGCGGTGGGGGATGCAGTACGACCGCCAGCAGAAACAGGGACAGTTCCTCGGCGGGAAGGCCTTCGAGATCGTCAACAACGACGACCCCTCCCACGCCTTCCTCCAGGAGTCGAACACCCTCTCGGACCAGAAGGCCGTGATCACCCACGTCGAGGCTCACGCGGACTTCTTCGCGAACAACGAGTGGTTCAACATGTTCGCCGACGATCCCAATGCCGCCGCGATGCTCGCCCGGCACGCCGACGCCGTCGAGTCGGTCATGACCGATCCCGACGTCGACCGCGGCGAGGTCGAGAAGTGGATAGACAACGTGCTCACCCTCGAGGACAACATCGACCAGCACGTCCCCTACGAGCCCATCGACACGCGGATCGACCTCATCGACGAGCGCGATACCGCCGACGTGGCCGACCAGCTCGAAGAGCTGGATCTGTCCGAAGAGGTGAAAGGCCAGGTGTTCACCGAGGAGTGGCTGGAGGCCCAGAGCGACGACGACGAGGGCGCCTCCTTCCCGGCCGAGCCCGAGAAGGACGTGCTGGGGTTCCTCCGCAAGCACGGGATGCAGTACGACGGCGAGGCCGGCAGAGCGGCGGAGATGACCGACTGGCAGAAGGACGTCCTCGAGATGCTCCGCCGGGAGGCCTACTACTTCGCCCCCCAGAAGATGACGAAGGTGATGAACGAGGGGTGGGCCGCCTACTGGGAGTCGGCGATGATGACCGGCGAGACCTTCGCCGGCGACGACGAGTTCGTCCTCTACGCCGACCACATGGCGAAGGTGCTGGGCTCGTCGGGGCTCAACCCCTACAAGCTCGGCCTCGAGATCTGGCAGTACGTCGAGAACTCGACCAACCGCCGCGAGGTCGTCGAGCGCCTCCTCCGCGTCGAGGGCGTCACCTGGCGCAACTTCCACGACACCGTCGACTTCGACCGCGTCAACGACCTGATCGAACCGGACGCCGAGATGACGTCGGTCGTCGACCACCTCGACGAACTGGACCCCGAGGACCCCCGCGTCGACGCCGACGCGCTCGCCGACGCGCTCGCCGGGGAGATCGACGTCGAACGCTACCCCTGGAAGGTCCTCACCTACGAGGGCATGGCGGAACGCCACTACTCGCTGACCAAGCCGCAGAACCGGGGGTTCGTCTCCCGAGTCGGCCAGGAGGAGCTCGAGCGGGTCGCCCGGTACATGTTCGACGACGCTCGGTACGCCTCGGTCGACGAGGCGCTCGTCGACGTCGACTACGCCCGCGGCTGGGACCGGATGCGGGAGATCCGCGAGAGCCACAACGACGTCACCTTCCTCGACGAGTTCCTCACTCAGGAGTTCGTCGACGAGAACGACTACTTCACCTACGAGTACACCCAGTCGACCGGCGACTACCGCGTCACCTCTGTAGACTATCGCGACGTGAAGAAGAAGCTGATGTTGCAGTTCACCAACTTCGGCAAGCCCACCGTCGTGGTCGAGGACGGCAACTACAACAACCGCAACGAGCTCCTGCTCTCCCACCAGTACAACGGCGTCATGCTCGACCTCGGACAGGCCCAGGACGTCCTGAAGCGGGTCTTCGAACTGTGGGGGCGGCCAGTCAACCTCAAGACCATCGTCAAGGAGTTCGACGAACACGACGTCGAAGTCGCCAAACGCCGGGACCGGGAGCCCGAACCCGAGGAGGTCGGGCGGTTGGTCCGCTACGACGGCGACGAAGTGACCGTCGAGGAACTGCCGTGGGACGCCGTCGAGCACCTCGCCGCCGACGACATCGACTACGACACCAAGCCCGAGGAGTGGCTGGCCTGAGCGTCTTCCCTACTCGGACCGCCCGGTCCGTTCGGGCGGTTCCCGTGTGGTATCGTAGAATGTTCGACGACGGCGTCCGTGACGAAGAGACTCGTCTCGCGCTGGAGCGCTCGCATCAGGACGGCCGCCTCGTCTCTGTCGACCAGTCCGCGCGAGTACCCGAAAGCGATCACACCGAGAGAACCGTGTACGTCGATGTCACGCTCCGAAGCCGCCTCCCTGGCCGCGAGATCGTCCGTTAACAAAACGGCACCTCGGTCGCTCGCTACCGCCAATGCCGCCTGTTCTCCTGGATCGAGTCCGTCGCTTTCCGGACCATCCCTGGGCGCTTCGACCAGTTCGAACGCTCTGTCGGTCAGTCCCTCCGGGAGTCCGCCGCGGTCGAGTTCTGCGTAGACCGCTTCGGGCACGTACAGGCGGTCGAACGCATCGATGAGTTCCAGCGAACCGACGCCAGCGAGGTGGATCAGCGGCCCTGCGTCCGAGACGGCCGCGACGGTCACGCATTCAGGCCCCAGGCGACATCGTCTTCGACGACCTCTCGCTCCCGCTCGGCGCGTTCGACCGTCGACCGGCCGACGAGTTCGACGGCTTCCTCGCGGCCGATGTCGCCGTCGAGATACCGAGCGAGAATCACGTCTTTCCAGAGGTCTTCGATGCCGCGTTCCAGCGCGCGTTCGAACACCTCCGATTCGGGGAGATCGCGGGCGTCCGCTATCTCTCGGACGCGTTCGGAGAGGTCAACCGCCATGCGTTTCCTTCGGTTGCGATCGATTATAAATCCACGCTCGAACACCTGGCCGCCGACGACATCGACTACGACACCAAGCCCCAGGGGTGGCTGGCCTGGACGGTCGGCGAGAGCCGCCGGTCACCCGCGAGCGTTCGGTTCACCCGAGCCGACGTCGGATCCGCGTCCACAGCGAACGGCGACTGTTCGTCTCGACTCTGACGCGACCGAAGCCGACGGTCACGCCGACGAGTCCGACCAGGAGCACCGCCAGGAGCGCGTTGATCGTCGCCCACGCCAGGAACGGACTGCTGTCGTGGAGCGCCTCCACGACCGACGGCGGCACGACGAGCAGGTATCGGAACTCGCGGACCGTCCCCGTCCGGGTCTCGCCGGGCGGCGGGGCGTCGACGGCGATCGAGAGTTCGCGGGTCTCGCCCGGGCCGAGCGCCCGCCGGTACTCGGGGATCGAGACCGAGGGGTCCTCGGACTCGAAGACGACGACGACGGGGACGAACCCGCGGTTCTCGACCGTGTAGTCCCAGGCGGTCGGCTCCCCCGGTGCGACGGTCCCGGCGTTGGCGACGGCGTCGCCGTCGACGGTCATCTCGTGGACGCCGCTCGGAACGACCATCGCGACGTTCGCCGGCACCAGGACGACGACCAGCAGGACGGCGGTGATCCGCCACGCGTCGATACCGCCGGCCCGCGAGCGCGAGCGGTGGCGGTCCCGTGTCGGTCCCTCGATCCGCCCGAGCACCAGCGAGAGCCCGAACAGCCCGAGGCCGACGGCGAACAGCACGAAGCCGACGCCCTGTGGACCGAGGAACGCGTCGACGCCGATCGCGGCGGCGAACGCGTTCTGCACGCCGATCATCGCGCCCTGGATCCCTTCGATCGCCGTCCCGAGATAGGGGATCACGACCACGCGTCCCCCGACCTGGAGCGCGTGGGCGACGATCCGATCTTCGGTCACCGGCGGTTCGCCCCCGTCCTGGTCGGTGAACGGGTTGGCGTCACCCCTGGTGAGGTATCCGCCCTCCGTCTCGCCGACGATCCGATGGGTCGTCAGGCTACCGCCGTGGAGCGTTTCGGCGCGGTAGGTGACGACGTCACCCTCCGCGGGCGGACCGGCAAGCGCCGGCGGCACGGCGACGAACCCGTCGCCCGGTTCCATCGTGGGCGCCATGCTCCCCGTCTCGACGTAACTCAGGAGCACCGGCTGACCGACCACGGCCCCCGCGACCAGCGACACGAGCGCGACCGCGAGTGCGACCTCCATCGAGCGGGCGGCGACCGACCTCAGCGACACGCCCGTCGATCGGACAGCGCGGGGCTTAAGCCTCCCGCCCGCCGCCGACGGCTATCGTAGAATTTGAAAGCGTTTGCACAGTCAATCGCACGACAGCGCTCGATTATCCGAGCGATCTCTTTCAAATTCTACGATATCTGCGGGTCGAAGCGTCGATCAGGTCGCGGCCTCGATACCCCCGAGTCGCTCGAGCACGTGCACGCCGAGGTAGGTGACCATGAATCCGAGCGAGTAGCCGAGCAAGTGGGTGTAGAGGTTGACCGTTCGGGGGCCGAGGCGGGGGCTGGGCGGGAAGGCGACGAACTGGACGGCGACGAACACCCCGAGTGCGAGCACGCCGAACTCGAACGACCCCCGTCTGGCGGCAGCGAACCGGAGTTTGCGGCGGAGCGCCTCGGACTCGTCGGCGACCGCGAGGCCGAACAGCAGCGCCGAGAGCAGCGTCGCGAGGACCAGTCCGGCGGTCCCGAGCGCGACCGTCGCGCGGTCGACGGTGACCGAGCGAACGCTGAGCGGGGCCGCCACCGCGAGCCCGCAGAAAAACAGGGCCGCCCCGATCGCGTCCGCCGGCCCGATCCGGAGCGTCGCGCTCACGTGCTCGGCGATCGCGATCGCGAGATACCCCACGAACGCGAGCAGCACGCCCGAGAAGCCGAGACCGCTGGCCGACCGGAGCGCCGCGAGGTTGAGGTACGACAGCACCGGTGGGAACGCGACGAGGAACGTGACGAACGTAACGAAAAACCGCGTCCGGTGGCCGCTCGCGACGCTCAGGAGGTAGGCCGTCGGTACCACGAGCAGGTAGCCGACCACGTTGGCCAGCAGGTGCGCCGAGCCGAGATGGACGTACGACGAGGTGAACGCCGTCAGCGGCGTCGGGTCCGTGTACTCGAAGGCCAGCGACCGCCTCAGCGACACCGGGAGACCGAAGACCGCAACCAGGACGATCGGAACTGCCAGCAACGCCCCCAGGTCGGCCCAGCGCACCCGCTCCCCGGTCAGCGACCGGAAGGGTTTCGGGCGACGATAGGACGTCGTATCGCTCACTATCGATCGGTTCGCGTCACGCGGGAAAACCCTCTCCCCTAGATTATCATTTCTGATTTCTGAACTCTGGAGAGAGTCGATTCCACGATGGTAGACCGTTACAATGCCGTCAATTGGAGAGTATCTGACCGGGTCGAGAATCATAGTCGATACCAGGGATCGGCGCTCGTACGGTCACCGGTCGAGCGGCGAGCGGCGGAACCGGACGGTGACCTCGCCGTCGGGGTCGTAGTCGGACGGCAGTTCGAGCGTCAGGTCCCCGCTCTCGCCGCTCTCGAGGACGAACCCGTCCGTCGCGAGGTCGACGCCCTCGGTAGAGATGGCGAGATCGCCGAGCACGTCGGCGTCGGCGACGCTGACCCGCGCCGCGTCGGTGCCCGTGTTCGTCACGGTGACCGCCCGGTCGAAGCTCACCGGGTCGTCGCCGGTGGCCTCCAGCCACGGGTCGCTCTCGGCGAAGCGGAACTCGAAGCCGTCGTCGCGCAGGTCGTACCACTCGTCGGTGAGCCCCCGTGGCGCGACCGACAGTCCGTCGCCCGCGTCGGCGACGAGCACGAGGACACTCGACGACCCGAGCAGTCCCCAGGCGAACAGCGCGAGTGCGAGCGCCGCCAGCGCCGCGACGGCACCGCCGAGCTGGGCCGGCGAGAGACCGCCGATCTCCGTGTCGTCAGTCGGCGTCGAGACCGTGACGTTGCCGGAGGTCGGGCTCCGCTCGGTCTGCGCCGGCGCGGTCGTGACCGGCGGAGCAGACGTGGCCGTCGGTGTTCCGTCGGGCACCGTGGTCGAGTCTGTGGGCGGTGCGGGGGTGTCAGTCGGCGTCGGATCCTCCGTCGACGGCTCGCCGTCCGGCGTGCCCGCAGCGGTCGGTGAGCTCGTCGTTCCGGGACTGGTAGTCGGCGGAGTCGTGGTCGTCGCCGGAACGGTCGTCGTTTCGGGCGGCGGAGTCGTGCCCGTCGCCGTCGAGAGTGCGTCGGTCGAATCGGCACCGCTCGTCGTGGTAGAGCCGCTCCCGGTCGCGGTCGGCGCAGTCGTGGTCCCCGGCGCGGCCGTGGTCGGGGCGGCCGTCGTCGTCCCCGACGGTTCGGTCGGGACCGATGTCGGCTCGGGGGTGTCGGTCGGCGTGGACGGGCCGGGTCCGGCCGGGACGGTGGTCGGCGGTGCGGTCGTCGCCGTCGGTTCGATCTCGGCGTGGACCGTTATCCGCGTGAGGATCACCGTCTCGCTCTCGGCGTCGATCCGCAGTCCGACGGGAACCGTCTCACCGTCTTCGAGGAGCATACGGTCGTCCCGGCCACCGATAGTCTCGTCAGTATCCGACCGGTAGAACGTCACTGCTGCGCCCGCGTCGTGTTCGATCCAGACGCGGCTGCGGTTGTTCGTCGTCGAGATGGTGAAGAGGTCGTCGACGACGGTGGTGGCCTCGGGGTTGAGGTTCGTCAGCTCTATCCGGAGTTGGCCGTTCGGACCGATCTCCGCGTAGGCGTCGCCGTTCTGTGAATCCGCCGGATTCAGGTAGACGCCACCGACGGCCTGATCGCCGCTCGCGAACGCGCCGGTTCCGAGCGTCGCTGAGAGGATCAACGCGAATCCGGCGAGTTGCACGATCCGGCGAGTCATAAGTCGAATACCGTTTACCGCTTGCCTTACCTCCGCTGTTCACTCGGCGATCGTTCGTGCCGTCGAGTGACAGGACTGTCTCTCTACCTGTCCAAACCCGTCTCCACGTCCCCGAGAGGTCTCGAACCACCCCGGGATCGGTCCGTGTGGACCACGGAACCGATTCGTCACACACCTCGACGTCAGGGGTTGTCCTCGCCGACGACGATCAGGTCCTCGGGCGCGTTGGACAGCCCGCTCGTCGTCTCGGTTCCGGTTCGGATCTCCGCGTCCACTGGCTGCGGACTGCCGCTGGTCACCGTCGCACCGTTTGATGATGAGCCCGACAGGGTCAACTCTACTTCCGCTTTCGGACTCGACGACGAGACTTCTACGACGATCGAACTCGAACCTGCCCCGTTTCCGTCATTGTTGTTCAGTCCAGACACCGTACTAGACGTATCGAAGAAACTCACGGTCCGATCATTCCCGTCCGGCGCGTTGTTCTCGATAGAGAACACGCCGTTTATCCTGGTGATCGCATCGTCATTCAGGGGCACTCCCCCACTCCCGATGTTAATGGAAAGCACGCCGGTAGATCCACTGCTCGACACGTAGTTGCTACTAGAACTCAGACCGAGTGCTGCGCTGCTATCGCCGCTTGCGACCGTCACGTCGACATTGCGCTGCGCTCTGACACTCGTAAACGCCCCGCTCCCCAGCGCGGCACCGCTACCCACGGCCAGTGACCCAATACCTATCAGTGCTTTCCGACGGTTCATTTTCATTTTCACACACCCACCCGATTGGTGGCTGATAGATACCATTCTGTTCTCAGGTAAATAATTTTCGTGTTCGCTCTTGCGTAGGAGATTGTTGATACTGCTGAGCGGTCGCTGTGGAGT
>JBDGSU010000164.1:0-11420 GCA_042217395.1 Halosimplex sp.
CGTCGGGCGTCGTCGCGAGCGCGGGCTCGTCGATCTGGATGTAGCGCGCGCCGGCCTCGACCAGCTGTTCGATCTCCTCGTTGACCAGTTCCGCGAGGTCGTAGGCGAGCGCCTCGTCGTCCTCGTAGGCCTCGTTGAACGTCCAGTTGGCGAGCGTGTACGGGCCGGTGATGGGCACTTTGACGGGGCGGGAGGCGACGTCGTCGGTGAACTCGAACTCGTCGACGAGCCACTGCTCGCCGTACTCGACCTCGTCGACCACGCTGGGCTTGTCGAAGTAGTTGTGGCCCCAGACCTTCACGCGGCCGTTGAACTCGTAGCCCTCGATCCGGTGGGCGAAGTACTCGACCATCTCCTTGCGGCGCATCTCGCCGTCGACGACGACGTCGAGCCCGGAGCGCTCGTGCTCTTCGGTGATGAGGCGGGCGGCGTCGTCCTTGGCCTCCTCCCACTCGTCGGTGCCGAAGTCCGTGTCCTCGTCCTCGAAGAGCTCGCGGGCGCGGTCGAGCCACTTGGGCTTCTTGTAGCTGCCAACGACCGTCGTCATGAGGAAGTGGTCGTTGTCGTGGCCGTCCGGGCGGAACTGCTCGCGGTTGTCGGCGGGGCGGCTCATGCCGTCACCTCCGCGCGCTCGACGGCGCCGAGCGCGGCCAGTTTCTCCTCGAACTTGCCAGAGGGGAGGTAGAACGTCGGCGTGTCGACGGTCGCGTAGACCGTCTCGAAGTCGACGCCGTGGGCGTTGTCGAGCGTCCACTCGATCCGCTCTGCGATCTCCGAGGCGTCTTCGACGAGCGTGTTCTGCCCGTCGACGACGCCCAGCGCGATGTCGTCCTTGGCGCCGTACTCGCTGATGACGTACGCGTTGTCCTCGTGGTTGGCGACGAAGTCGAAACCGATCGCGTCCACGTCGGCGTCCATCAGGTGGGCGTACACCTTCTCGTCGATGCCGCCGTCGCCGCCGTGGGACTCCCAGTAGGGATAGGCGACGACCTCGGCGTCGGTCGCCCGGGCGACCGCGTCGATGGCCTCGCTGGCGCGCTCGTCGCTCCCCTCGCCGGGCGGCGACTCCAGCAGGGACGGTTCGAGGAGGAACAGCGTCTCGATCTCGGGGAACTGCTCGGCCTCGGCGGCGAGGAAGTCCGCGACGGCCGAGAGGAACGCCGCCTCGTCGCCGTAGTGCTCGTCGGTGGCGAGGTCCGCGAGCGTGTACGGGCCGGGGAGGACGGCGTTGAGCGGGTCGTCGGTGAGCTCGGCGGCCGCTTCGAGTTCTCCCGCCACGTCGCCCGTGGCCGAGAGGTCGCCCGTCACGACGGGGTCGCGGTAGAAGTTGTTGTTGTCGTAGTAGCGGACGATCCCGCGGGTCTCGACGGCGTCGGCCACCGCGAGCGGGTGGGCGAGCATGTCGTCCCAGCGGAGCTGGCCCTCGACGACGAGGTCGAGACCGGTGTCGGACTGGAGCCCGACGACCTCCTCGCGCGCTCGCTCGTAGGCGTCGCCGATCTCCGGACTCTCGTCACCGGAGACGAGACCGCCCTTCTGTCGTCCCTTCAGGTCCGCGAGTTCGTCCTTCGCCCAGTCCGGCAGCGGGTACAGACCGGGCGTCGTGGAGAGTACCTGCGTCATTGGAATCGCCTACGAAATGACGCACTATAATATTTCTCATCTCTACTGATGCACGCAAGTAATCCGACAGCCCTCGACCCGAGCCCCGAAAGCGGAGGCCGGGCGGTCGCTTCGGCCCGGTTCAGCCGCGCGCGAACCGCATCACGAGCAGCGTCTCGAAGGGGTGAGACTCGCTCGCGATTTCCTCGCCGACCAGTCCGTTCGCGGCTGCGCGCTCCCGAACCGCGTCGGGGTCGGTGAGCGAACTCACGAGCAGACAGGCAGCCCCGTCGGGCCGCAGGACCCGCGCCACGTCGTCGAGGAAGGGGTCGATGGCCGCGCGGCCGTCCTCGCCGCCGGAGAGCGCCCGTTCCATCCAGTCGTCCCACTCTCTCTCCGGTTCGGTCGGGAGATAGGGCGGGTTGAACGTTACTACGTCGAACGCCTCCTCTCGGAACGGCGCGGTGAGGTCCCCTCGAACGACGGGGATCCCCGCCTCGGCGGCCTGTCGGCAGGCGTGGGGGTTCAGATCCGAGCCCACCGCATCGGCGCCGGCCTCGCGCAGGCGCGCGGCGACGTAGCCCGACCCGGTGCCCACGTCCAGCGCCCGGATCCCCGGCTCGACGCGCTCGACGACGGCGTCGGCGAGCAGTTTCGAGTCCTCCGCGGGCTGGTAGACCTTTTCCACGCCGCGCCGTTCGGCCAGCCCCGGCTTGCCGTCGGCTCCGCCGCCGTCGGTTCCGCTATCGTCGGGTTCGCTCTCGTCCACCCGGTCCTCGCTCATCGCTCGCCGGGGTCGCCGACCTCGTACGCCAGCGTCGCCAGGTCGGCGAACTCCGCGGGCGTGACGTCGCCGGCGCGGGCGCTCATCAGGTCCCCGTCCGCACCGTCGGACTCGTCCGACGAGCCGCCGCTCGATTCTCTCGCGGAGACCGCGTCGACCACCGCGTCCGGGTCGCCGAGGCCGGAGATGTGGGCCGTGTTGCGGACGGCGTTGCGCATCGTCTTCCGTCGCTGGGTGAACACCGCCTTCAGGAACTCCATGAAAAAGTCTTCGTCGGGGACCTCGTAGTCCGGGTCCCGGGGCGTCGTTCGCACCACCGCGCTCTGGACCGCGGGCGGCGGCGAGAACGCCTCTTTCGGGACCGGTTCGACCACCTCGACGTCGGCGTAGTGGCCCGCCGTCACCGACAGGCGGCCGTAGTCGTCGGTCCCCGGTTCGGCGGCCATCCGCTCGGCGAACTCCCGCTGGAACATCAACACGAGCGGCCGTTCCCGGGGCAGCAGGCGGAAGGCGAGTTCGCTGGAGGGACCGTAGGGCAGGTTCGATATCGACGCGGTGAACTCGGGCAACTCGACCTCGAGCGCGTCGCCCTCGACGACGGTGAGCCGGCCCGCCTCGATCTCGGCGGCGAACTCCTCGCGGAGGAATCGCGCGAGGTCGGGGTCGCGCTCGATCGCCGTCACGCGGTCGGCCGCCGCGAGCAGGCGGTCGGTCAGCGCGCCCGTCCCCGCGCCGATCTCCAGCACGTGAGAGAGGTCGATCCCCGCGTCGTCGGCGTACCCGGGCAACCGGTCGAGCACGCGGTCGTCGACCAGGAAGTGCTGGTCGCTGTTCGGGTCGCCGCGAACGCCCGCCCGACGGAGCAACGCGTCGGGGTCGCGCGTGCTGGGTTCGGGCTCGCCGGCGGTATCCCGGTCGCTGGCGCTTCCGGCCCCGTCGCTGGCGCTCCCGCCACCGTCGTTTCGCTCCGACTGCTCGCGGTTCATTCCTCCTCGTCCCGTCGCGCGAAGGTCTGGTACTTCAGGTCGTCCTCGCGGATCTCCTCCAAGATGCGCTCGACGACGACCTCGCGGGGGTTGTGGAGGCCGTCGACCCGTTCCTCCAGATCCGCGAAGCTCTCGAAGGGGCCCCGTTTGCGCTCGTCGAGGATGGCGTTGCGGAGCTTCTTCCCGATCCCGGGGAGGAGGTTCAGCTGGTGGAGCCGCAGCGTGATGGGCTGGGCGTCGTTGTAGAAGTCGACGAAGCGCCGCTCCTCCTCGTCGACGAGGTCCTCGACGGCGTAGTCCAGTTCCGACTGGGCGCCGCCGGGCAGGTCCTCGTAGGCCACCTCGCCCGCGCGCTCGATGTCGTCGGACGAGCGGTCGACGACCAGGTCGTCGCCGATGGAGACGTCGGCGTCCGGGCCGAGGACGACCTCGTAGAGGCGGAAGTCCTCGCGCCCGAGCGCGTAGGCGAGGGGCTGTTTCTGGTACTGCGGGCGGTCGTCCTCGGTCCGTCCGTGTGCGAGATAGTCGAGGACGACGGCCGTGGGGCCCCCCGGTCCGCCGTCGCCGCGCTCGGAGTCGCTCATGACAGACGAGTAGGGCGAGACGGAACTTAAACCCCCGCAGTCGGGCACTCCGGCGGGTTACCGGCCCGGCTCGGAAAACGCTCGCGACGGGACCGGTCACGCGGGTCCGGAGCACCCGTGTCCCGGGTCGACCGCACGCAGTCCCGGGGTCGATCCCGGACTGTCTCGCACTACTCCGTATCAGGCGTACTTCGCGACGACCTCGAGGATGGCGTCGAGCTCGTCGCCGGAGAGGGTAAAGCGCTCCTGGGCGTAGATGGCCCGCAGCTCGTCGCGGTCCATCGGCCGCAGGTTGGCGATCTTGTAGGCGGTCGCCTCGTCGACCTTGTCGAGCTCCCGCAGATCGGCGACGAACTCGCGCGATTCCTCGGGGTCGAGCACGGCGAAGCGGTTGACGTGCTCGATGGCCCGCGCGAGCTCGTAGCGCATCTCGCGGTCCTCGTCGGCCGCCCGCTCGCGCTCGAGGTCCGCGAGGATCTGCTTGGTCTCGGCGATCGTGAGGTACTCTTCGTCGACTTTCTCCTTGAATATCGTCATGCCTGGCTGCGGAGGTGGGCGGGCTTGACGATGAGCGTCTTCTCGGTGCTGCCGTCGACGATCTCGACCTTGTAAGCGGCCCCCTGCTCGCCGACGACCTCGCCGGTCCGACCGTCGAAGCGCGGGTGAAAACGCCCGTCGGGGACGCTCGGGTCGATCTTCAGGTGGACCTTCTCGCCGGTCTCGAACTCGGCGACCGAGCGTTGGGGCGGCGACGTGCCGCTCTGTCGGGGCTCGTTGCGGAGCTTCTTGCGGGTCTTCTTCCGGGGTCCGTTGGAGTTAGGCATTCGTGCGGTCCCGTTGTCCGGACGCGCATATAAAACGTGCGTTCCGGCCTCGCCCACGAGTGACCATCTCACCGTGGCGTTCATCCGGATTCTGAACGCGCGGTCCCCGGGTCGACCGCACCCGATCGCGCGACCGATCCCGGACTGTCTCGCACTCCTCCGTATCAGTCGTCGTCGGTAGCCGCCGCCGAGGCCGCCCCGCCGTTGGCCGCGGCGGCGTCGACCCGGACGGTGAACGTCTCGAGGAGGTCCCGGAGCTCGTCGACCTGCGCCTCGATGGCCTCGGCGGTGTCGGTCACCTGGCCGATGCCGGCGACCTGTTCGTCGGTCCGGTCGGCGGCGGTCTCCGCGTTCTCCGCGGTGCGGGCGCTGATGTCGGAGACGCGGTCGGCCAGCGCGACGACCTCCTGGGCGGAGTCGGCCTGGTCGGCGGTCGCCGAACTGATCTCCTGGACGCCGTCGTTGGTCTCGCGCACTTGCGCCGCGATCTCGTCGAGCGCGTCGAGGGCGTCCTGCGTCGTCTCGACGCCGCTGACCACGTCCGCGCGCATCTCCTCGATGCCCGTGACGGCCTCGCCGGTCCGATCGGAGAGCTGGGTCAGCAGGTCGTCGATCTGCCGGGTGGCCGCGCTGGTCTCCTCGGCGAGCTCTTTCACCTCGCTCGCGACGACGGCGAACCCCTGTCCGGACTCGCCGGCGCGGGCGGCCTCGATGGAGGCGTTGAGCGCGAGCGTGTTCGTCTGGCTCGCGATGTCGCCGATGAGTTCGACGATCTCGGCGACCCGTTCGACCTCCTCGTCGAGCGCGCCGATCTCCGCGGCGGTCTCCTCGGTGCGCGACTCGATGGTCTCCATCTCGGACATCGCCTCGGTCGCCGCGTCGGACCCGTCGCTGGCCAGGGTCTCCGTCTCGGCGGCCAGGTCGGCGACCGTGTCGGTCGTGGCCGCCACCTCCTCGACGGTCGCCGAGAGGTCGTTCATCTCCTCGGTGACCTCGCCGAGGTAGTCGTCCTGTTCGCTCGCGTCGGCGGCGATGTCGGAGACGGCGTCGCTCACGTCGCGGCTCGTCGCCCGCACGTCCTGGGTGGCCGCGCTGGCCTCGGAGGTGGAGCGGGCCACGTCGTCGGAAAAGGAGCGCACCCGCGCGACCATCTCCTCGAGGTCGCCCATCATGTCGTTGAACGCCCGGGCGACGGCGGCCATCGCCTCGCTCTCCTCGTCGGGCTCTAACCGCCGAGTCAGGTCACCGTCCGCGCAGGCGCGGATGGTCCCCCCGTAGGCGTCGGCCGTCTCCTCCAGGTGCTCGGTGAACTCCTCGGCGGCGGCGCGCTCGCGCTCGGCCTCGCGGCGCGCCTCGTCGGCCTCGGCGCGCGCTTCCTCGCGGGCGGTCTCGACCTGCTCGATCCGCTCGGCCAGCGAGTCGCGCATCGACGCGAACCGACCGTAGAGCGTCCCGATCTCGTCTTTCCGGTGGGACTCGAGTTCGACGTCCAGATCGCCGTTCTCCAGGGCCTCGGTCCGTTCGGCCAGCCGGCTGACCGAGCGGGCGACGGGCCGTTCGACGACGAACCCGACCGTCCCGAGACTCAGCCCGACGAAGACGAACACGAGCACGAGGTAGAGCTTCGTCTGGGTCGGGACGCCGTAGATACCCGTGTCGGCGGCGTTGACGACTGCCATCCGCGCGCCGGGGACGCCCGCGTAGCTGACCACGTCACCGTTCTGCCGGACGACGGTCGCGTTCTCGTAGGTGCTCGGGACGCTCAGACTCCATAGCTGGGGGTTGTACTGGGTCCGGTTGTAGAGGTTCCGCGCGCCGGGACCGTCGTAGGCGGTGCCGACGCGGTCGGGACTGGTCCCGTGGAGGTACGTCGCGTTCCGGTAGAGGAGCCTCGTGTCGCTGCCCGCGACGGGGCCCTCGAGGTCGAACGAGTCGGAGACCGACACCTCGATGGCGGCGGCGTAGCCGACTCCGTACTGGGTCGGGCTGATGAAGGCCATTCGCGTCTCGTTGTCGTAGCGGTACGCGGCCGTCGTCTGGACGGTCGTGACGCCCACCCCCTCGAACTCCGCCCGGCTCAGCCAGGGGAACCGTTCGGTCTGGTCGCCGCGGAGCGACTGCGAACTCGAGATGACCGTCTGGTTCTTCCAATAGACGTAGTGGACGCCGACGACCGCTTCGGGCAGCGAGTTCTCGATGCTCCGCAGTGTCGAGCCCATGGTCCTGGTCTCGTCGGGCCGGAGCTTCCCGGACTGCGAGACCAGTTTCGTCGACGAGATGTACTGGTTGTGCCAGGCGGCGACCTTCTGTGCCTGTTGCTCCGTCGTCGATCGGAGCGCGGAGTCGACCGACGCGCGCCTGGAGTGGCTCTCGGCCGCGTAGACGCCGCCGAGGACGAACACCAGGACGAGCAGGATCACCGCGACGGCCGTCGCGAACTGCCGCACGTAACTTCGACGCACTCGATCGGGGAGATACCGAGCGATCCGACGGTCCATACGTCCCCGGACAGCGGTTCCCGAGTTAAGCGTTCCCTCGAAATCTCAGAAATGATAAACTGAGGGCCCGTTTCGACCGGGTACAGGCGCCGTCGAGCGGCCGACCGAAGATCGTGATACCGTAGCCGGTCGGTACGCCACGCTCGACTAGCACTTCGAAGACGCGGCTCGGACGACCGCACGGTGGCGTGCGGTCGTCCGTCCAAACGCGTTCACGCGTTCAAATGCTGCGCGGGCGAGGCGGCAGGAAAGTGGTGTGACCGACTCGAAGGGTGACCGACTCGTACGGACCCGGCGGACGCGTGTATCGGGTCGACCCGGGACTGCCTGCGACCGATCCCGAACCGTCGTTCCGAAGCCGTCTCAGAGGCGACCGACGTCGCCGACTTCGACGCTCTCGACGCCTTCGACGCCGGAGAAGGCCTCCTCGACGGCCTCGGTGCCGCCGGCCTCGTCGGGGACGACGACCGTCGGGAGGAGGGCGACGAGGCCGAACGCGACGTCGTCGCGCTCGAAGCCGTTGATCTTGGCGCCCTCGGGGAGCGACTGCTCGAGGCGCTCCTGGAGCGCGTCGAGGTCGATTTCGGGGCTCTGAGGCATGACCTTGATCTGCGCGGCGACTTTCCCCATCGTTACGGCCCCGTGAACCCGCAGTCCGGGCACTCGTAGAGGTTGCTCTGCTTGCGGCACTTCGCGCAGCGGTAGATCTGCTGGCCGCAGTCGGGACACTTGAACGCGGCGGCGTTCGTGCCGGCGATGTTGATGCCGCACGAGACGCACTTTTGCTTGCGTTTCTGCTGGCTCTCGCTCATACTCCCCCGTATCCTCTCACGGGTTTTAACCGTTGTCAACTTCGCCGGCCGCCCGCGGCGGCGACCGCGACCCGTGCCGGCGGCCGCCGGTTTCCACCACCGCGCGGTCAGCCGAAGTTCTCGACTTTCGCGGTCTCGGCGTCGCCGCCCGCCGCCGCGATGGCGGACGTGGCGTCGTCGAGGAACTCCGCGAAGCCGTAGACGAACACCTGCGCGTCGTCGGTCAGCGCCTCCTCGACGGGAACCGCCAGCGACGACTCCGGCGCGAGGACGGCGATCGCGGCCCCGCGCTCGTTCAGTTCGGTCAGTCGGTCGTCGTGGATCGGCGCGGCGTCGCGGTAGACGATCGCCGCCTCGCCGCCGTCGTCCAGCGCCCGTTCGGCGATCCCGATCGCCGGGCCCACGCCCGGGCCGCCGGCGAGGATCACCACTCGCTGTTCGCCCTCGTAGTAGGCGTCGCCGTACGGCCCCGACAGCACGACTTCCTCCCCGGCCTCCAGTTCGGCCAGTTTCGGGGCGACCTCGCCCTCGGGGTCGACGCCGACGGTGATCTCGAACGTCCCGTCGACGTCCGGCGAGGAGATGGTGTAGAAGCGCGACTCCTCGACGCTCTCGAGCCCGACCTTGACGAACTGGCCGGGGCGGGCGTCGAACCCCTCGGGCGTCTCGAAGTCGATGGCGATTGCGTCTTCGCCCACCGATTCGACGGCGACGACCGCGACGTCGGTGTCTTCCATGCTCCCGTCTCGCGCGCCCCGGCGCATGGTCCTTTCGTTCTCCCCGCCGGCGTCTCCGGCGGGGTCGTCGGACGGTCCTCGACCGGGGGCCGGCGTTCACCATCGGGGGACAGCGATGCCGATCGTTCGAAACCGTCGATTTCCGCCCGTCTGTCCACTTCTCCGACGGATGCGAGGGTCGCCGTTTCGGGCCATTACAGAAGTCTTTTTGCCGGGCGGCAGAAACTCGAATGCAATATGCCCGAGGACCTGAACTGGGCCATCGGCGGTGAAGCCGGTGACGGGATCGACTCTACCGGGAAGATCTTCGCTCAGGCACTCTCGCGTGCCGGCCGTCACGTCTTCACCTCGAAGGACTTCGCGTCGCGGATCCGGGGCGGGTACACCGCCTACAAGGTCCGGACGTCCGTCGACCGCGTCGAGAGCGTCGTCGACAGGCTCGACATCCTGATCGCGCTGACGGAGCGCACCATCGACGAGAACCTGGACGAACTGCACGAGGGGAGCGTCATCATCTACGACGGCGAGCGCACCACGATGCAGGACGTCGAGGTCCCCGACGGGATGATCGGCCTGTCCGTCCCGCTCCAGCGCCTCGCCGAGGACGCCGGCGGCGCCATCATGGCGAACGTCGTCGCGCTCGGCGCGGCCTGCGAAGTGGCGAACTTCCCCATCGAGAACCTGGACGAGTCCCTGGAGAAGCGCTTCGGCTCGAAGGGCGAGGCCATCGTCGAGAACAACAAGGAGGCAGCCCGCCTCGGCCAGGAGCACGTCGCCGAGGAGTACGACCACGACTTCGACTACGACATCGAGACCACCGACGCCGACTACGTCCTGCTCAACGGCGACGAGGCCATCGGCATGGGCGCCATCGCCGCCGGCTGTCGCTTCTACTCGGGCTATCCCATCACTCCCGCGACCGACGTCATGGAGTATCTGACCGGCCGCATCGACCAGTACGGCGGCAAGGTCGTCCAGGCCGAGGACGAGCTCTCGGCGATCAACCTCGCGCTCGGCGCCGCACGCGCCGGCGCACGCGCGATGACGGCCACCTCGGGCCCCGGTATCGACCTGATGACCGAGACGTTCGGCCTCGTCGCCACCACGGAGACCCCGCTGGTTATCTGCGACGTCCAGCGTTCGGGTCCCTCGACCGGGATGCCGACCAAACAGGAACAGGGCGACCTCAACATGACCCTCTACGGCGGCCACGGCGAGATCCCCCGGTTCGTCGTCGCGCCGACCTCCGTCTCGGAGTGTTTCTGGAAGACCGTCGAGGCGTTCAACTACGCCGAGAAGTACCAGACGCCCGTCTACCTCGTCTCGGACCTCGCGCTCGCGGTCACCGAACAGACGTTCCCCCCCGAGGAGTTCGACATGGACGAGGTCGAGGTCGACCGCGGCAAGGTCGTCGACGAGTCGGAGATCGACTCCTGGCTGGACGAGCGCGACCGCTTCCAGCCCCACTTCCCGACCGCCGACGGCGTCAGCCCCCGCGCGTTCCCGGGCACGACCGGCGGCGCCCACATGACCACCGGCCTCGAACACGACGCGCTCGGCCGCCGGACCGAGGAGCAGGAGGTCCGCCTCGAGCAGGTCGACAAGCGCCAGCAGAAAGTCGAGACAGCGAAGGAACAGGAGGACTGGGACTACCGCGAGTTCGGCGACGAGGACGCCGACACGCTCGTCGTCTCCTGGGGCTCGAACGAGGGCGCCATGCGCGAGGCGCTCGGGTTCCTCTCCGAGCGCGGCCACGACGTGCGCTTCATCTCGGTGCCCTACATCTTCCCGCGGCCCGACCTCTCGGCGGAGATCGAGGCCGCCGAGGACGTCATCGTCGTCGAGTGTAACGCCACCGGGCAGTTCGCCGACGTCATCGAACACGACGTCTTAGAGCGCGTCCAGCGGGTCAACAAGTACGACGGCGTCCGCTTCAAGGCGGACGAGCTCGCGACCGAGATCGAGAACACGCTCTCCGGTGCCGACGCCGGCGCCACGGAGGTGGAGGCAGAATGAGCTCCGACGTTCGATTCACAGACTTCAAATCCGACAAGCAACCGACCTGGTGTCCCGGCTGCGGCGACTTCGGGACGATGAACGGCATGATGAAAGCGCTCGCCGAGACGGGCAACGACCCCGACAACACGTTCGTGGTCGCCGGCATCGGGTGTTCCGGGAAGATCGGCACCTACATGCACAGCTACGCGCTCCACGGCGTCCACGGCCGCGCCCTGCCCGTCGGCACCGGCGTCAAGCTCGCCAACCCCGACCTGGAAGTGATGGTCGCGGGCGGCGACGGCGACGGCTACTCCATCGGCGCCGGCCACTTCGTCCACGCCGTCCGCCGCAACGTCGACATGTCCTACGTCGTCATGGACAACCGCATCTACGGGCTCACCAAGGGCCAGGCCTCGCCCACCTCCCGGCAGGACTTCGAGACCGCGACCACCCCCGAGGGCCCGCAGATGCCCCCGGTCAACCCGCTCGCGCTCGCGCTGGCCGCCGGAGCCACGTTCATCGCGCAGTCCTTCTCCTCGGACGCCCAGCGCCACGCCGAGATCGTCCAGGAGGCCATCGAGCACGACGGCTTCGG
>JBDGSU010000117.1:0-11232 GCA_042217395.1 Halosimplex sp.
CGCGTTGCTCGCTCGGCGGATGCTGGTATGATAAGTCTATCACCTGTACCGAGCAGTACCCTCGACTGCGAGTCCGGACGACGACTACTGCGTCGGTACACGCACCGGCGGCTGGTACTCCGTTCCCGTCGGCTATCGAGAGTGCGATAGCCGTCCGTTGTCTCCGTATCGACGCGACCGGAATCTCGTCGAACGAGGCGCGTTATACGGTGAATAACAACGGGGATGGGGGTTCGAACATCGACCATGAAGTGCGCGAACTGTCAGGCGGAGGGGTCGCCGGCGTACACGCTGCGGGCGCACATCGACACCGACGGCGACGCCGCGGGCGAGGGTGGAACGAACGAGGCGGCGCGGACGGACGGCGGCGGGGAGACGGTGGACCTGCCGTTCTGTTCGATGGAGTGCCTGACCGCCTGGACCTAGCCGTTCCAAAGAGCTATCCGGGCGGCACCGCCACCAACGGGCATGGAAAACGTCCACCCGGGACAGCGCGTCGCGGTGCTCGCCGACGCGCAGAACCTCTACCACACTGCCCGTAGCCTCTATACGCGCAACATCGACTACTCCTCGCTCCTCGACGCCGCCGTCGACGACCGCCAGCTGACCCGCGCCGTCGCCTACGTCATCCGCGCCGACTCCCCCGAAGAGGAGTCCTTCTTCGAGGCGCTCACCGACATCGGCTTCGAGACCCGCATCAAGGACATCAAGACGTTCGGCGACGGGTCGAAGAAAGCCGACTGGGACGTGGGCATGAGTCTGGACGCCGTCACCCTCGCCAACCACGTCGATACGGTCGTCCTCGCGACCGGCGACGGCGACTTCTCGCGGCTCTGTTCGCACCTCCGTCACGAGGGCGTTCGCACCGAGGTCATGGCCTTCCAGGAGTCGACCGCCGAGGAACTGGTCGCCGCCGCCGACCACTTCACCGACATGAGCGAGGACGAAGAGCGGTTCCTCCTCTGAGCGGCGCTGGCGCCGAGTGTCGGAAGCTGACCGAGAACACTCCGGGAACGTCCGCCGCTCGCGCCCATACTCGTCTCCCGCCCCGGACTCGTCGCCCTCCTCCGGGGCGTCTACGTCCCCCACCTCGGCATCGAGCGCGGTGGCACGACGCTCTCGAGCCCGTCGATCGCGCCCGTCCGAAGGCGGAGGCCTCATCGCCGTCGCCGCGGATCCGCCCGTTCTGGTGGGAGAGCCGCCAGTGATACTCGCTGACCGAGTCCTCGTCGGATCGAAGGCCGTGTCGGCAGAGAGACCCGAGAACGGAGAAAAGTGAAAGGAGAGCGGAGAACGGAGCCGCTATCGGGACTACGTCGAACGGCGGGCGAGCCGGTTCAGACCGGGCGGCCGCCGTCGGCGGTGCCGACGAGGAGGGCGCCGGCGGCCAGGCCGAGCGCACCCGCACCGATGGCGGCGGCGGGGATGACCGAGGCGAGACCGAGCGCCCCGGGACCGAAGATGAGGACCGTGCTGACCGCCAGCAGGACGACGCCGAACGCGACTTTCCGCGTATCCGTGTCTGTCATTCTACCTGCCGTTTGGTAATCGATCCGTATAAATTCTCCTGAAACCGCGTCACACGGCCACGATCGATCGTGATCATCTCTGGGTATTTTGGCGTTTGGTACCAATGGACAAGGGATGGTGCTCGCGACGGGATCCGCGGCGGTGAGACAGATACATGAGGCGGACCGGCGAACGGAGGTCCAATGGACGAGCGCGACAGGGCGATGCTGACGCGGGTGGCCGACTACCAGTGGGGCGCGGGCGCCGGCGCGGCGCTGTTCGGCGGTGGCGACCCGGAGGTGACCCACACGAGTTCCGGGCGGCCGCGCCAGGTCATCGGCGACGACGGGCGCCTCGTGACGTACGCGACCGACGGTCGGTTCACCCTCGGCGTCGCGGGCGGGGAGCGGCTGAACGACGCGCTCTCGAACGGCAGTTATCGCGTCGTGGTCGGCGACGAGAGCGAACCGTTCGTCCGCGAGGGGCGCAACGCCTTCGCGAAGTTCGTCGCCGCGGCCGACCCCGAAATCCGTCCCGGCGACGAAGTGCTCGTCACTCACGAGCGCGGCGACGTGCTCGCGGTCGGGCGCGCCGAACTGAGCGGCGAGGGAATGCGCGACTTCGAGACGGGCGTCGCGGTGTTCGTCCGCGACGGCGCCGAGGCGGAGGCCTGACCGACGGCCCTCGCGGCGGTTTGCGGTCCGCCCCGTCGGTTCGGACGCGAGCGACGCGAGGCGCGACCTTTTTTGCTCGGGGCGTCGGACGTGGGGGTATGTTCCCAGGCGGCGGCGGTATGAACGACCGCAAGATGCAGCAGATGATGAAGCAGATGGGCATCGACATGCAGGAGCTCGACGCCGAGGAGGTCGTCATTCGGACCCCCGACGAGGAGCTCGTGTTCACCGACGCGGACGTCCAGCGGATGGACGCCCAGGGCCAGCAGACCTACACCATCGTCGGCGAGCCAGAGTCCCGCGCCCTCGGTGAAGGCGACGGCGCGGCGAGCGACGCCGACGAGTCGGCCGACGAGAGCGCGGACTCGGCCCCCGACATCCCCGACGAGGACGTCGAACTCGTCGCGACGCGGGCGGGCGCGAGCGAGGACGCGGCGCGCGAGGCGCTGGAGGAGACGAACGGCGACCTGGCGGCTGCCATCGAGCGCCTAGAGTGAGCCTGCTGTTCGTCCACGAGGCGGCGGGCCGCGAGTACCTGCTGGCGCCCGGCGAGACGCTGGAGTGCGACCTGGGCGTCCTCGAGGTCCCCGAAGACGTCGAGCCGGGCGAGGTCGTCGAGACGCACATCGGCGAGCCGTTCAGGGCGCGCGAACTCCGCGGCCCCGATCTGTTCAATCACTTCGAGCGGACGGGCGCGCCGATGATGCCCCGCGACGTCGGACTCATCGTGGGTCACACCGGCGTCTCCGCCGGCGACGACGTCCTCGACGCGGGGACGGGGACCGGCGTGCTGGCGGCGTATCTCGGTCGCTGCGGCGCGGCGGTGACGACCTTCGAGCGCGACCCCGACTTCGCCGACGTCGCTCGCGAGAACGTGGAACTGGCGGGCGTCGCCGACCGCGTGGACGTGCGGACCGGCGACGTGACCGATCAACTGGGCGAGCTGGACCGCTACGACGTGGTGACGCTGGACACCGAGGACGCGCCGACGATGGTCGAGCGGACGCCGAACCTGCTCCGCGACGGCGGCTACGTCGCCGTCTACTCGCCGTTCGTCGAACGCACCCGCGAGGTCGTCGCGGCCGCCCGCGAGGTCGGCCTCGCCGAGGTCGAAACCCTCGAAACGATCCAGCGCGAGATGGACTTCGACGACCGCGGTTCGCGCCCTTCGACCGCCGGCGTCGGCCACACCGGCTACCTCACGTTCGCCAGGCGCGTGTAGCGGCGCGCTCGCCGCGTTTCTCCCGCCGCCGTCAGCCGACCGCCCGAAGGAGGTCGAACAGTTCGTCCCGGAACGCGTCCGCCGACCCGTCGAGTGCCCCGTTCTCCACGTCGAGGGCGGTCCCCAGGGACGTCCGCGGGTACGCGCCGCCTGCGAGGTGGACGTCGTCGTCGACCCACGCGCCGACCCAGCCCTCGACGGGGACGGGGTCGCCGTCCGGGAGCGGGACCGCGCCGGTGACCTGTCGGAGCGACACCCGCGATCGGCCCTCGGTTCGGATCCGCTCGCGGCGGCCGGAAGGCGAGCCGCGTCGCGAAGAAGAAGCGCCAGGACCGGTCGAGAGCGTCCCCGGTCGCGGCGCGGACGGCCGCGCGGAGGTCGGTGTCCTCGTAGACGAGCGTGTGGCCGCGGACGTCGGCGCCCTCGACGCCGGACTGGGTCTCGGTGCCGTCTTCCACGCGTTCCCAGCCGTCGGCGAGCTGATCCGCGGGGACCGCCGGTGGCGCCACGCCGTCGGGCGCGCGTCGGGTCATACCGGCTCTGAGGACCGGTGGTACTTCGTGCGGACGATCGCAAGACAGTCCGGGATCGAACCGGAGACTGCGAGCGGTCGACCCGGGAAACGCTCGCGATCGTCCGTATCAGTGGTCGTCCTCGCGCCACCGGTGCTCGCACTCGGTGCAGGTGTAAAAGCGCGTCTCGCTCTCGTCGGCCGCGCGGATCTGTTTCATGTCCCAGTGGGCGCGGTCGTTGCCGCACTCGGGGCAGACGATCTCGGTGGTCGGGCCCATGTCCTCGGCGTCGACGTCCGAGGTGTCGATTATCTCCGACTCCTCCTGCCCCTGCGTCGTGACGGCGGTCTTCGCTTCCTCGGCCTCGTCGCGCAGTTCCTCGTAGCCGCAACTGCCACATACCCAGGCGTCCCCCTCGGTCTTCATCATCGAACCGCATTCGTCGCAGAACTTCATACCCGCCGTAGCGGCCCGCTCATTGAAAAGCGTCCGGATCCGACCCGCCCGGTCGGTCGACCGCGACGGGCGAACCGGGGTGACGGTCGAGTCGCGGCGAGCTGGCTGCGAAAGCGGGTTCAGGACGCCTCTGACCACTCGTCGCAGGCGTCCATGTCCTCCATGAGCTCGTCGCGGAGGCCGCAGTAGGGGGTGATCTTCTCGTCGACCTTGACGTACTCGAAGTGGGCGCAGTTGCCGCAGTAGGCGTCGGGGCGGCCCCGCTCGTCGGCGGCGTCGAGGAACTCCGCGTCGGTGCGGTCGTCGACGGTGGCCGAGCCGCCGTCGGTCGTGGCGCCAGCGCCGGGACGGTCGCGGCCCGAACGGTCGGCGGCGGTCGAGAGGATCTCCGCGTCCTCGCCGGGTTCGTCGGGCTCGGAACCCGGCGGGTCGGCGCGGTTGGTCTGGGTCTGGACGTCGCCCTGGGGGTCGGTGCCCAGGAAGCCGACGCTGCCGAAGCCGCCGGCGGGCTCGGCGTCCTCGACGAGGCGGACCGCGCCCTCCTCGGTGATCTCCATGCGCGCGGTGCCGCCGGGGTCGTTGCGGGTCTTGAACGTCGCGAGGCCGACGAACAGACAGGACAGCGTCGTCATCGCGCCGAAGAAGTAGACGACGACGGTCGCGAGCGCGAGCGGGTCGCCCGCGCCGAACCACCGGTCGGGATAGGCGACGCGGAACAGGGCGACGCCGAGGACGCTGACGCTGGCGCCGATGACCGACGCCGCGCGCGTGGTCCGGCCCGCCGGGAGGACGGCGAAGACGCCCAGCAACGTCGCCGGGAGGCCCAGCCCGGCGAGCGTCCCCGCGAGCAGCCGCGCCGCGATGCGGTCGAGTCCGAGCGTTGCCCCCGCCGTCGTCGTCGATACGACGATGCTCCCGACGACCATCGCCGCCCCGGCCGCGAAGAGACTCGCCCCGGCGTAGAACCGACGAGAGGTCGTCACCGTCCGCAGATGCCCCTCGTACACTTCCGTCAGGCTTGCCATACGCCCGCTTGTCCGCGTACCACCAAAACAACCCGTCAGACGGGCGTCAGACGCCGATCGCGCGGTCGCTGGCGGGTATCGCGAGCGAAACGGAGAAATCGTCGGGGGAACTATCAGTCGGCGGTCACGTCGGCCCGCCGCGCGGCGTCGTCGCCCTCGTGCGTCGCGGCCATCCGGTAGAGCTGCCAGACGAGCAGGACCAGGAGGCCGGCGATGAAGAGGCCGGTCCTGAGGTTCGGGTCCACGAGCGGCGTGGCGATCACCTCGCCCGCCTCGTTGGTCGTCGGGGCCGCACCGTAGGGCGGGCCGTCGAGCACTTCCAGGAGGCCGAGGCCGACGACCCCCAGGAGCATCAGGCCGCCCGCGAGTGCCATCGCCGCTCTGTCGATCGCGTTCGTGATGTGTTCTTGCATTGTTGGTCACCTCGTTAACCGAGCAGGTACCGGAGTTTCGGGTGCGCCTCCGCGAGCCCGGTCCGTTCGATGACGGCGTCGAGGCCGTAGTAGCGGCCCGCGCCGAGCGCCGCCAGGGTCACGAACACCAGCAGGGTCATCAGGTCGCCCGTCACGACCCCGTGGCCGTAGCCGCCGTTGCCGACCCAGAACAGGGTCATGAAGAAGGCCCCGCCGAACGCGGCGAGCCGCGTCAGGGCCCCGAACATGATCCCCAGTCCGATCAGCGTCTCGAACAGCGGCACCCCGGGCTTGAGGAGCCACGGGAGGTTGTTGCCCATCCACACGGGGAGCGGACCGAGCGCCGTGCCGGTCATGCCCTTCAGGTACGCCGGCGCGTAGCCGAAGGCCAGCCCGTCCTCGATCAGCTTCGTCAGGCCCGCGTGGAAGAAGTACCACCCGGTGATCACGCGCAGGATAGCGACCCAGTACGTCGCGACCGGGCCGCCGATGTCGAACGCGAACTCGTCGGCCAGTGGGTTCGCCGCTCTGGTTGCCATAGTCGTCACCTCACATGTGTATCTCTCGGCGCGAGGTGCATATAAACGGGTGCGCGTTCCCGAAGTGTGAAAATCGACAGACGGCGACGGGCCGTCGTGTCGCACCACTTCAATACCCACGCGAACGGGGGTCGACCGATCACCCGAACTGGCCGAGCGGCCGCGACACCGGGCCCCTGGGAGCCCGAGCGGGCCGGCTGGAGCAAGACACGGTCGCGGACGGGGGCCGGCGCGTGCGGGGGCCGGCGCGGTCGTTCAGACCAGCGAGGTGCCGTCGAACTCGCCGCGCTCGTAGTCGATCTCCATGAGATCGAGGATGGTCGGGGCGATGTCGTAGAGGTCGACGTCGGAGATGCGGGCCTCCTCGTCGTCGATCAGCAGCGTCGCGTTGTCGAAGCTGTGCATGCCGTTGCGGGCGGCGAACTCGACGAAGGGGTTCTTGCGGCCCTTGAAGCCGGCCTTGAGGTCGAAGCCGTGGTTCGGGACGACGACCAGATCCGGCGCGATGTCGTCGTGGTCGCCGCGGAAGGCCTCTTCCTTGGTGACGACGCGGTCGGCGACCGGTTCGCCGTCCGGTCCCTCCATCGCCTCGAGGTCGGCCTTCAGCTCCGCGCGGAGCTCCTCGTACTCCTCCTGGGGGACGCCCCCGCGGGGCTCGCGGCCCTCGAGGTTGAGGTAGAAGCGACCGGGGATGAGCGAGTACGCGTCGGCCTCGTCGGCGATGTCCGCCAGCTCGCTGTGGGTGTACTCGAGGACCTCGCGGTCGGCGTCCAGGTCGGTCCCGAGGTCGACGCCGTCGGCGGGCGTCAGGTCGATGCGGTAGGTCCCGTCGTCCTCGCTCGCGGAGACGTCCGCGAGCAGTTCGGTGGTGTCGGCCTTGTCGGCGCCGAGGGACTTCGGGGTCACCCCGTCCAGGCCCTCGACGACGTGGTCGCGGGCGTCCTCGGTGAGCGCGACGACCGCGTTGCCCTGCACGTACGCGTCGCCGGTGGCGCTGACGAGGGCCGCCTCTACGTGGTACTCCTCGTCGTCGGCCTCGCCGTCGGCGGTCTCGACGACGTGGGTGTCGACGTCCACGTCGTCGGCGTCGACGACGACCGCGCGCTCGTCACCCTCGTCGACGACGGCGGGGGTCGCGTCCTGGACGGCGGCGACGGCCTCGTCGCGGGCCTCCGCGTCCTCGGCGACGAGCCGGCCGTCCTCGAACTCGGCGGCGAGTTTCGAGACGTCGACGAGCTCGTCGACGTCGCCGGCGTAGTCGGGGTCGAACTCCAGCCGGTCGCCCTCGCGGAGCCACGCGCCGACCTGGAAGACGTAGTCGCTGTCGGCCCCGTAGGAGAGCCAGCCGTTCTCGCGGAGCCAGGCGTTGCAGTTGACCTCGTAGTCCAGCGACGTGAACCCGTGGTCGGAGGCGACCATCATCGTCACGTCGTCGGGGAGCAACTCGCGCAGCTCGCCGAGGTACCGGTCGACCTTGCGGTAGAACTCGACGAACTCCTCGGCGTACTCGCCGTCGCGCTCGTAGTCGCGAAAGAGGAAGTGGTTGACCCGGTCGGTGGTCATGTAGACGCCGAAAAACAGGTCCCAGTCGTCCTCCTCGACGTAGTGTTTGAACGCCTCGTGGCGGGCGTCGATGGTCTCGTGAGCGTCCTCGACGAACGCCCCCTTGTCGTCGTGGCCGAGGCTGGCGTTCGTGTCGATGCGGTAGTCGATGGACTGGAGGTAGTCGCGCAGCTCGTCGGGGTAGGCGGCCTTGTCGACCTGCGGCGAGAGGAAGCCCGAGACCATCCGCTGGACGTCGCGCTGGGGCGGGAACGTGGTGACGACGTTCATCACCGTGGCGTCGCGGCCCGCCTCGTGGACGCGGTCCCAGACGCGCTCGGTCTGGACGTCGCGACGCATCGGGACGTACGTGTCGTAGGAGCCGACCTCGCGGTCCTGGAAGCCGTAGACGCCCGTCTCGCCGGGGTTCTTCCCGGAGGTGAGCGCCGGCCAGCAGGCCGACGACTCGGGCGGCACGATGCTGTCGATCGCGCCGGCCGACCCCTCGTCGATCAGGCGGGCGAGGTTCGGGAACTCCTCCCTGTTGTCGGCGATGAGGCTATAGGGCACGCCGTCGATGCCGAAGAAAGCGACCCGCGGCTCGTCGTCGCCGCCGCGGATACGGTCGAACAGTCCCATACCCCGGTTTACCGCGGTCGGGCATAAGAAGTTTCTTTTCGCGGACAGGCCCGTCGGTCGTCGGTGACGTTCTCGGACCCGCTCGAACCCCATCGCCCGGATCCGTCACTGCCCGGCCGGAGGGCCGTCCGCCTGTTCGGACGGCCCGCTCGACGGGTCGGCCGACCCGTCGTCCGCGTCGACCACCCCGTCGCCGCTCGCGCCCGTCGCGTCCTCGTCGACCCGCTCGAAGTTCTCGGGGACGACCGTCAGATGAGCCATCCCGGTGGTCGCGTCGCTGGTTGCCATACGCGGATCGATACGGACTCGTCGCCCAAGTAATTACCCATGCTCATAATTCATGGGTCGCAACGGAACTGATGCGTACGGGACATACCGGGAGCGAGGGCGGGCGCGGGCCGTGGTCGGGGGCGGGCGATCGGGATCGGGTCGGGCCGTCGACGCGGGGTGCAAACGGGTTCAGCGCATCGACTCGCGGTCGACGGCGCCGTCGGAGAGGAGCCACCCGTCGGGTTCGTCGGTGTCGAACAGGACGGTGTCGCCGTCGCAGTCGACCGCGACGTAGCGTTCGGAGACCGCGGGGACCTGTTCGCGCAGTTCGGCGGCGGAGGGACTGTCGCTGTCTTGCATCTGTGTCACCTCGGACGAGTACCGCTTCGGGCGGACACCCCATATAGGGTGTCGACCTCGTACGCGAGTTCACCCCGCTTCACGCGAGTTCACGACCGTTCATACCGCCGCGCAGTCCGGCGGTTGAACCGTTCAGACACCGCGTTCGAGCGGCGGGCGTCCGCGCCTCCACGACACGGCGTGTCGTGCCGTCGTCGCGTGTCACTATTACCGCTCGCGCGGGATCATCGGGGCGGCGGGCCCGTGGAAGCGCCGAGCGAGCGACCGACGCCGTCGCTCCGGCCGGCGACGACAGAGTGCCTCTGACAACGCCGTCGTTCACGGCCGGTCGGCGGGTGGGGACGGTGGGGTGGGTTCGGACGGTCGCTCCGCTCGGCGGCGGGACCCCGTCCGTGCGTCGAGCGGCCGGCGCGCGCCGACCGCCGCGGTTCGGCGGCGGGATTTTTGCCGCTGGAGCGACGGGTACGTGACGATGCTCCCGGGCCACGACGAGACGGAGGAGACGCCCCGCGAGGTGTTGGCGTTCCTCGCGCAGTCGGAGAACCGCGTGGACGTGCTGGACGCGCTGGCCGACGGCGAACCGCGGGACCGATACGACCTCGAGGGCGCCGTCGACGCGTCCCGCCGGACGGTGCTCCGCGTCGCGAACGAACTCCTCGAGCGCGGCTACGTCCGCGAGACCGACGACGGCTATCGACTCACCGCGCTCGGCGAGTCCGTCTACGACCGGTACGCGGCCGCCGCGGACGGGATCGGCGCCCTGTCGTCGGCCGCGGCGGTTCTGTCCGCGGTCCCGGCCGGCGTCGTCGACTTCGACCCCGCTCGGCTCGCCGACGCCGAGGTGACCGCGGCGGCGCCGGGCGATCCGTTCGCGCCGCTGGACCGGATGCTCGAACTCCGCCGCGGGGCCTCGCGGGTCCGCGAACTCGCGCCGGGGGTCGAACGGCGGAGCGTCGAGCAGCTCGCCGACCGCGTCGAGGCCGACGAGGCCGTCGACGTCGAGATCGTCCTCACCCCGGCGTCGCTCGAGACCGCCGAGTCGCGGGACCAGTACGCGCCCGCCCACGAGGTCGTCGCGAGCGCGGACGCCGTGGCACTGTACCTGACGCCGGAGCCGTTCGCACTCCCGGTGACCGTCGCGGACGAGACGGTGGCGCTCGTCGCCGACGGGGCCGAGGGCCGACCCGACGCCGTCCTCGAGACCGACGACCCGGTCGTCCGCGAGTGGGCCGAGTCGTACGTCGACCGGTTCGTGGAACTGGCCGACCGGATCGACGACCGATAGCGTTCATTGCAGCGATGTGCCGGTACGTGCTGCCCACGGGGCCGGCGCGATCCGGCGATGGCCTACGATAAACGCTACGAACGGAGAGAACTGCGCGCGACCGTTCAGGCGAACTGCTCGTCGTAGAGTTCCTGGGCGTGCTCGATGGCGTCGTACGCGGCCTGCTTGTCCTCCCAGCCCAGCGTCTCGACTTCCTTGCCCTCTTCCAGGTTCTTGTAGGTCGAGAAGAACTCGTCGATCTCGTCGCGCTGCTGCTGGGTGATATCCTCGAGGTCCTCGATGTGGTCGTACCGCGGGTCCTCGCTGGGGACGGCGATGACCTTGTCGTCCTGCTCGCCGTCGTCGTCCATCTTCATGAGCGCGACCGGGCGGGCCTCGATGACGCAGCCGGGGAACGTCTGGTCCTCGACGAGCACGAGCACGTCGAAGGGGTCCTCGTCGTCGTAGTACGACTGCGGGATGAAGCCGTAGTCGGAGGGGTAGTGGACGTTCGAGTGGAGCACCCGGTCGAGGACGACGCCGGGGATATCCTTGTCGTACTCGTACTTGTTGCGCTCGCCTTTCAGACACTCGACCACCGCGTAGATCTCCTCGGGCGGGTTCGGTCCCGTCTCGAGGTCTTCCCAGAGGTTCGACATCACCCGCGAGTCCGCCTGGCTGCGGGAAAGATGTTTCGACCTCCCGTCCGTCGACGACCGCCCCGGGACCGGCACCGCCCCGGACTTTCGTCGGACGCTCATCTGTAGTGGTAGATACTTTCTCATGACTGGAGTTCGTAGTCTGCTA
>JBDGSU010000208.1:0-11098 GCA_042217395.1 Halosimplex sp.
ATCGGGGAGGCGACGGCCCACGCGCTGGCCGAAGACGGCGCGGACGTGGCGCTGGCGGCCCGGCGCGAGGAGCGACTGGCGTCGATCGCCGCCGACCTCGAAGACGAATACGGCGTCGAGACGCTCGTCGTGCCGACCAACGTCCGCAGCGAGGACGCCGTCGACGCGCTCGTCGAGAAGACGGTCACGGAGTTCGGCGGGGTCGACCTCCTGGTCAACAACGTCGGCGTCGTCGCCGGCGAGGGCGTCGACGATCTCTCGACGGAGGACTACCGCACGATGATGGAGGTCAACGTCGACGGCTACTTCTTCGCGACGCGCGCGGCGCTGCCCCACCTCCGCGAGTCCTCGGGCACCGTCGTCTTCATCGGCAGTTTCGCCGGGCAGTACCCCCGGCCGTTCAACCCGGTCTACGCGGCGACGAAGTGGTGGGTCCGCGGCTTCGCCAAGAGCGTCTCCGCCGACGTCGGCGCGGACGACGTGGCCGTCACGGTCGTCAACCCCGCCGAGGTCCGCAGCGAGTTCGCCAGCGAGAGCGGCGAGTCCTTCGAGGAGCGGTTCGACTACGGGGAGGTCTCCGAGCCCACCGAGATCGCCGAGGCCGTCCGCTTCGCCGCGAAGCAGGACCCCTCGATGGTCTCCGAGCTCGACCTGTACCGGCGGGACAAGCTCACCTTCTTCTGAGTCGATCTGTGGCCTATTGCCGAGGTTTATAAACGAAGGGAGGACACTTCGCACCGACTGCATGGATCTGTGCGAGGTACTCGATCTCGACGAACCGGAGGAAGAACCCGCGTCCCGGAGCGAGTGGAACGAGAACAGTTTCCCGGCGTGGGATTCTGAGGCGGACGCGTTGAACGTTGCACGGGCTGATGCGCGGCGATCGCTCGATCAAACGATCCGTACGATCCGCGATATCGACGAGACCGCGATGTCGACGCTCCGGATCGATCTCGTCATCATCGGGCTGGTACTGACGGCAGTGACATCCGTCCCGGCCACGCTCCGACTCGGGAATCTCGTTTCGGTATTCGGGTTCGTGTCTCTCCTCGCTTCGGCACTCCTCGCGCTCGTCACGAACGTCGGTTCGAGCTATCCGACTGGAGTGAGCGCGGACTATCTCAGGGAGTTCCGGGCGTCGTCCTGGACCGAGCGCGAATGGAACGAGTGGATGATCCGAGAGTACGAGTCCTGGCTCGCCGACGCGAGCCAGATGGCCGACGGCGACGCTCGGGCACTGTTCTACACCCAACTGACGCTCGCGTCGGGTATCGTCCTTCTGATTGTCGGGATTCTCCTCGGGGTGACCGGGCGGCCGCCTGTCGACCCGCTCGTCGGAGTTGGAAATCGAAGCGTGCAGGCGACGGGATCAGCTTTTTACGTCGAACTACGGTAGATACTACTATGAGTAAGTCTCCGAAGACCGGCCGGGAGGTCGAGGAACAGCGCGTCCGCCGAGGTCCCAAGTTCCTCTCCGATTTCGTCCGGTGGCTGGCGAAATCCGACGACTCCGACTCCTCGTAGCCCCTTCTTTCACTCCTCCGTCGCGGTCTCCGTTCCGGCCGGCTCCGCTCCGGTCGTTTCGGTCTCAGCTCCGCCACCGACCGTCTCCGTTGCGGTCTCGCCGCCGGCCGTCCCGGTCTCCGTCGCCGTTCCCTCGCCTCCCTGATTGGCCTCCAACGCGGTCCATTCCACCGTCCCCTGGTCGACGATGTTCTCGGGCGCCAGCGCGGGGTCGGTCAGCGTGAGGCGAGCGAGTCCGACCGGTCCGACGCGCGGTTCGGGGAGGGCGTCGGGGTCTTCGGTCTCGAAGGGGGCGTCGGTCTCGTCGCCGACGACGACGCGCATCGCCATCCCGAACGTCTCGTGGGGCGAGCAGAGGAAGTCGTAGACGCCCGGCTCGTCGAGCGCGAGCAGCCAGTAGTCCGGGACCGGTCCCTCCGACTCGCCGCCGGGCGTCCCCGTCTCCGCGGCCGCGGTCCCGGTCGGCGCGTCGGTCGCCGTCTCGCCGACGTTCCCGCCCGCCGCCTCCGTCGCGGTGGGCGTCGCCGTGGCGGTTCCGGTCGCCGCGGCGGTGCCCGTGCCCGCGGGCTCCTCGGCGCCCATCTCCTCGGGCGGGTCGACCATGTCGCCGGGGATCGACTCGGGTTTCCACCCCTTGATCGGCGCGGAGACGGGATCCACGCCGAGCGGGACGCGCCGGCGCATCCCGAACGCGGGGTGATACGAGACCACGTTGTGGTCGGGCGTCACGAACTCGAAGCGGATCACGTCGCCGGGCTGGACGTGGAGGCCCGTCGGTTCGTAGTGGAAGTCGCCCGGCCGCTCGGGATTCGTCGGCGGCACGGTGATCTCCGTCTGCACGCGGTGGACCGATTCGACCGCCTGCAGTCGGTCGTCGTTCTCGACCGCCGCCGGGTCGACGTCGGCGACCGCCCGTCCGTCCCGCCCGCTGACGACCGCGGTCCCGCCCAGCGCCGCCAGCACCGTCCCCGCGCCGATCGCCTTAACCACGTCCCGTCGCGACGTATCGAGGTTGTCTGGTGTCATCGCGTTCGATACGTCGTCGCCTCGAAACTTTGTTATCAGTCAGGTAACGAAAGCGTCGACCGGACAGGGCCGCGCTACCCCGCCGAGGATCGAAACAGCGCATCGGCGCCGCGTCCGTGACAGGGCCCCGTTTCGACCCGTGTGGGTATCGTTACCGAGCAACGACCCAGCCGAGATGTCGACGGGAGCGACAGTGCGGCGGGCGTCGGTATCGCCGGCGTACCGGTCTCAGCGGACGTCGTCGAGCAGCAGTTTCTGCTCGACGCGCTTGACCTCGTGCTGGACGTCGCGGACGGCGTCGATGTTGGCGGAGACGGAGGTGACGCCCTCGTTGACGAGGTGGTCGACCATCTCGGGTTTCGAGGCGGCCTGGCCGCAGATGCTCGTGGCGACGCCGGCCTCGCGGCAGGTCTCGATGGTCTCGCTGATGAGCCGCAGCACGGAGGGGTGGAGTTCGTCGAAGCGGTCGGCGACCCGCTCGTTGTTGCGGTCGACGGCGAGGGTGTACTGCGTGAGGTCGTTCGTGCCGAACGAGACGAAGTCGATGCCCGCCTCGGCCATCTGCTCGACGCCGAGCGCGGCCGCAGGCGTCTCGATCATCACGCCCCAGTCCTGTTTGTCGGGATCGATGCCGGCCGACTCCATGAGGTTGCGGGCGCGCAGGACGTCCTCGGCGTCGTTGACGAGCGGGAACATGATCTCGACGTTGTCGTAGCCCAGATCGAACAGCCGACGGAACGCGGCGAGTTCGTGCTCGAAGAGGTCGGGGCGGTCGAGGCTGCGGCGGATGCCCCGGTAGCCAAGCATCGGGTTGTGCTCGGCGGGCTCGCTCTCGCCGCCCTCCAGCTGGCGGAACTCGTCGGTGGGGGCGTCGAGCGTGCGCACGCGGACGGGCCGCGGGTAGAACTCCTCGGCGACGCCGCGGACGCCGTCGACGATCTCGGAGACGTACTCGTCGGTCCCGTGGTCGTCGATGTATCGCTCGGGCGTCTTGTTCGTCGAGAGGATCATGTGCTCCATCCGGAGCAGGCCGACGCCGTCGGCGCCCGTCGCGGCGGCGCGCTCGGCCGCGTCGGGGATCGAGACGTTGACCTTGACTTCCGTCGCGGTCATCGGCTTGACCGGCGCCTGCGGGCGGACCTCCTCGACGGGTTCCCGTTCGTCGCCGCCGGTGGCGTCGCCCTGCTCGACGGTGCCCTTGTCGCCGTCGATGGTGACGACCTGGCCGTCGTGCAGGGTCTCGGAGCCCTGTTCGGTGCCGACGATGGCCGGCACGCCCAGTTCGCGGGAGACGATGGCGGCGTGGCTGGTCATGCCGCCCTCGTCGGTGACGATGCCGGCGGCGCGTTTCATGGCCGGCACCATGTCGGGCGTGGTCATCTCGGCGACGATGAGGTCGCCCTCCTCGACCTTGTCGAGGTGGTCGAGCTTGCGGACGATCCGGGCCGGCCCCGACACGCGGCCGGGGCTGGCGCCGATGCCGGTGAAGACGACGTTGCCGTCCCCGTCGGACCCGCCGGAACCGCTCGATCCGCCCGATTCGGCGGTCGCGCCGCCGTCGGCGACGCCCGCCACGTCACCGACGCCGTTCGAGGTCCCCTCGACCTCGCCGGCGCTCTCGTCGATGGTCGTGATGGGTCGCGACTGGAGGACGTAGAGTTCGCCGCCGGCGATGGCCCACTCGACGTCCTGCGGGTCGCCGTAGTAGGCCTCGATCTCGTCGCCGAGGCCGACCAGGCGGTCGAGTTCGGCCTCCGAGAGCACCTGTTCGTCGCGCTTGTCGTCGGGGACGGGCCGCTCGATGGTCTCCCCGGTCTCCTCGTCGCGGACGTGCATGACCTTCTTCGTGGCGACGGTGGCGTCGCGCAGGTCGCCCGTCTCGCGGTCGAGGACGTACTTGTCGGGGGAGACGGCGCCCGAGACGACGGCCTCGCCCAGGCCCCACGCGGACTCGATGATCGCCTGCGGAGCGCCCGTGGTCGGGTGGCTCGTGAACATGACGCCGCTCTTCTCGGCGTCGACCATCAGCTGGACGACGACGGCGATGTTGACCCGCTCGTGAGAGAAGCCCTGCTCCTGGCGGTAGTAGATGGCCCGCTGGGTGAAGAGGGAGGCCCAGCAGTCCCGCACCCGGTCGAGCAGGCCCGACCGTGTCACGTTGAGGAACGTCTCCTGTTGCCCGGCGAAAGAGGCGTCGGGGAGGTCCTCGGCGGTCGCCGAGGAGCGGACCGCGACGGAGGCCTCGCCGTCCTCGACGGAGTCGTAGGCTTCGAGGATCTCCTCGCGGATCTCCTCGGGCATCTCCGTCTCCTCGATGAGCTCCTGGGCGCGCTCCGCGGCCCGCGCGAGCGCCTGGGAGTCGTCGACGGAGACGTCGACCGCCTCGAACAGCTCCTCGTCGATCCCCGTCTCCTCGATGAACGACCGGTACGTCTCGGCCGTCACGACGAACCCCGGCGGAACGGGCAGGCCCGCCGATGTCAGCTCCCCCAGGGATGCGCCTTTGCCACCGACCGAGTCGAAGTCCTCGGCCGTAACGTCGTCCAGCCAGAGTAATGCCATGACCGTACCCACAGTGTCGCTCACGACACCCAAGAACTTTCCGGCCCCGATCCCAATAAATACCTTGCGTTAGGGGGCTAACGAGGCCGTTTTCTGGAATATTGTTTCGATTCCGAGTACCCGTCGGAGCGTCTCACGCGAGACCGTCGCAGGGGTGGGAGGGCGGGCGGACCGTCCGGTCGGCTCGCGGATCGGTCGGGAGGGACGAGCGGGTCGCCCGGTCGGCTCGCGGGCCGAGCGGACGGAACCGCGACCGCTCCGCGCTACGCTTCGATGATGTCGTCCCCGTCGCTCTCGGGGACCGTCAGATCGCCGTCCAGCGCGGTGACCGCTCGGCCGCCGACGCGGGGGGCCGTCACCCCGTCCTCGCCCTCGCGGGTGTCGACCAGCACTCGGCCGGGGCGGTCGAGGAAGTGGCCCTGTTCGAAGACCAGCGGGTCCGCGGCGTCGAGCGCGCCCTGGTACCGGAGGTACGACCCCACAGCGCCGCTGGCCGTGCCGGTCACGGGGTCCTCGTCGATGCCCGCAAGCGGCGCGAACGCCCGCCCGTGCAGCGTCGCCTCGCCCTCCAGCGTGTCGAACGTGAACGCGTAGATCCCCTCGGCGTCGGTCGCCTCGCACAGGGATCCGACGGCCCCGAGGTCGGGCTCGATGGCGGAGAGCTGTTCGAAGTAGCCCACGGGGACGACGAGCCACGGGAAGCCGGTCGACGCGCGGGCGATCGGGAGGTCCTCGCCGACCTCCGAGAGCGCGGCGACGTCCAGGCCGAGCGCCGCGGCGGCGTCGTCGAGGGAGACGTCGACCGTGCGGATCTCCGGCGGCGACTGGGTCAGCCAGACAGTGCCGTCGGGTTCGACCTCGACGTCGAGGACGCCGACGTTCGTCTCGACGGCGTGCTCGCCGCTCTCGATCGCGGCCCGCTCGTACAGCGAGGCGAAGGCGGCGACGGTGGCGTGGCCGCACAGGTCGACCTCGCGCTCGGGCGAGAAATATCGGAGGCGGCGGTCGGCCTCGTCGCTCGGCAGCACGAACGCCGTCTCGCTCGCGCCGAGCTCCGAGGCGATGGCCGCCAGCTGGTCGTCGGCGAGGCCGGCGGCCTCGGGGACGACCCCCGCGGGGTTGCCCGCCATCGGCTCGTCCGCGAACGCGTCGACGATCTGCACCCGGCGGTTCTCGGTCATGTGCTCTGTCTGTCGGTCACGTCCGCAATAAAGAGCCGGGTGTGCGTGGAACCGCTCCGCACTCCGACGGCACGGCGACCGCGACCGCAGGAGTATCGGAGCCACAGACAGCGTGAAAGCCCCGACCGCGAGGACTCGGGGGCCTCGTTACGCTCCTCGCCCGTCAGGCTGCGGTACTCACGTCGGCCGCCTTCGTCCTCGCGGTCGCCCCTTTCATTCCCACCCGCGTAGCTTGTCCGGCCAGTCTGTGCGGGCGGGAATGAAAGGGGCGACCCGCTCGACGTACGAGACGACGCAAGCACGCGACCGGTGCGAGCGGGCGAAGCCCGCGAGCAGGGAGCGCGCAGCGAGTCGCAGTAGTCGAGCGGGTCGGGGCTTTCACGCTGCTGGTGGTCGCCCGATCGTCCCCGCGGTCGGCGGTCGCGGTCTTCACGCGGTCGCTCTCGGTGGGGCGAACGGCGAAACTACCCGCTCCAACGACCGATCAGATCGGGTCGAGTTCGCCGTGGTCGTCGGTGATGAGGTCGTTGATCTCGTCCTCGCGGGTGTCGGCCTGTCGCTGGATGTTGGACTTGGCGTCGACGGCCTGGTCCTGGAGGGCGTCGATGCGGTCGACCCGCGTGACGTTCGAGAGCAGGACCGCCACGGAGAGGCGGTCGGCGTTCTCGCGGGGGTCGTCGCCGGCCAGCACCTCGACGCTGTCGGTCTGGCGCTCGAGCCACTCGCGGGCGCGTCGGAGGCCCTTCTGGGAGAACTCCGAGGGCGGGCCGGAGACGACGATCAGGGAGCGCTCGGCCGAGTCGATCTCCGCGGGGATCGTGAGGCGAGATTTGACGGCCTTGCGGACGAGGCCGTGGACCTTCATGGTCAGGTCGCCGTCGTCGGGTTCGGTGCCGTTCGTGCCGTCGCCGTCGGTGAACCGCTTGAGGAGGCCGCCGCCGTGTTGTGTGGCGCCCTCGAGTTCGGTCGAGGCGTAGGCGATGGTGGAGACCCCGCCGGTGGCGAGGGTGCGTTTGACGTCCGAGGAGTCCATCGCGGCCTCGGAGATCCGCGAGCCGTCGAGTTCGCCGGCCGCGAGCAGCGTGACGACGCGGCGCGCGATCTCGTCGTTGGTGCGGTCGTAGCCGGTCTCCACGGAGTCGCCGTGCTGGCGCCAGGTGTCGTTGTCGAAGAGGACGAGGTTCTCGGTGGCCTCGGTGAAGGAGGTCAGCGAGCGCGCGGCGTTGAACGCGGGGCGGCCGCCCTCGTCCGCGCTGGGGAGGACGCCCAGCCCGTAGACGGGTTCGGCGTAGCGGTCCTGGAGCGTCTCGGCGAGGACGGGCGCGCCGCCGCTGCCGGTGCCGCCGCCCAGCCCGGCGACCACGAGGAAGCCGTCGATGTCGTGGATCGGCACGCCGTCCATCGCGCGCTCGATCTCGTGGTGGTCCTGGCGCGCGATGGTCGCGCCGACCTCCGGGTCGGCGCCGGCGCCGCGGCCTTTCACCCGCTGGTCGGTCTGGCCGATCAGGATCCGGTTGTCCCGCGGGACGTAATCGAGCTTGGCGAGGTCGATCTCGGCGGAGTTGACCGCGAGCGCGAACCGGCACAGCGACCGCCCGGTGTCCGACTCGAAGGCGAGCAGCTTGTCCACGACCTTACCCCCCGCGTTGCCGAAACCGATCACGGCGAGATTCATGCGTGCCCGTGAGGCGTGGGGTGCGTTAACTATACACCGCTTTCGTCGGTCGCGCGAGACGCAACGCGGGCTTACTCCGTGGTCTGAACCGCGGGATCGGACGCCGGTGCGCACGGTAGCGACAGACATCTCGCAACCGATCCGGAACCGCTCGCGGGCGGTCCGCGTCGGTCGGTACCCTACCGGCCGAACCGGCGGTGAACCCGCCGCGGGGGAGCCCGGTTCGGCTCCGGGGAACCGCCGGCGCGGGACGCCGGATTCGCAAGCGTTGTGGCCCGGGGCCGGTATTGCCCGGGCGTGTCGCTGGTCTCGATCTTCGCGTCGGCGGTCCTTCCGGTGGTCGGGATGGCTGGCACAGGCTACGCGCTCGGCTGGCGCACCGACCTCGAGGTCGACGCGCTGAACACGACGGTCGTCTACGTGCTCGCGCCCGCGCTCGTGTTCCACACCGTCGCGACGACCGACCTGAGCGGCGCGACGCTGCTCGCCATCGCCGCGGGCGTGACGGCCTTCACCCTCGCGATGACGGTGATCGCCGAAGCGGTCGGGCGCGGCCGGCGTCCGCGACCCGCTCCTGTCCGCGCTCGTCCTGACGAGCGTCTTCTCCAACTCCGGCAACTACGGCATCCCGCTCTCCGCGTTCGCCTTCGGCGCGACGGGCCGGTCGACGGCGGTCGTCTTCCTGGCCACCCAGAGCGTGCTCATGTACACGGTCGGCGTGTACGTCGCGGCGCCGTCGGGCAGCGAGGACTGGACCGGCGGGGTGAAGCGGGTGTTCACCGTCCCGCTGGTCTACGCGGTGGCCGCGGCGCTCCTCGGGCGCGCGCTAAGCGTCCTCCCACCCGCCGGGAGCACCGCGATGGAGACGGTCGGACTGGTCGGTCAGGGCTCGATCCCGGTGATGCTGATCATCCTCGGCGTGGGACTCGCCGGCACCGAGTACGGCGCGACGCTGCGGACGGTCGGGACGGCGACGCTTCTCAAGATGGCGGTCGCGCCGGCCGTCGCGCTCGCAATCGCGGTCGCAGTCGGGTTCGGCGACCCGACGGTCGGGGCCGCGTTCGTCCTCGAGTGCGCGACGCCGTCGGCGGTGACGCCGCTCATCCCCCTCGTCGAGTTCGGCGATCCCACCCCGGTCGAGGGCGTCACCGTCTCCGAGTTCGCCAGCACCGTCGTCCTCGTCGCGATGTTCGTCAGCGTCCCCGCGCTGACGGCCCTCGTCTCCGTGTTACAGTCAAGTGCGTTCTGATACGGTTTCTCGCGAAGCGGTTCGGGATCGGCCGCACGACCGCGTGCGGTCGACCCGGGACGCGCATACGAGAATCCGCACGAGAATCGGGCGAACGCACCCGGGTCTCCCCCGCAGCCCCGCAGGCGACACGTCGCTCGGGGCGCACGTCGCGCCGCCCCGACGCCTCAGCGGCGCCGCCTCCGTCCGTCGTCGTGGACGTACCGGAGCGCCCCGTAGTACGCCTCGATGTCGATCGTCCCGTCGGACTCCTCCAGACGCTCCCGGATCCTGGTCGGGGTCATGTTTGATGTTCACATATCGTATTCAGATGTAGTATGTGTTTACCCCCATAAAGAGGCTGCTCAGTTCCTGAAACAGCCGAAATAAGATACTAAAGTAATTGGCAATTGGGGGCCCTAATTCGGTGGCGATTTAGAAGATCGGGAGACAGCGTCGGGGTATCGCAAAATCACGTCAGTACCACGTCGAATTCCGTGTCAGAAGGATCTCTACGCTGTCCTGCGATTGGCTGGAGATAACCGCCGCTGAGTATTTAAAGAAACAGTAGGTCAGTAGCGGTAGTCTGTCGTAATCGATAGACTGCGGCGGGGTAAGTCAAATTCGGGACAATGAACCCATAGTTACGCTGTCAACAAAATCCCTACGCTGTCTTGCGATCTTTTGGGGGTAAACACATACCAGATGTATAAGCGTTTCGCCCGGGATCGAGTCGGTGTTCCGTCACGGTACCGCAGGTATGTCGCCGGCGGCGGGCGAGCGGGAACGGGACGTGCTCGAGACGCACACCGAGCGGGCGTTCGAGGGGAGCCGGTAGCTTTTATACGTCCGCGAACGCCGACCGAACACCGCATGTGGGTCCGCTCGGAGTACGCCGGTGAACTGGCCGTCCTCGCGACCTGGTTGACCGCCCTGCTCCCGTGGTCGGTGTCGACCGTCAGCGCGACGCCGCGGGGGATGGACACCTCCTTCACCGTGGTCAACATCCGGTTCGTCTTCTTCCAGTTTCACTATCTGTTCGGGATCTCGCTGGGCGACCAGGGACTCGGCGAACTCGTCCAGTTGGTCTCGGAGATCCCCGCGTTCGTCCCCGACAATCAGGTCACCGAGGGATGGATCTGGGTCGGTGCCGCCGCCGTCTTCGCGCTCGTGCTCGCCCTGAGCGTCGTCTACTACGCGCGCGAGGACCTCGTCGAGGACCGCTCGCCGGTCGACCCCGTCCGCCTGTTCGGCGCCGCGTTCGCCCTCCTCGCCGGACTCTTCACCGTCGCGACGGCGATGTTCTTCCGGCACCAGACGACGGTCCCCGTCGGCGCGCTGTTCATGTGGGTCTTCGCGGCGATGCTGCTCCGGGTGGAACGGACCTGATACTCTCCGCTCTCCGCTCGATCCGTTCTCGGCTCTCTGCGCCGTTCCGGCCGCTCACCGCTTGAGACTCCCGATCCTGTGTCGTCTGTGATCGAGGCGCACGAGTTGGATACGAAAGATTTAAGTAGTTTCGGACTTACGTAGTGTTAGGAAACACGGCGCCGGATTCTTATGGTTTTCGCCACCGGCGGCCGTTCAGGAGAACCCCCATGAGCGACACGACGATACGGACGAACGCGGAAGAACAGCCCCAGGAGCGACTGCGAGAGGAGGAGGAGGCCGAGTCGGCGAGCGAGCGCGAGTGCCCCGAGTGCGGCGGCCGACTCGACGCCGACACCGAGCACGGCGAGACGGTCTGTTCGGAGTGCGGGCTCGTCGTCGAGGAGGACGAGATCGACCGCGGTCCCGAGTGGCGCGCGTTCAACCCCTCCGAGAAGGACGAGAAATCGCGCGTCGGCGCCCCGACGACCAACATGATGCACGACAAGGGGCTCTCGACGAACATCGGCTGGC
>JBDGSU010000147.1:0-11061 GCA_042217395.1 Halosimplex sp.
GTCCCGCCCCGCACAGCACCGCAGACGGCCACACACCTCCCCAGCCGATTCGCTCACTCGCTACGCTCGTTCGCTCATCCACTGTCAGAGCACGCTCTGACAAGCCCTCTCTCACGAGTTCGAGAAGACCACGCACGGGGCTGTCGCGCGGCCTCACCATCGTTCGGCACGCGCGACAGCGCGCGCCCGAGTGTTTGCTCAGTCCATAGAACGCACTGAGCATCCGCGCCGAACGAAGTGAGGCGCGGTTCTACGCGACCGAGCGCAGCGAGGTCGCGCCTTTTTCACCCATGTTTTTGGCGGATGGGTTCCCGCAGCGAGCCGAAGGCTCGCGAGGAAACCCGTCCGCGAAAAAGATGATCTCTAGACGCCCTCGACCGTCTCACGGAAGGCGACGACGGACTCGTGGGCCGACCGGATCTGCTCGGCGACGTCTTCGGTCTGGTCCTCGAGGTCGTTGAGCGCGTTCTCGATGCGGGCGAGACGGCCGTGGTCGGGGTCGCGGTCCCGCGTCGCGAGCGTGTCGAGCTGGTCGGCGAGGCTGGCGAGGCGCTCGGCGGCGTCGGCGTCGCTCGTCTCCTCGGCGGCCGATTCGAGGGTGTCGCTGGCGTTCGCGAGGTCCTGTCTCGTCATGCACGAGAGTTCTCGGCTCCGCGGATTAATGCTTGCGATGGGGCGGCTCGTCGATCACCGCTCGTCGGCCTCGCGTCGCCGCCGCGCCTCCGCGTCGGCGTGGAAGGCGAGAAATCCGCAGAGGAAACTCCCGACCGCGACCGGAAACGCGAGCGCGACGAACCCGTCGACGACCGTTCGAGCCTGGTCGACGGTCGTCTGCGGGACGAGCGCGAGCACGCCGTGAGCGGCCCAGGTCGCCGATTGCACGGAGTCTATCAGCCAGATCCGGGCGGACCGCGCGGCGACCCAGGCCGCGAGCGCGACGAGCGCGACGGCCTGCCAGAACTCCCAGTCCGCGAGCAGGCGGCGAATTCGGCTCACCGCCGGGAGTTGCGAGGGTCGCACGATGAACGTAACGGTCCCGGAGAGCGGATCTGGGGAGCGACGCTGGGCGGGCCCGGCGGGGCCGTCGGGCGAGACGGCCGGGCTTACAGAGGTCCGAAGAGAAAGCCCACGGCTTTAGCCGTGGGAGGAATCAGACAGTCATTTGACGTGCGGGTCCGCCTCTGCGAGTGGTATCCCGGTCCGGGCCGGGGAGGGATACCGAGGTCGGGGTAAGGATATGCACGCCACCGCAGTCGTGGCGGTAGATGAAGCCCGCTATCGCGACCGGGAGCCGTACTGGCTCGGCTCTGAACGCAGGTCCGTCCCGGACCGCGGATGGACGGGACCTGCGAACCTCTCCGGTCGTGGGCTCCCGTCTGTGGCGGGAACCCCACGACTTCAGTCGTGGGAGGAAGTCAGTCCACCAGCGGCACACAGCGCACGGGTCGGTCGGTGCCGAGGAGGAGATTCTGACCGGTCGAACCGAAGACGACCTTGCCGACCGGAGTGCGCTTGCGGATGCCGATGACGAACTCGTCGGCGTCGACCCGCTGGGCGAACTGCAGGAGGTCCTCGACCGGTTCGTTGCCGCGGACGAACTGATGGGTCTCGACGGTGACCGGGACGTCGACGAGGGCGTCGACGATCACCTCGATGGCGTCCTCGCCGGCGCGGACCTCCTCGCTGCTCGTGTCGTCGCCTCCTTCGAGGGAGTTGACGACGTACACCGTGTCCTCGGCGTCGACGATATCGAGGAGATAGTCGGCCAGCGCTTCGCTCGATTCGACCGCGTCCGTCCCGACCACGAGATCGGTCATGGCTCGAGCTACGCCCGGAGCCGAGATAAAACTCGCCGGCGCTCCCGCCGTCTGAGAAGCTTTTCGCCCTTCCTGGCCGGGAAACGCTTACCTGCCGGCCGCCCGCGCTGTGGGTATGGCGAAGTTCCTCTTCTGTTCGCTCGACGCGGCGCTGATCTCCGACCTCGCGTGGCAGGTCCACCGCGAGGGCCACGACGTGAAATACTACGTCGAAGCGGAGAGCGATCGGGCGATCGGCGACGGGTTCGTCCCGAAGACGGACGACTGGCGCGCGGAGGTCGAGTGGGCCGACGTCGTTGTCTTCGACGACATCTGGGTCGGCTCAGACGTCGGCACTGGCGCGCTCGCCCAAGAACTCCGTGAGCAAGGGAAAGCAGTCGTTGGTGGCACACCGAACACTGATCAGCTCGAAGAAGATCGCGGTTATGCGATGGAGATCCTCGAAGAGCACGGAGTCAACACTATCGAGCATCACGTCTTCGAGGATTTCGACGCCGGCATCCAACACGTCCAGGAAAACCCCGCACCGTACGTGATCAAACCGCTCGGGGAGGTGCAAAACGTCAAGCGACTTCTCTACGTCGGAAACGAGGACGACGGCAGCGACGTCGTCGACGTCCTTCGCGCCTACAAGAAGGCGTGGGGCCACCGCATGAAAGGCTTCCAGCTCCAGCGGAAAGTCGAGGGCGTGGAGATCGCTATCTGCGGGTTCTTCGACGGTGAGCGGTTTATTGACCAGGTCAATTTTAATTTCGAGCACAAGAAGCTGTTCCCGGGAAACATCGGGCCGTCGACGGGTGAAATGGGTACGTCGATGTTCTGGGGCGGGCGGAACAAGCTATTCGAGGAGACGTTCGGCAAGCTCGAAGACTGGCTCGCGGCGGAGGGGTACGTCGGGAGTATCGACATCAACTGTATCGTCAACGAGACCGGCATCTACCCGCTGGAGTTCACGCCGCGGTTCGGGTATCCGACCATCGCGCTGCAAGAGGAGTCGTTCGAGTCGTCGACTGGGCAGTTCTTCTACGATCTGGCCCACGGAAACGACCCTGAATTAGAGGTTCACAACGGCTACCAGATCGGTGTGCGCGTCGTCCTCCCGCCGTTCCCGTTCGACGACGAGAAGACGTACGACGAGAACTCTCGCAACGCCGCAGTCGTCTTCCAGACTGAGAGCCGCGACGGAATCCACTTGGAGGACACGAAGAAGGTCGAAGGGCAGTGGCGAGTCGCCGGCGAGAGCGGCATGCCCCTCGTCGTGACCGGCAAGGGCGACACGATGCAGAAAGCCCGAGAACAGGCCTACGAGCGCGTGGACGACATCGTCATCCCGAACCTCTACTACCGCGACGACATCGGCGAGCGCTGGATCGACGGCGACGGCGACAGACTCCAGGCGTGGGGCTACCTCGGGCCGTCCTGAACGCGCCGAGATCGACCGGGCGGCGCCGACGGTTTTTGTGCGCTGCGGGCCTACCGCCGTCCATGACCGACCTGCTCTACCTCCCGGATGCCGACGGAGTCACCGAGTTCGAGGCGACCGTCACCGAGGCCGGCGACGGGTACGTCGTCCTCGACGGGACCCACTTCTACCCCGAGGGAGGCGGCCAGCCCGCCGACCGCGGGGAACTGTCGTGGGAGGGCGGCCGGGCCGCGGTCGTCGACGTCCGGAAGGACCACGGCGACGTGCGCCACGACGTCGCGGACCTCGAGGGCGACCTGCCCGAACCGGGCGCCGCCGTCACCGGGCGGATCGACGCCGAGCGCCGCGAGCGCTTGCGACGGATGCACACCGCACAGCACGTCGTCTCCCGGGTGGTGCTCGAGGAGTTCGACGCGACCACGGCGGGCAATCAGATCCACGAGGACCGCTCGCGGATCGACTTCGAGCCCGCGGACTTCGACGAGACCGATCTGCGGGCCATCCAGCGCGAGAGCAACGCCGTGATCGAGGCCGACCGCCCGGTCGAGAAGGCCGAGCGACCCCGCGAGCGCGTCGAGGCGGAGACCCCGGAGGGACGGACGCAACTCGAGTTGATCCCCGACTCGGTCGACCCGCTCCGGGTCGTGGAGATCGAGGGGTTCGACACCTGTCCCTGCGGCGGCACCCACGTCGATCGGACCGGCGCCATCGGCGGGATCGAGATCACCGACCGGATTTCGAAGGGCGCAGACGTCGAGCGGATCGAGTTCGAACTCCGCGAGGGGTGAACCGGGATCGTTCCAGGAGTCGCGAGCCACGCGGTCCGGTGAGGGGGCAGGTCCGCCGGAGGTGACCGCCGTTCCGGTACGCTTAATCGGGGTGATACACATACTTCGGCGACATGACTGACCGGTGGACTCCGAGTCGACGTGACGTGCTCGCCGTCGTCACGGGGCTCGCGGCCGGGGCCGGTGCGAGCGGGTCGGCGGCCGCGAACGAGATGCGGCCCCCAGGTGCGTCGGCGTCTGCGGTGCGAGCGGGTGACGACTCGGCGATCCGACGGGCGGCGTCGGCGGATCGAGCGGCCGAACGGGCCGGGGACGGCCGGTGGCCGAGCTACCGCTACGACGGCGGGAACGCGGGCCACAAGTCAGGGGTCGAACCCGTGATCGACGGCGTCGAGGTCGGCTGGTCGGTCTCGGAGGACGACGACCGGGTGGCCGGCAACGGCGTCGCCATCGCCGACGGGACCGCGTACGTCACCGACGACGCGCAGACACTGAAAGCCGTCGACCTGGAGACTGGCGAGGTCGCCTGGCAAGCGGGCTTCGAGGCCGACACCGTCGGCGTGCCGGCACTGACCGAGTCGAAGGTCCTCTGTTACGCCGGCCGTCTCTGGGCGTTCGAGACCGGAAGCGGCGCCGTCGCGTGGCGCAGCGAACCGGGCAACGAGGACGTCGTCGGGTCGCCGGCCGTCGTCAACGGCACCGTCGCGGTCAACGCCAGTGGGGTCGTCACGGCGTACGACCTCTCGACCGGCGAACAGCGCTGGGAGTACGACATCGTCGGGTCGACGAACTTCGGGGGGTACGTGGCGACCGACGGCGACCGGTTCTACGCGCTCGCTCAGCGCGACGCGGCGGAGATATACGACTCGCGACCGGTCGTGGCGATCGACCCGGCCGACGGGTCGGTGGTCTGGTCGACCGGTGGCAGTACCGACCTCTACGGACCGGTCGTCGCAGACGGGTCAGTGCTGTACGTGCTTAAAGGACAGCAGGGCCCCTACTCCAGCGGGAAAGACATCCTGTACTGTCTAGACGCCGACTCGGGCGAGCAGCGCTGGGAGCGCGAGTTCGACCACGAGGCGGGGGTCTCGCTGCCGGTGGTCGTCGACTCGAAGGCGGTCTTCCACGCGGCCGAGAAGATACGGGCCGTCGGGATCGAAAGCGGCGTCGCGCGGTGGGAGCAATCGGGCGAGGTCAGCCCGTCGTTCGCGGTCGGTGACCGGGTGTTCTGCGCCGACTTCAGGAGCGGGTTGGTCGTCCGGTCGGTCGCGACGGGGGAAGAGGAGGCGAGGCTGGCGACCGACCTGGAGGTCTGGGACGGCGGCGGATACGCCGACGGGACGTTCGTCGTCCCCGCCGAGAGCGGCTTTCACGCCATCGGAGAGTTCAACGAGCCCCCTTCGGCGGCGTTCGACTACGACCGCCCGGCCTACGCCGGCCGCGAGACGCAGTTCGACGGGGGGTCGTCGTCGGACGGCGACGGCTCGGTCGCCCGCTACGAGTGGGACTTCGACGCCGACGGCGAGTTCGAGAAGACGGGCGAACGGCCGACGCACGCGTTCGATCTGCCCGGCGAGTTCGACGTGACCCTGCGCGTGACCGACGACTACGGGGCCACCGACACGACGACCCGGACCGTCGTCGTCGAGCGGGCGCCGACCGCGACGCCGACGGCCACGCCGACCGGCGCGCCCACCCGACCCTCCACGTCAGCGGCCGACGATGCGACGACGGGGACGCCGGTCGCCGACGGGACCACATCTTCACCGACAGCCGGATCCGGCGATTCTAGCGCGGGGACTGGTTCCGGGGACGGATCCACCGCACCCGGCGGTGGAAGCGGGAGCAACGCGGTTCCGGGGTCGGAGACCGGTGGGAGCGCGCTCCCGGGCGATGCGCCGACGCGAGTCGCGGTGTTCGTGGCGGCGATCAGCGCCGGGCTCTCGACGGCGTACGTCGCGCTCCGGCGGCTGAACGACGGAGGGGGACGGTGACCGGCCCGGTCGCCGCCACGAGCCCGGGCAGTCTACTCGCGGACTACGGGACGGCGCTGCTGTGGATCGGGTTCGGCGCTACCGCCGTCGCGGGCGGGCTGCTCGCGGTCGCGGCGCTCGAGAGCCGGCTCGGCGTGTCGTCGGTGCTCGCCGCGGTCGTCGGTGGCGTCGTCGGGTTCGGCACCGCGCTCGTCCTCCTGGCCGCCCCGCTGGCCCGGACCGCGCTCGCCACCGCGGCGCTCGCCGTCGCGGTGAGCCTCGTCGTCGTCCTCGGCGTGCTCGTCGTCACGGAGATCGCCACGGTTCCGGTGACGTCGTGAGGGGGCTCGCGTTCGCCCCGGGCAGCCCGACACCGGGGCCGGTCGCACCGCTCGGCCGGCCACTCCAGATCGGGCTCCTGCTCGACTTCCCGCCGTTCGTGGCGCCCGCGACTATCGGCGTCGGGGTCCTCCTGCTGACCGTCTGGTTCGTCGCCGACCGGTTGCTCCCCGCGCTCGGGCTGGACGCGGATATCGCCTCGGAGACGGTGCTCGTCGCGACGCTCGTCGTCGGACTGTTCGCAACCGCGCTCGGCACCGCGGCCAGCACCGACTCCCTGTGGGCGGTCGCGCTGTTGCTCTTCCTGGTCGGCCGCGGAGTCGAAGGGGCGGTGTTCGTCCATCTGGTCCGGAAGCTCGCTCACTACGTCGGCGGAGCCGTCGGATGGTTCCGCGCCGCCATCGCTCGCGCGACCGGCGGCGACCGCCCCGGCCGCTCGAGTCGCGGCGGCGTCCGGACCGCGGCCCGGTCGCTGCTCGAGAAGTACGTCCGGAAGCTGCTCTACCGGCTGGTCGCGCTCGGGTTCCTCCTCACGGCGGTCGCGATGACGGTCGTCCTCTCGACGCTCGTGCTCGATTTCGGTGGGTACACCGTCCCGCAGGTGTACGCGGTGGTCGTCGGGACCTCGGCGCTGTTCACGTTCGCCTGGGACGTCCGCCCGGCGCTGGACCGACTGGGCCCGCTCCCGTTCGCCGGGGTGATCTGCTGCGTGGTCGGGGCCGAGGTGTACAACTTCCCGACCGCCGGCGTCGCGCCGGCGACGGTCACGGACCTGCTGCGAACGGTCGGCCGACTGGTCGGTGTCCCGTACCTAGGCGTTACGGACGTCCCGACCGAACTGATCGTCGCAGCCGTCGGGTTCGGCGCCTACGCCCTCGGCGCGGGCTACGCGGCGCTCGCGGTCGCCGTAAACGACCGATCCGCGTCGAGCGGCGCCCGGTGAGGGTGGCCGACGGTCGACTGCCGTGAGCGGTACGCTGTTGACCGTGGGGCTTCTCGTCGTCGGACATGGACGCGGCGGAGTACCTTCGATCCGGCGATTCGGACGGGACGCAGGCGGGCGACGGCCCGCGGCTGGCGGCGGACGAACCCCATCCGGACGTGCAGTCGGTGATGCGCTCGCGGCGGTGGCTCCGGCCGCTGTCGCTGTCGACGATGGGCGCGCGTGGCACCCGACTCCTCGCGAAGTTCGGCATGTGGCTCCAGGAGGTCGACCCGCCCGACGTGGGCGACGTGACGGACCTGTCGATCCCCGGCCCGGACGGCGACCTGCCGGCTCGGCGCTATCGACCCGAGTGCGCGGGGCCGTATCCGACGGTGATATTCTACCACGGCGGCGGGTTCGTCATCGGGAGCCTGGAGACCCACGACCTGCTCTGTCGGCACTTGACCGTCGAGAGCGACTGCGAGGTCCTCGCCGTCGACTACCGGCTGGCGCCCGAACACCCGTTCCCGGCGGCGGTCGAGGACGCCTACGCTGCCCTGGAGTGGGCCGCGGACCCGGATGCGGGCGCCGGCGTGCTCGATCCCGACGGTGGCCTCGCGGTGGCGGGCGACAGCGCCGGCGGGAACCTCGCGGCGGTCGCGGCGCTGATGGCCGCCGAACGGGGCGGTCCCGACCTGGACTACCAGACCTTGATCTACCCCGCCGTCGGGACCCGCGAGAGTCAGGCGTCGATGCGGGAGTATACGGGGTACGTGCTCGCGGAGGAGGACATCCGTTGGTTCGACCGCTGTTACTACGGCAGCGAGGTCCACCGCCGGAACCCCTACGCCGACCCGTCGCGGGCGTGTGACCTCTCGGGCGTCCCGCCGGCGACGGTCGTGACCGCGGGGTTCGACCCGCTCCGGGACGGGGGGATCGAGTACGCTCGCCGGCTCGTGGGCGACGGCGTCTCCGTGCGATTTCGCAACTATCCCGACATGGTCCACGGGTTCGCCGGCATGCTCTCAGAGAGCGAGGGCGTCGACCGAGCCCACGAGGCGGTCGCGGCGATCGGCGCGGACCTGCGGACCGAACTCGACGCTGAGTGATACGGATTATTGCAAGACATTCCGGGATCGACCGCACGACTGCGTGCGGTCGGCCCGGTAAACGCTCGCTCCGAATCCGTATGAGCCGGCGCCGCACCGACGCTTCGGCGCCGGTTCAGAACCCGAACGCCCGACGGTACTGGGGCGGGCCGGCGACGTCGTCGGTGGCGTCGAGCGCGTCGGCGGCGTGCAGCCCGAAGTACGGGTCACGGAGGAACTGGCGGCCGACGATGGCGAGGTCGGCGCGGTCGTTGGCGACGACGGCCTGGGCCTGCTCGGGCGTCGTGATCCCGCCGACGGTCCCGACCGCGACGTCGCTCTCGGACGCCTCGCGGACGACCTCGGCGAGCGGGAGCTGGTAGTTCGGCCCCGCCTGGTCGGGGTACGAGCCCGGCGCGATGCCGCCGCTGGAGACGTCGATCAGGTCGGCGCCGACCTCGTGGAGGCGGTCGGCCAGGCGGGCGGACTGTGCGGCGGTCCACGAGTCGCGGTCGTCGAACCAGTCGGTCCCCGAGATCCGGACGAACACGGGCTTCCCGTCGGGCCAGACCTCCCGCACCGCTTCGGTGACCTCGCGAGCGAGCCGCGTCCGGCTCTCGAAGTCGCCGCCGTAGTCGTCCTCGCGGCGGTTCGTCACGGGCGAGAGGAACTCGTGGAGGAGGTAGCCGTGGGCCGCGTGGACCTCGGCGACCTCGAAGCCGGCGTCGCGGGCGCGCTCGGCCGCCGCCCGGAACGACCCGATCACCTGCTCGACGTCCCCCTGTTCCATCTCGCGGGTCGGCGGCGCGTCGACGCGCTCGCCGTCCTCGTCCTCGTAGGGCCACGGGTCCGCGCCGGGAGCGATCACTTCCCACCCGCCGTCGTCCGGGTAGAGGGGGCGGCTCCCCTCCCAGGGTCGGGTCTTCGAGGCCTTGCGCCCGGCGTGGGCGAGCTGGATGCCCGGGACGGCGCCCTGTTCTTTGACGAACCGAGTCGTCCGCTCGAGCGCTTCCGCCTGTGCGTCGTTCCAGATGCCCAGGTCCTCGGGGGTGATCCGGCCGCGCTTCTCGACGGCTGTGGCCTCGGTCATCACGAGGCCGGCGCCGCCGACGGCCCGCGAGCCCAGATGGACGTGGTGCCACTCGGTCGCGAGGCCGTCCCGGGCCTCGCAGGAGTACTGACACATCGGCGAGACCGTCAGCCGGTTGGGGATCGCGGTGTCGCGGAGTTCGAGTGGTGAGAACAGGTCGGTCATCGTCGGACGTTACGACTGGGGCGTGAAGTATCGTGCGTCGGTCGCAACCCGTTCCGGTTCTTCGTCGACCGGTCGGCCCTCACCGGGGCGGCGCCGCCCGACGGCCGGACGGCGCGCCGATCAGGGGAGGTACGTCTCCGAACACTCGACGCAGACGCGCATGTCGTATTCCTCCCGCAACCGCCGCGTCGACTCGCACAGCTCGCACTCCCGGTGGACCACGTCGCTTCGACTCGCCGGCCGACGCCGATCGTCTCTGGACCGATCCCGCGGCGAACCGTCCGATAGTGTCATTGGTCCGGGCACGGTGACTCGGGATACGGTCCGCGCAGGGAAGAGTATTTTTGACATCCTCCTCCGCCTGAAGGCGGAGGAATCCCGAGCGTTGGGATATTAGGGTTTGCAGTCCACCACCTCTGTCTGCGGTTGGAATCCGCAGGAGAGGTCATACAGGTGGACTGAAGGCTGTGCCAACCAGCCGGTACTCCTATCCCCGGACAACTGCCCGGAGGACTCGGAGTTACTTTCGCTATTGTTGATGTTGAGACGGATGTTCTCCGCCCCAGTCACATCCGCATTATAGGCCGCATCACACTCCTCACACACGTACAACCCGCGCTCAACACGCTGACTCTCGTCTTCCCTACCGCACACGCAACACGTCTTGCTCGTGTCTCGTTCGGACACCTCTTCGACTTTAATTCCCTCCACCTTTGCCTTGTATTCGAGAATGTTGGTGAAGCGGTCGAATGCCCACCCATGCAGGTCGAGGTTGCCGTGCCGACCCCAGTTCTTCGACTCACCGTCTTCGTCCTCTCGGACGCCTTCCAAGTCTCCGACGTTGATGCGTCCGACACCTTTCTGGACACACCGTTCGACGATGTGTTTAGCGAGGCTGTGGAAGAAGTGGATGCGGCGCTCAGACCACTTCGCGTGGAGACGAGTCGCTTCTTCACCGCTTGAGTCGTCGCACTTGGCGATCTCCTTCGGGAAGTAGTACCCGTCCTGCTTCAAGCGGTTTCCGGGATACAGGTCGGCGTCCTCGGTGCTGTAGGCGACCGCGGCGAAGTTATTGATTCCGAGGTCGATACCCGCTGTCTCGGTGCCGGGTGCGGTGGGTGTCTCGATTTCGTCTTTGCAGACGAGGTGTAGTTCCCACCGTTCCTTCGCGCTGTCGTAGACGGCTCTGACTTGTTGCAGGTTCTCAACCTCGACATCGGGGCGGGTTTCGTATTCGACGAGGATGTATTCCCACGCTTTGGGGTGTTCCTTGTGATTCGCGCCTTTCGAGAGGCGAACGCGGTTGTGTTTGGAGTCGTGTTTGATGCCGTTCTGCTTCCACGTCACCGTCGAGCGTGGGTGTTCTTCGTGGACGCGACGGCCTTGTGAGTCGTAGTAGTTGACGGCACCGTAGAAAGGGTCGGTCATAAGCTATCTAACGTCAACCAGTAGC
>JBDGSU010000153.1:0-10953 GCA_042217395.1 Halosimplex sp.
GCGTTCGTCTTCACCGACGACTACTCGGTGTTCGACTGGGGGAAGATGCCCGACCGGATCCCCGACAAGGGGGCCTCCCTCTGTACGATGGGCGCCTTCAACTTCGAACTGCTCGAACGGCAGGGCGTCCCCACCCACTACGAGGGGGTCGCCACCGACGCGACCGACGGCGCGGTCCCGCTCGATGACGCGCTCGAGGCCGGCCAGGCCCCCCGCGAGATGGTCATCGAACTCACGCAGGTGCCCGACCTGCCCTTCGAGGGCGAGGCGGCCGATGACCCCAGCGGCTACGACTACGACGCCTACCACGCCGAGGCCGCCGAGAACTACCTCGTCCCCCTGGAGATCGTCTTCCGCAACCGCGTCCCCGTCGGCTCGTCCCTGCGCTCGCGGACCGACCCCGCCGACCACGGCCTGGAGTTCGACGCGTGGCCCGACGAGGCGGTCGACCTCGACGACCCCGTCGTCGAGTTCTCCACCAAGTACGAGGAGCAGGACCGCTACCTCGACCGCGCGGAGGCCGACCGCATCGCCGGCGCCGCGGGCGTCGACGACCTCGAGGCGGTCGCCCGCGAGGTCAATCGGCTGGTCACCGATTACGCCGACCAGGCCGACCTGGTCCACGAGGACGGCAAGATCGAGTGTCTCTACTACCGGGGCGAGATCCGCGTGGCCGACGTCGTCGGCACGTTCGACGAGAATCGCTTCTCCTACGACGGCCAGCAGGTCTCGAAGGAGGTCATCCGCCAGTACCACAAGCGCACCCAGCCCGAGTGGGTCGAGGCCGTCTCGGCGGCCAAGGCCGAGGCCGACGAACGGGGGATCGCCGACTGGAAGTCCCTCTGTGACCGCGCGCCCGAACCGCTCGACGAGCGCGTGGTCGCCGCCGCGCGCGATCTCTACTGCGCCGGCACGAACGCCTACGTCGCCCGCGACGTCTTCGACGCGCCCTCCCTCGAAGCCGCCGTCGACGCCGTCCGCGGCCTCTGAACCCCCGCCGATGACGGACACGACGGATCCGTCGCGACGGACGACCGACGCGCCCGCGACCGACGACCGGTTCGCCGTCCCGCTGCGCGGGGTCGCCGTCGACGCCGAGACCCGCTGTGCCCACTACGACTCGGCCGTCGACCTCGTCGCGCTCCGGTTCGCCTGCTGTGACTGTTTCTACCCCTGCTACCGCTGCCACGAGGCCGTCACCGACCACGAGCCCGAGCGGATCCCGCGCGAATCGTTCGACGAGCCGGCCGTCCTCTGTGGCGCCTGCGGAGCGACGCACTCGGTCCGCGAGTACCTCGACTGCGAGGACGCCTGCCCGGCCTGCGGCGCGGGGTTCAACCCCGGCTGTCGGCGCCACCGAGACCGCTATTTCGCGGTCGGCGAGTGAGCCCCTCCGCGCGTCGTCCCGCTGTTCGTCCACAGCTTCAAGTATGGTGACGGGACCACCGACGTCCGTGATCTGAGCGCAGCCGCGGGGCGAAAAGCGAGAGCGCGACACGCCGCTCCGCGAGCCGTCAGTGTCGCCTGTTCGCCACGTGGAATCCGAGAACGAAGCCCCGTCACGCGACGTCGCGGCTCGTGTCCGCGGCGATCCGGTCGGTGAGCGTCACCCTGACGGGGTCGGTGAGCGCCCGTCCGTCGCGGAACTTCGGGACCAACAGCCGGTTCTCGACGTTCCCGCCGTCGACCGCCGTGAGGAGGTCGAACACCACGTCGGCGACGTGTTCCGTTCGATGGCGCTGGTCGGGCGCGTCGTCGTGTTTCAGCGCGTGGAGGACGGCGACGCTGGCCGTCCGGGAGACGATCGTCCGCAGCTCCGAGAGGACGGCGCGGTACTCCCCCGGATCGGCCCGTTCCAGCGGTCCCACGGGGTCGACGATCAGCAGTCCCTCGTCCTCGAGCCCGGAGAGCGACCGCAGCGCGTCGATCGTCGGCGCGTCGCCGTCGATGGACTCGACCGCGAGGTCGTCGGCGCCGCCCGCGCGGTCGCGGAGCGTCGACGAGACGGCCGTCGGGGTCCGGTCGACCGTGAGATACAGCGTCTCGCGCCCGGCCGCCAGCCGCTCGAGGAACAGTTCGGACCGACTCGCCGGCTCGGCGAGGAAGGCGACGATCGTCCCGGTCGGGACGCCCCCGTCCAGCTCCCGGTCGAGGGCGGGGACGCCGGTCGACACGCGGTCGCTCATCGGGGCGTTCGCCTCGGTCGGTCCGCGGTCCCGAACCCGTCCATACTGCAACGTGAGACTCCCTCTCGCTTAGTTACGGGCCGTCTAGCGGCTGTGGGCGCCGATTAGTCGCTGGCTTCCGCCTCGGGCTCGCTCTCCTCGTCTTCGCCCTGCTCGGCGACGTACTCGCCGAGGCCGTCGATCGGTCGGTCGGGGTTGGCCCGGTCCAGATCGCGGGGCGCGCCCAGTTGCGCGTCGGTCGCCTCGGGGTCGCGCAGCTTCGTCCGCCCGCGGTGGACGGTCACCTCGTCGTTGAGGTGCAGGTCGATGGCTTCGAGCAACGCGTCGGCCTCCAGCGGCTGGCCGATCTCCTGGAGCTGCTCCTCGGTGGCGTCGTCGGGGACGTTGAACGCCCGCTGGGTGATGATCGGCCCCTGGTCGAGGTCGGTCGTCACGTAGTGGGCCGTGACGCCCGCGATGCGGACGCCCTCTTCGATGGCCTGCATGTACGCCGACGCGCCCGGGAACGACGGGAGCAGGGAGGGGTGGACGTTGATGATGCGGTCCTCGTAGCGGAAGACCACGTCCGGGCTGAGGATGCGCATGTACCGGGCCAGCACCACGAGGTCGGCGTCGTACTCCGCGAGGAGGTCGAGCAGTTCGCCCTCGTCGGGGGTGCCCTTCTCGTCGCCGATGTCGTGGAAGGGGACGTCGTACTTCTCCGCGAGCGGTTCGAGGTCGGAGTGGTTGCCGATGACCACCTCGACGTCGGCGCCGAGATCGCCGCTGGCCCACGCCTCGAAGATCGCCTCCAGGCAGTGCGATTCCTTCGTGACGAGGACGGCGATCTGCTGGGTCTCGCGGTCGTCGGGGAACCGCACCTGGACGTCGACGCCGAGCTCCTCGCCCAGCTCGTGGAGGTTCTCCCGCAGCGTCTCCTCTTTGACGATCATCTCGGAGGTGTCGACCCGCATGGTCATGCGGAAGACGCCCTCGCGGACCGCCTGGTCCAGGTCCTCGATGTTGATGTTGCGCTCGAACAGCAGCGAGGTGATCTCCGCGATGAGTCCCGTGTCGTCGTCGCCGACGACGACGATTTCGGTCAGATCGCTCGTCACGGTGACCACCGCCGGCGCTCGACCGGCGCGAGCGTGCGTGAACGGACAGTCATCGGATCGCGGTGACGGGCGTCGGTGCCTAAAGCGTTCTCGTCCCGCGGCGCCGATTCCCGCGCCGTCGGCTGTCAAGCCGCAAGTATCAGGGACGAGTCCCGTACGCAGAGAGTTATAGGGGTGGAGTCGCAAGAGTGGGCAGAGACGGATATGCGCGAACTGACTGTGTTGTGCGTCGACGCCGACGAGGGCGAGTGCGGGGCGACCCGCGACGCGCTCGCGGCCGACGGTGTCGACGTCGTGGAGGCGAGGTCGGTCGCCGCGGCGAGCGACGCGCTGGCGGACCGCGAGATCGACAGCGTCGTCACCGCCTACGGCCTCCCGGACGGGACCGGACTCGACGTCGCCGCGCGCGTCCGGGAGCGGACGCCCGACACGCCCTGTATCCTGTTCACCGACGCGTCGCCCGACCGGATCGACACCGCTCGGCGCGAGGACGTCGTCGTCGAGTACATGCCCCGGGACATGCCCGAGGCACACGACGCACTCGCGCGACTGATCGGGAACGTCGTCGGCGAGCGCTCGCAGGTGGGCTATCCGCTCCCCGCGCGGGAGGACGAGCGCCTCGCCGCGCTCGAGCGGTACGACCGACCGAGCATGGCCGCTGCCGAGGCGTTCGACCGCCTGACGGCGCTCGCCCGGTCACACCTGAGCGTCGACGTGGCGTTCGTCGGCCTGATCGACGCCCACGAAGAGCGGTTCCTGGCCTGCTCGGGCGCGTCGTGGGAGACGCTCGCTCGCGAGGACACGATGTGTACGCACACGATCCTGGGCGACGACGTGATGATCGTCGAGGACACCCACGCGGACGACCGCTTCGCCGACAACGACCGCCTCGACGAGCTGGACATCAGAGCCTACGCGGGCGTCCCGCTGGAGACGGAGAGCGGCGCGACCATCGGCGCCTTTTGCCTGACCCACGACGAGCCGCGCCCGTTCTCCGACGACGAGGTCGCGACGCTCCGACGCTACGCCGACGAGGCCATGGAGCAACTCGAGCTCCGGCGGCGACTCGTGGAGTGTCGCGACGACGAACGGGACGGAGAGGGGAGCGACGACGACGGAACCGAATCGGGGAACGGGGACGGGGACGGTGGCGGTGATTCGGCGTGACTGCCGGTGAACAGACGTACGCGTTCGAGTCGCTGCCCATCGCCGACGTCGATCCCGGAACGAACATCCTCGTGACCGGGCCGGCACTGGGCGGCGTCCGCGAGCTGACGATGCGGATGCTCCTGCGCCGTCACTCCCGGGAGGGCGCCCTGATCATGGCCGCCGACGTCGACGGCCGACAGGCGCTGACCGACTACGAGTCGCTGGGCGGCGACCTGGACTTCGCTCGCGTCGGCGTCGTCGACTGCACCGAGGACGGCGCCGACGACGCCGACTGCAACGTCCACGCCGTCGGCAGCCCCGGCGACCTGACCGGCGCCGGCATCGAGTTCTCGTCGCTGTACGAGCGGATCCACGCCAACGGCGCCGGGAACGTCCGAACGGGCGTCTACACGCTCTCGCCGTTCCTCGTCTACGCCCCCGCGAAGTCGGTCTTCCGGTTCCTCCACACCCTCACCGGTCGCATCCGCACGGCGAGGGGTCTCGGCGTCTGCGCCGTCGACCCCGGGGCGGTCGACGACCAGACGCTCACCTCGATCGCCCAGGCCTTCGACGGCCAGGTCGAACTCCGCGAGGCCGACGGTCGGCGGGCCGTCAGGGTGCGCGGCCTCCCCGACCAGTCCGACGACTGGCAACCGGTCGAGCTCGACGTCGCCTGACCCGACGAGCGCCGTCGGCCCCCGCCGGCGACCGCGTCGGGGGCGAGTCAAAACGGTTTTCTCCCGGCGTCACCGCCACTCGGGTAATGACCGCGTACACCGCGACGGTCGAGGTCCGCCTCAAACACGGCGTCCTCGACCCCGAGGCGGAGACGACCGGCCGCGCGCTCGAACGCCTGGGATTCGAACTCGAGGACCTGCGGGCCGCCGATCTGTTCGAGGTCGACCTCGACGCCGAGTCGGCCGACGACGCCGCCGAACGCGCCGGCGAGATGGCCGAGCGCCTGCTCGCCAACCCGACCATCCACGACTACGAGGTCACCGTCGAGGAACGATGACCGTAGCAGTCGTCCAGTTCGGCGGGTCCAACTGCGACCGCGACACCGTCCAGGCGCTCGCGCACCTCGGCATCGACGCCGACCTCGTCTGGCACGAGGACGGCCTGCCCGCAGACACCACGGGCGTCGTCCTCCCGGGCGGCTTCTCCTACGGCGACTACCTCCGAGCCGGCGCGATGGCCGCCCGCTCGCCCATCATGGCGGAGATCCGCGAGGCCGCCGAGCGCGGGACGCCGGTGTTGGGCATCTGCAACGGCGCCCAGATCGGCTGCGAATCGTCGCTCACGCCCGGCGCGTTCACCACCAACGAGAGCGCCCGCTTCCAGTGCGAGCACGTCCACCTCCGCGTCGAGAACGCCGACACCCCCTGGACCGACCACTTCGAGGAGGGCGAGGTCGTCGAGTTCCCTATCGCTCACGGCGAGGGTCGCTACGAGATCGACGACGACCGTCTCGACGAACTCGAGGCCGAGAATCGGGTCCTCTTTCGCTACTGCGACGCGGACGGGAACGTCACGCCCGAAGCGAACCCCAACGGCTCCAAGCACAGCGTCGCCGGCGTCCTCGGCGAACGCGACTCGGTCGCGGTGTTGATGCCTCACCCCGAGCGCGTCTCCCTGCCCGACATCGGCTCGACCGACGGCCAGGGCGTCCTCCGCGCGTTCGGTGAATAGCCGGTTTCAGTGTCTCTGCTCGGCTGTCGACCTCCCTCGACGGCACGCGCTGTCGTCTCGGAATCGCTCGCGATTGGAGGCCGTCGGAGCTTGCTCCGACGTTGGTGCGATTTCGCGCGGGACGGGACCGTGCGAGGGCTGCGTACGGGCGCGAAGCGCCCGTTCGCACGGCCCAAGGGGCCTCCGGTCCCTCGCTGTCTTCGGGAGCGAAGCGAGCGAGGGCTCGAAAGGCGAGCGATGCGAGGGGGGACGCAGGACACCTCGAAGCGAACGGCGTCTGCGCGAGCGAAGCGAGGGCAGGCTCGCACGACGAGCGAAGTGAGTCGTTCGGCGAAGCCGTGAGCGGAGCGAATCTCCCGGTGGACGAGGAGCGCAGTAGCGAAGCGACCCGTCAGTGACCCACGACTTCAGTCGTGGGCTTCCTCCTTGCATTTCTGTGAGGGCGGGCTCACGGCGAACGAAGCGACCCGTGAGCGAGCGCGTCGAGGGCTCTCAGCGGTGACTGTTGACTGCGGTAGCGAATCCAGCTAGAGGGCGCGCCGAGGGCTTTCGACCCCTACCGTCGACGACGGTCGTTTCGGTCACTCCACGAACAGTTCTAGTGCGAACTCGTACACGTCCCGGGTGTGCTCGGGGTTGAACACGTCGTCGGGCAGCGAATCGAGCCACCGGGCTTCGAGGATCTCCTCGTCGGGGTCGCCCAGATCGCCCCCCTCGGAAACCGCGGGGTCGACAGCTCGACAGAGGAAGTGAACGAACCGCATCTCGACGCGTCGGTCCCCACAGACGACGACGCTCTCGTCGACGCCGAGGGGCCGAACCGGCTCGACCTCGACGCCGGTCTCCTCGCGGACCTCTCGAACCACCGCGTCGCCGAGCGCCTCCCCGGGTTCGACCGCGCCGCCGGGCAGCGTCCACTCGGTCTCGTAGGCCTCGTTTCGGATGGCGAGGACGTGCGCACCCTCGTCGACGGAGGACGTACGCGTCACGGAGTCGCGCTGGGTGTCGTCGAAGACGACGCCCGCCACGCCCCACCCGGAGTCGAACACCTCGGCCTCGCGCAGTTCGTCGAACTCGTCGGGGCCGACCTCGTGTCTCTCGGCGCTTGCGACCAGGTCGTCGTACCGCTCGCGCGGGTCGGTCCGCTCCATGGGTCGACTATCGACGCGACATCGAAAGTCCCGTCGGAATCCGCCCCCGCTCCCGGGATCACAACAGTCAACTACCTGATGGGCGCACCTGCCGACCGGTATGGTGGTCCAGGCGGCGCAGGTCGAAGACCTGCATAAACGCTACGGGGACGTACAGGCCCTCGAGGGGCTCTCCTTCGAGGTCCGCTCCGGCGAGATATTCGGGCTGGTGGGGCCCAACGGAGCGGGGAAGACGACGACGCTGCGGACGCTCGCGACGCTGTTGAACAAGGACGCGGGGACCGTCGAGGTCGCCGGCCACGACGTGGACGACGACCCCGACGCCGTCCGGCGGTCGATCCGGTTTCTGCCGGAGGACGCCGGCGCCTACGAGTCGATGAGCGGTCGGCAGTTCCTCGAGTTCCTCGCCGACTTCTACGCCGAGGGCGACGAGGCGGCGGAGATGGTCGAGCGCGGCGTCGAGGTCGCCGATCTGGGCGGCCGGATCGACGACGACACGCAGGCCTACAGCAAGGGAATGACCCGCAAGCTGCTCATCGGGGGCGCGCTGATGACCGACCCGCACCTCGCGATCCTCGACGAACCCACGTCCGGGCTGGACGTCCAGAACAGCAAGGCCGTCCGCGAGGTCGTCAAGTCCTTCCCCAACGACGAGCGGTCGATCCTCCTCTCGAGTCACGACATGCTCGAGGTCGAGTACCTCTGCGATCGGGTCGGGCTGCTCAACGACGGCGCCGTCGTCTCGACGGGCTCGCCCGACGAACTGATGGCCGAGTACGACGCCGAGACCCTCGAAGACGTGTTCCTGGAGGTCGTCGCGTGATGAGCGTGAGGTCGACCAGCGGGAGACCTCGGCACGGCGAACGGGGAGTGAAACGACCCGCGAGCAGCGCAGTCCGACCGAAGAGAGGACCGAGGAATTGCGAGCGGGGAGCGGGGCGAGCCCTCGATGCGAGCCGGGAGCGTAAGCGACCCGCGAGCAGAGCGACCCGCGAGCACCGGTCGAACGCGCGTACCCCGGAGCGAAGCGAGGGGGTGATCGCGTGAGGCCGTTCGCGCGACTCGTCTGGAAGGAAGCGCGCGAGTTGTTGCGCCCGCGGTACATCCTCCCCATCCTCCTGTTGCCGCTCATCTTCGTCGGGATGGGACAGGGCTTCTCGGGCGTCGAAGCGCAACTGAGTCAGCGGCCCACCGTCGGCGTCGTCGACCACGACGGCGGCGAGTACGGCGACGCGGTCGTCGAGACGCTCGCCGAGGAGTCGGATCTCGCCTATCGGTCGACCGACGGCTCGGTCGACGCCGCGCTCGACGAGACGACCGCCGCCGGCGGGACCGCGGTCGTCGAGATCCCCGAGAACTTCACCGAGCGGATACGCGCCGGGGAACGGGGGCGGATCCACCTCTACACCGACGTCGAGAGCGTCAGCATCGTCGGCATCGCGAGCTCGGCGCAGGTCGACGAGCTGGTCTCCGAGGCGGCACACAACGTCTCCCTCGCCGTCACGGGCGCGACCGAGGCGCAACTCGACCCGATAACTCGCGAGCACACCACCTACGTGAAGGGCCGGCAGCTCTCGGCCCCGCCGGGCGCCGTCTCGGCGGCCTTCTCCTCGCAGTTCGTCTTCGTTCCCGTCGTCATCATGCTCGCCATCGTCTTCTCCGGGCAGATGGTGATGAACTCGATGGCCGCCGAAACGGAGAACAAGACCCTCGAGACGCTGCTCTCGATGCCCGTCGACCGCCGCTCGATCGTCGCCGCGAAACTCGTCGGGGGGAGCGTCGTCGGCCTCGTCGCCACTGCCCTCTACACCGGCGGGATCGCCTTCAGCAACCTCTCTATCGGCTCGGTCGGCGGGACGAGCGCGCTGACGCTGGGCGGCGGCGACTACCTGCTCATCGGCCTCTCGCTGTTTTTCACCCTCGTGGGTACGCTCGCGGTCGCCCTCTCGCTCGGCCTGTTCGCCGACAGCCAGCAGGGCGCCCAGATGCTCTTGCTCCCGCTGTCGGGCCTCGCAATCGTCCCGATGTTCGCGACCATGTTCACCGACGTGGACACGCTCGGCCTCGGCGCGAAGGCCGTCCTGTTCGCCATCCCGTTCACCCACCCCATCATCGCGCCCAAGCGCCTGCTGTTCGACAACGTCGGTCTGGTCCTCGGCGGCATCGCCTACGAGGTGGTCTTCGCCCTCGCGGCCGTGTGGCTCGCCGTAAAGCTCTTCGAGTCCGACCGGCCGATAACCGGCAACGCCGGCTGGCTCGACCGCGTCGTCCGACTGGTGCAGCAGTGACGCCGGCCCGACGACCCGGTCGCGTCGCGCCCCTCCGATCCCGCTCGCTTCGCTCGCGTGAGTGCTCGACACAGGTAACAGGGTGAGCGATTGCAGTGGCGCGCGCTGTCGCGAGCCTCGTCTCGCGACAGCACCGTGCGAGGTCTGCTCACGGGCGATTCGCGCCCGTTCGCACGGCCCGAGGGACCTCCGCCCCCTCGCTGTCCTCGCGAGTCTTTCGACGAGGGCTCGGAAGACGAGCGAAGTGAAGTCTTCCGGCGGACGAGCGAACGGAGTGAGCGAATCGGCTGGGAAGGTGTGTGGCCGTCTGCGGTGCCGTGCTGAGCGGTTCCGACCCTGGCGGACTGAAAGGGCGAGGGTTGCTCGCGTTCACTTGGTCACCTGAGCGGCCCCTGTCCGACCGGAGGGAGGATATGTCGCTCAGTGACCGCGAGCAGCCCGAGGGCTTTCAGCGCTCACAGACGAGTGGGTCGCCGTGATTCGAGTTCAGTTCGGGTGGTGGCATCCTGAAATCGCTGTTCCGTTCCACGCGAAACTGAACGAGCCGAGACACTCGCGTTCGGACCGCTTCGACGGAGGTTTACCGGGCTCGCTCCTCCGCCCGGTATGCGTCAGTTCATCGTCCTCGGACACGAGGCGCCGACGACCGACGAGTTCGCCCTCGACGACATCGCCGGCGGCGCCGGTCGCCTCGACGTCCTCTGTCGCTGCGTCACCGCCGCCTTCTTCCTCTCGCACGACATCCGCGAGGACGTCCGCGTCCACCTCGTCCTCGCCGACGAGCTCACGATATCTTTCGACGGTCGCGACCTCCGCCGGCTCAATCCCGACGAGCGCTCGACGGCGGCGCTGATCCGCAACGCGCTCGCCGAGCGGGCCGAGGCTATCGGTCACCAGCCGGTGGAGACGTCGCCGGGCGTCTCGCTGACTCGCCGCGGCTTCGAACCGACGCTCGAGGACGCCGCCCGCGACGGAACGGTCGTCCAGCTCCACGAGGAGGGCGACCCGGTCGTCGACGTCGAACCCCCGACCGACCCCGTGTTCGCGCTCTCGGATCACCTGGATTTCACCGGGTGGGAGGCGGACCTGCTGGCCGAGACGGCCGACGAACGGGTCCGTCTCGGTCCCGAGGCGCTGCACGCCGACCACGCGGTCACGGTGGCGCACAACTTCCTCGACACGGACGGCTTCACGCGATACTGAGGGCGACGGCTCCCGATGGCTCCGGGGTCTCGCGTTGGGTCCCGGGCCGCAGTCGACCCGCTCTTGGCCCCGGGTCGCAGTCGGGCGATGGCCGCAGTTCGGAACTGTTAAAACTGACCGGGCACTCCCTCGAAATGCTACCAGCGCGGGCCGGTGGGGTAGCTTGGTATCCTTCGGCCTTCGGGTGGCC
>JBDGSU010000002.1:0-10888 GCA_042217395.1 Halosimplex sp.
CTCCTGGGGACGCCGTCGGATCGAGGCTCCGACGAGCCCCCGCTCGCTCCGCTCCCGGGGCTCCGTCGGTGCCCGCATCGAGATCGCCGAAATCGTCGACCACGTCGGCCCCGGGCGCGTCCGAGGCGTCCGCCGCGGCGCTCTCCGTCCCGTTTCTCATTACACGGGTTAACTGACTGGTCAGTCAAATACTTTCCGAACCGGTCGACCGGCTGGTCACCGCGTGACACGGTCGACGGCGGGGTCGAGGTGACGACTCGTCGGGTACCGGGGCGGGCTCCCGCCGGCCGGGAATCGGCGGGACGTTTCAAATGAGTCGGCGTCGTCTCTCCGAACGGAGCCCACGATGACACATCACCCGGACCACGAGGTCGAACTGTTCAGAGACGACGACGCGTACGTGGTGTACGCGGACCTGCCGGGGTACGACCGCGAGGCGATCGACGTCCGCTGGCACGACGGGCGACTCCACGTCACGGCGGAGCGACTGGGGTCCGACGGCGAAACGCGCGTGTTCAACCGCCACGTCTCCGTCCCGCGACGGGTCGACCCCGAAGATATCACGGCGACCTACCGCGACGACGTGCTGGAGGTCCGCCTCCCGCTCTCGGCGGACGACTCCCGGCCCGGCACGCGGATCGAGGTCGGCGAGTAGGCGGCGGATCGGGGCCGTCGGCCGCCCGGCGCTCCGCTCACACCCAGCCGAGCTCGGGGTCGACCCGGTCGGGCGGCGTCTCGCCGTCGAGGGCGGCCCGGACGTTCGCCGCGACCGTCCGGTTGAGTTCGTCGCGCGCCTCCTCGGAGTACCACGCGGCGTGCGGAGTCAGTATGGCGTTCTCGCGGTCGAACAGCGGCGATCCCTCGGGCGGTTCGTCGGCGAACACGTCGAGGCCGGCCGCCGCGATCTCGCCCGCCTCGAGCGCGTCGGCGAGCGCGCCCTCGTCGACGACGCCCCCGCGGCCGGTGTTGACCACGACGGCGCGGTCGGGCAGGTGCTCGAGGGCCGCCGCGTCGACCATCTCGCGGGTCTCTTCGGTGAGCGGCGCGTTCACCGAGAGCAGGTCCGTCCGGTCGAGCAACTCGTCGAACGCGACCGCCTCGACGCCGTCTGCGCGCATCGCCGCGGCGTCGACGTAGGGGTCGTGGGCGACGTACTCGACCCCGAACCCCGACGTGATCTCGCGGACGCGTCGGGCGATGGGACCGTACGAGAGGAATCCGAAGGTGAGCCCGGAGAGCCGGTGGGTCTCGCCGCCGACCCGCCAGTCCCACCCGCCCCCTTTCACGTCGCGGTCGGACGCGCCGAGCTTCCGCAGGCAGGCCAGCGCGAGCGAGACGGTGTGAGTCGCCACCTCCTCGGTGCAGTACTCCGGGACGTTCGTCACGACGACGCCCCGCTCGGCCGCGGCCCGCACGTCGACGTTGTCGATGCCCACGCCCGCTCGCGCGACGATCCGGAGGTCCTTGCAGGCCGCCAGCACGCCGGCGGAGACCGGGGTCGATACGTCGACGATCAGTGCCTCGGCGTCCTGAGCGGCGCCGATCGTCGCCGCTTCGGTGTCGGTCTCGGCGACGGTGACGGTCGCGTCGGCTCCCAGTCGCTCCCCCAGCAGGTCGGCGTCGATCATCGGATCGTCGCTCGCGACGACTTCCATACCCGGATTCCGCAGCGGCGACTGATAAAGACGGGTTCCGGTTCCCGTCGACCGAGACTCCGGGCGCCGTCGGTCGGTTCGCCCGCGGGCTGCGAGCGATGGGCGGAAACGGGAGGCTCATGTGCGAGCGCCCGATACGATCCCCCATCTCCCGACGGAGGACCACCATGACACGCGAGGGACGACAATGACACGGCGGACGCGCGGGAGCCCGTACGCGCCGGGCGACGCGGCCGACACCGAGGCGATGCTGGAGGCGGTCGGCGCCGACGGCGCGGAGGAACTGTTCGACATCCCCGAGTCGGTCCGCTTCGACGGCGAGTTCGGCATCGAGGCCCGCGAGGAACGGACGGTCAGACGGGACGCGCGCCGGATACTCGGGCGCAACGACGAGGTGACCGAGTTCATGGGACGGGGCCACTACGACCACTACGTCCCGGCGCTGGTCGACGACCTGGCGGGCCGCCAGGAGTTTCTCACCTCCTACACGCAGTACCAGCCCGAGGTCGCCCAGGGCTTTCTCCAGGCGCTGTTCGAGTACCAGTCGATGCTGGTCGAACTCACGGGGCTGGGCGTCGCGAACTGCTCGATGTACGACGCCGCGACCGCGCTGGGCGAGGCCGCGACGCTCTCCCGGCGTGTGCGCTCGGTCTCGGGCGACCGCGTCCTCGTCCCCGACCGGTTGCGCGAGGGGAAACGCGCCGTGCTCGAACAGTACGCCGCCGGTCCCGACATGACGGTCGAGGCCTACCCGACCGACGAGGGGACCGCAGACCTCGACGGCCTCGCCGACGCCCTCGCCGGCGACGTCTCGATGGTCTACGCCGAGAATCCGGCGGTCTGCGGGGGGATCGAGCCGTCGTTGGGATCCATCGGTGATCTCGCCGACGACCACGACGCGCTGTTCGTGCTGGGATCGGACCCGGTCGCGCTCGCGCTCCTGGAGCGCCCGGCCGACGTCGGCGCCGACGCGGTCGTCGGCGAGGCGAGTTCGCTCGGTCTCGGGACCGCCTACGGGATGGGCTCCGGGCTGTTCGCCACCCGCGAGGAGTACCTCCGGCAGGTGCCCGGTCGGCTCGTCGGTGCGAGCACCGACGCGAGCGACCGCCGGGCGTACACGCTCACCCTCCAGACCCGGGAACAGCACATCCGCAAGGAGCGGGCGACGAGCAACATCTGCACGAACCAGGCACTGTTGGCGCTTCGAACGGCGATCCACGTCGCGACGCTCGGGCCGGACGGGCTGGTCGACCTCGCGGAGGACTGCGTGGTGCTCGCCCGCGATCTCGCCGAGCGGCTCGACGACGTCGCGGGCGTGCAGGCGCCGGTCCACGACCGCCACCACTTCCGGGAGTTCCAGGCCCACACCGACCAGCCCGCCGCCGCGGTGGCGAGCGACCTCGAGTCCGCGGGCTTCGCCGTCCACGTCGTCGGCGAACACCGGATCCAGGTCTGTGTCACCGACGCGAACGAGCCCGCCGTCGACCGCTTCGTCGACGCGGTCGCGGAGGTGGCCTGAGATGAGCGACGACGCGCCCGACGCGGCGGGCGGGGGCGCCGAGACCGGGGACGGCCCGGGCGAGCACGCCCCGGACGCGGGGACGGTCTACGACCAGGCCCGCTGGACGGACGACGGGGAGTACGAGCCGCTCCTCTCGGAGAAGGACTCGACGACGGTCGAGATCGGCGAGGACTCGCCGCTGCCCGACGAGCTGACCCGCGACTCGCTGGAGCTGCCGGGCCTCGCCGAGCCGGAGCTGGCGCGTCACTACACGCGCCTGTCCCAGATGAACTACGGGGTCGACAGCGGACCGTTCCCGCTGGGCTCGTGTACGATGAAGTACAACCCGAAGTTCTCGGAGGACGTGGCCGCCGACCCCTCGGCGGCGGTCCACCCCGACCGCTCGGCGGGGAGCGTGCAGGGGACCCTCGAGTTGCAGGCGACGCTGCAGGACTACCTCGGGCGCATCGGCGGGATGGACGCGGTGACGCTCCAGCCGCCGGCGGGCGCCGCGGGCGAGTTCACCGGCATCCGGATCGCCGCGGCCTACCACGAGGCCAACGGCGACGACCGCTCTGAGGTCGTCATCCCCGACAGCGCCCACGGGACGAACTTCGCGACGGCGGCGATGGCGGGCTTCGACGTGGTCGAACTCCCGAGCGCCGACGACGGCCGCGTCGACCTCGAGGCGCTCGAGGCGGCGGTCGGCGAGGACACCGCGGCGCTGATGCTCACCAACCCCAACACGCTCGGGCTCTTCGAGCGCGACATCGAGCGGATCGCGGAGATCACCCACGACGCCGGCGGCCTGCTGTACTACGACGGCGCGAACCTCAACGCCCTGCTCGGTCGGGCGCGACCGGGCGACATGGGCTTCGACGTGATGCACTACAACGTCCACAAGACGTTCGCGACGCCCCACGGCGGCGGCGGTCCGGGCGCGGGTCCCGTGGGCGTGACCGAGGAACTGGCGCCGTTCCTGCCGACGCCGCACGTTCGCCGGCAGTCGGACGGCAGCGGCTACGAGCGCTACGAGCCGGCCCGGTCGATCGGGAAGGTCCACGGCTTCTCGGGCAACTGGCTCGTCCTGGTACGAGCCTTCGCCTACATCGCCCGACTGGGCGACGCCGGGCTGGCCGACGCGAGCGCGAAGGCCGTGCTCAACGCCAACTACCTGGCGAGTCAGATCGACTACGAGGTTCCCTACGGCCCGTTCCACCACGAATTCGTCGCGAGCGCGGGCGAGCAGGACGCCGCGGACGCGGCCAAGCGGATGCTCGACTACGGCGTCCACCCGCCGACGACCAAGTGGCCCGAGATCGTCGACGAGGCGCTGATGACCGAGCCCACCGAAGCCGAGACGAAGGACTCGCTCGACGACCTGGCGGCGGCGTTCGACGCCGTCGCGAGCGAGGACGACGAGACGCTCGAGGCCGCGCCCGAGCGGACCGCGGCTCGCCGGATCGACCAGGTGAGCGCGGCGCGCGAGCCGCGTCTCTCCTGGCACGCGCTCGAAGAGTAGCGTCCCGCGAACCGCCCGACCGACCCGGATCGAGCCGCTTCGCGGCCGGGGCGATTCAGTTTCGATAATCGGAGGGAAGCGGCTATATGGCTGAAATTCTATCTCGAGTCCACGAATGGACGCGAGGGTTCTCGTGGTCGGGCCGCCCGCCGAGCGGGAGTGGCCGACCACCCTCGAACGCGAGGGGTGGCGGGTGGAGGAGCGGTCGACGACGCAGCGGGCGCTGTCGGTGCTCGCGACGACCGACGTCGCGTGCGTCGTCGTCGAAGCGCCGGACGCGGTCGCTCCCGTCGAGGCCAGCCGCGAGTCCGAGGCGGCCGACGACGAGTTCGAGACGGCCGACGCCGACCGCCGCGACACGGTCGACCCGCTGGACGCCCTGGCCGGCGTCCGCGAGTTCGGCCACGAACAACCGGTCGTCCTCGTCTCCGGACGGCCCGACGGCGAGCTCGCGGCGGCAGCCACGCGGCTGGGCGTCACGGAGTATCACCCGCGGTCCGCGACCGAGGCGTCGATCGGCGAGCGCGTCCGGGCGCACCTCCCCGCCGACGGGCCGGCGAAGGCGGCCGCCGGCGAGGGGACGGGAGCGCACGCGAACGACGAAGCGGCGACGCGAACCGGGGACGGAGCGGCGACACACGCCGACGGCGGCGAACCGGTGGCTGACAGCGACGGGAGCGGCGACCCGGAGGGGGTCCCCGACGTAGACGCGGGCGTGGCGGAGACGGCGCTGGCGGCGGTCGACGACGGCCTGTACGTCCTCGACAGAGAGGGTATCTTCGTCGACGTCAACGAGACGCTGGCCGAGATGGCGGGGTACGACCCGGGGGAGCTCGTCGGCGAGCACGTCTCGCTGATCACGAACGAGTCGGCGATGGAGCGCGTATTTCCGGAGATCCGGCGGGTCGTCCGCGGCGAGGTCGAGTCGGTGACGTTCGAGACGACGGTCGTGCCGCGGGAGGGCGCTCCCGTCCCCGCCGAGGACCACCTGACGGCGATCACGGAGGACGGCGACGTCGTCGGGGTGGCGGGGGTGATACGCGACGTCTCCGACCAGCGCGAGCGCCGCGAGGAGCTCGAACGCTACGAGGCGATCATCGAGGCGGTCGACGACGGCGTCTACGCGCTCGACGACGAGGGGCGCTTCGAGGTCGTCAACGACGCGCTCGTCGAGATCACCGAGTACGACCGCGGGGAACTGCTCGGCGAGCACACGTCGACGATCAAAGACGAGCGGACGGTCCAGCGCGCGGAGAACAAACTCCGCGAGATCGTCTACGGCAACAGCGTCGAGACGACGTTCGAACTCGAGCTCCAGCCCCGCTCGGGCGACCCCATCGAGGCCGAGGACCACATGACGTTGCTGACCGACGAGCGTGGCGCGTTCGCCGGGACGGCCGGGGTCATCCGTGACGTCAGCGACCGGAAAGAGCGCGAGCGAGAGCTACGGCGGGCCCGAGAGCGCTTCGCGGAACTGCTGGAGTCGTCGCGCGCGCTGCTGGGCGCGCACAGCCGCGAACGGGTGGCCGAGATCGTCGCCGACGCCGTCGCCGACTCGCTGGGGTACGAACTGACGGTCGTCCGGCTGTACGACCCGGAGCGCGACCGGCTCGAACCCGTCGCCGGAGGCGAGAGCGGCCCGATTCGGGTCGGGGATCGTCCCGACTACGCCCCGGGAGAGGGCGGCCCCGGACGCGCCTTCGAGGCCGGCGCGATCCTCCACGCGCCCGACGACGTCGAACCCGACGCTGTCGACTTCCCGCCCTCGGTCGAAGAGACGCTGTACGTACCGCTGGGCGAGGCGGGGACGGTCAGTATCGGCGCCGCCGAGCCCGACGCGTTCGACGACCTCGCGCGCTCGCTCGCCGAGATCCTCGCCTCGAACGCGGCGGTCGCGCTCGAGCGCGTCGCTCGCGAAGCCGAACTCGTCCAGTACCGGACGGTCCTGGAGAACGTGCAGGACATGGTGTACGTCGCCGACGAGGCCGGACGCTTCTCGCTCGTGACCGAACCGCTGGCCGCGTGGCTCGGCCTCGAGCGCGAGGAACTGGTCGGCGCGCCGGTCGCGTCGGTGCTGGCCGACGCGTCCGCCGTCGAGGCGGTCACCGAGGGCGTCCGGTCCGACGGGTCGGTCAGCCGGACGCTGGAGACGGCGTTCGAACGCACCGACGGCGAACGGCTGCCCGGCGAGATCGAGGTCTCGCCGCTCCCGGCCGAAGACGGGTTCGCCGGGACCGTCGGCGTCGTCCGCGACCGTACCGAGCTCGTCGAGACGCGCGAGCGCCTCGAGACCCAGCGCGACCGCTTTTCGTACCTGTTCGACAACCTCCCGGACGCCGTGGTCGAGGCGTCGCTCGACGACGACGGCCGTCCGGTCGTCACGACGGTCAACGACGCGTTCACGGACGTGTTCGGCTACGACGCCGAGACCGTGGTCGGGGAGTCGATCAACGAGTTCGTCCTGCCCGAGGACGAACGCGAGACCGGGCGCCGCCTCGACCAGCGAGCGGCCGCGGGCGAGGTCGTCCAGCAGGAGGTGCGCCGCGAGACCGCCGACGGGTATCGGGACTTCCTCTTTCGCGGGGTCCCCTACAGCATCGACGGGGAGGGGACGAACAGCTTCGGTATCTACACCGACATCACGGACCAGAAAGAGCGCGAACGCCGGTTGCAGGTGCTCAACCGCGTCCTCCGGCACAACCTCCGTAACGACCTCAACGTCGTCCTCGGGTACGCGGAGATGATCGCGGGCCGCGTCGACGACGACACCGTCACCGAGTGGGCCGAAACGCTCATCCGGACGGCCTCGGACGTGGCGTCGCTGAGCGACCGCGCACGGTCGCTCGACCGGACGATGCGCGAGGGGTCGCTTCGCGACCACAGCGTCGCCATCGGCGGCGTCGTCGACAGCGTGGTCGAAGAGTACCGCGACGAGTGCCCCGCGGCGACTATCGAGACCGAGGTCGACGACGTGTCCGTCGTCGGCGACGGGCGGATCGAACTCGCACTGACCGAGCTGCTGAAAAACAGCGTCGAGTACGGCGGCGAGCGCGTCCGCGTCCGTATCGAGTCCGAGCGCGAGCGCGCCCGGATCGCCCTCAGCGTCGCCGACGACGGCCCGGGCATCCCCGAGTACGAGCGGATCGCCGTCGACGACGCCTCGGAGATCACGCAGCTCGAACACGCGAGCGGGCTCGGCCTCTGGATCGTCCGCTGGGTGTGTGACTCCTGCGGCGGGCGCATGCGCTTCGAGGAGAGCGACCTGGGTGGCACCGCCGTCGTCCTCTCGCTGACGCCCGCCGCGGAGTGAGACGAACTCGTGAGAGCCAGTCCGGGATCGGTCCCACGCGGTCGGGCGGTCGACCCGCTACGCGCGTGCGAGACTCCGTCTCACGCGCTGGCTTTGCTGGTGTCGACGGTCCCGTCGATGCGGACGAACCCGTAGCCACACTCCGAGCAGTGCCACTTGACCTTCTTCCCGAGGTGGACCTGCATGCTCGCGGCCTGGAAGAACTCGGTTTCCTCCCCGCAGACCGGGCACTCGAATTGGATGACTTCGCTCATACCCGCGGCTTCTGCACGCCGGTAATTTAACGTGCTGATTTCGGGCGGTCCGCCCCACCGGTCCGAGGTCCGGTCCGTCCGGGGAGCGCCGCACCGTTCGGGTCCGGAGTTAAGTCGCTGGCCGCCCGACCGGCGCGTATGAAGATCTACACGGGTCGCGGCGACGAGGGCGAGACCGACCTGCGGGACATGTCCCGCGTCTCGAAGGCCAGTCCCCGGATCGAAGCCTACGGGACCGTCGACGAGGTGAACGCGCTCGTGGGGTCGGTCCGGCCCACCGGCCACGACGACGTCGACGACCTCCTCCGCGAGGTCCAGAACCACCTCCACGTCGTCCAGGCCGACCTCGCCAACCCCGCCCCCGACGAGGACGACCCGCGCGTCCGCGAGGAACACGTCGACCGTCTCGAAGACGCCATCGACGAGTTCGACGCGGAACTCGACCCGCTGGAGCATTTCGTCCTTCCCGGCGGGTCCGAGTCGGGGGCGAAGCTCCACCAGGCGCGGGCGGTCTGCCGGCGCGCCGAGCGCCGCGCGGTCGCGTTCGCCGAGGCCGAGGACGGCGTCGACGAGGCGGCACTGGTGTATCTCAACCGGCTCTCGGACCTCCTGTTCACGCTCGCGAGAGTCGTGAACGAGCGGGAGGGCGTCCGGGAGGAACAGCCGACTTACTGAGCGAATCCGTCGGCGCCGCCACGACGGCGGCGAGTCCGCTCGACGACCGCCCGGCGTCACTCGGTGCGTTCGTAGTACAGCGTGTCGTCGTCCTCGCGGACGGTCACGCGACCGGCGGCCTCGAGCACGTCGAGGTGGCCGACGGCCTCGCTCATGCCGGGGAACTGCTCGGTCGCGGGGAGGTCGCCGAACAGTTCGGTCATGACCTCGACCGGCGTCGTCGGTTCCGCGAGCGCGTCGTACACGCGCTCGGTGCGCTCGTCGTGCTCGGCGAGGATGGCGTCGATGCGACCTGGCGGGTCGTCGATCCGACCGCGGTGGCCCGGATGGTAGCGGTCGTGACCAGCGTCGCGTAACTCGGCCAGCGATTCGTTGTACGCCGGGAGGACGCGCGGGCGGTCCGTCCCGGGATTCGGGGGCGGCTGGAGGAAGGGGTTGGGCGTGATCTCCGCGAGGACGTTGTCGCCGACGAGCGCCTCTCGGCCCGTCGGGCCGTCGAACGCGAAGAGGACCTCGCCGGTCGCGTGACCGACCAGATCGTCGACCGCGAGTTCGCGCCCGCCGACGCGGACCGAATCGCCGGCGCGGACCGCGCGGTCGACGGCGACGCTCGGCGCGTAGTGGACGAACGCGCCGAGGAGTTCGGCCACGGCGTCGGCCCTCGAGGGCGCCATGTCACAGCGCGCGAAGAAGTCGCGGAAAAAGGCCTGCTCGGTCTCGAGGCGGCTCGGGAAGTCGGTCATGACCGCCGCCGCGTCGGGGTGGGCGACGACCGTCGCGCCGCGCTCGCGAAAGCGCTTCGCGAGGCCGAAGTGGTCGGGATGCGGGTGCGTGACGAGCAACTGTTCGACGTCCTCGGGCGCGAGGTCGCGCTCGGCCAGCTCGCCCGTGAGGTGCGACCACGCCTCGTCGCTATCCGGCCCGGGGTCGACGAGCGTTCGGCCGGCCAGGTAGGCGTTGACCGGTCCGACCTGGAACGACGTGGGGATGGACAACCGGTCGAACATAGGCCCCGATTTCGGCTGCGCGCGTAAGTGTGTGCCGAGTGGCTCCGTTCGACCGCGCGCACCTACCGCACTCGACCCCGCTCCCGGCGCGGGCCGAACCGCGACGCCGGGCCGCCGCCGTCGAGATCGCCGATCGTACTGGCCTGGGTCGACCGGTCGGCACCCGTCTCACCGGTCCGATCGGGAGAAGACATATATCTGTCGGCGCCGTAGGGACAGATATGAACAGGCACTTCGAGGACACCCTGTACTACCTGAAGCGAGCGGGGAAGACGGCGAGCAAGGGCGTCCAGGAAGAGTTGGCGCCCGTCGAGTCGAAGGTCCGGGGGATAACCGGTCGGGAGCGCGAGCCCGAGCCGGGTCGGGTCGAAGCGATCCGGGCCGATCTGAAGTCGGTGCAGGCGAAAGCCGAGGGCGAGGCGAAAGAGGCCATCGGGGAGGCGCGTGCGGCGATCGGCCAGTACCGCGGGCGAAAGGTCGAACAGTAGGGGCGACTTCGGAAAGCAATTCTTAAGGGCGGCGCTGGAGTAGCGACGGGTGAGCGGGTTGGTGATCTAGTCCGGTTATGATACCTCCTTCACACGGAGGAAGTCGGCGGTTCAACTCCGCCCCAACCCATCCTCCTTGCGCACGCGCTTGAATCACGGGACAGCGTACGCTTTCTAGGGGGTTGCCCCCCTCCCTCGTAGGGTGAATTCGTGAAGTGAGCGGGCGATACCGTCCCAATCCGGACACGGGGAGCCCGTTGTTTGAAGGAGTGATAAAAGTATCGGCTACTCAAATAAGATGCGTACCTGTTCAAGAGTTATCAGTTTGTGAGGTGAAAGGCTTGCGGGACGGGTGTTCTTCGCGGACCTGCGACGCTAACCAGTGCACCCACGCCGAGAATTACGATGGGCGTGAATTAGTTATGGCTCTTGCCGAACACAGTGAAACAGCGTGAGAATCACGGCATCCCGCCGAA
>JBDGSU010000060.1:0-10718 GCA_042217395.1 Halosimplex sp.
TTCACCGTGAGTGGCATCTCTACCGCCGGAACTCAAATCACGCTATCCGAATACAATCGAGGAAGCGGCCGAAGTCGAGAGCTGATTTCTGCCGTCCGCGACTGGCCTCAGAGTTCCGGAACGGCCAGGTGGAATTTGTCTTCTCGCGCTTCCACGAGACAGAGGTGGTACCCCTGCTTGCGCGAGAGCTTCACGAAGTTCTGGCGCTTGTCGCGACTGAGCAGCCCGCCGCTCGTGGCCTCCGCGGCGGTCTCCAGCGCTTCGGGCTCGAAGAAACTCGACGTCACGAAGAAGGAGGCGCCGAGCGTCGCCGTCGACTCGCCGACGTGCGAGGAGGCCGTGACCAACGTCGACATCATGCTCTCGGTCGCGGCCTGCCGGGAGTCGTTCATGTTCGCCGTCAGCAGGGCGTTGCCCATCCGGTCGCGCATGACCACGTCGAACGATTCCTGCGAGCGCCGTTCCTGGCCGTCCTCGGTGTATTCCGTCGCGATCGCCCCGTCGAGTTCGACGCGGTCGATCTGGGGGATCGCGTCGTAGATCCCCCGTAGCTCGGCGACCTTCCCGGTGTCGCGGATCTCGTAGAGCAGGTGGTTGACCACCCAGTCGACGAACCGGAACTGGATCGTCTCGCGGAGGAACTCGTCGAACGGGCGTCCGCCGACGGAGACGTTCGCGCGCTCGAACTGGGTGTGGTACTCCAGTCCGAGGTTCTCGCCGACGTCCTCGCGGGACGCCTCGCCGGCGTGTGCCGTCTCCAGCGTCGGTTTACCCTTCGACTCGTAGCGGACGAAGAGGTCGGTCTGGTCGAGCGCCTCGCCCGGGCTCAGTCGCCGGTCGGCGTCGACCGCGGCGCCGAACTCCGCCTCGATCTCGTCGATCTGCGATTCGAGCTGCGCGACCTCCGCCTCGAGGTCGTCGACCGTCGACTCCAGCGAGTCGCGCTCGGACTCGAGGCTGTCGCGTTCGGACTCGGCGCGCTCCAGCTGGTCACGGAGGTCGTCGCGCTCGGTGCGCACGTCCTCGAGTCGGGCGCGCAGGTCCTCGCGCTCCGACTCCGCCGCCGCCAGTTCGGCCTCCAGGTCATCGATCGTCGCCTCCCGCTCGGCCAGTTCGGTCTCCAGGTCCTCGACGCGTGCGCTCGCGCGGTCACCCCCTCCAGCGCTCGCCGCACCGTCGGCGCGCTCGCGGCGACCGGCCTCCTCACTCCGGCGCCGGTCGCTCGCGCCGGCGGCCGGTCCGTCCCGGGCCGACCGCTCCGAGCCGCCCCCCGCGGCCCTATCCGGGGGATCGATCGCGGACCGGTCCGCGGCTGTCGACGGTGCCGACTCGACCGTCGCATTCGCCGGGGGAGCGTCGACCGACTCGTCGTCCGCGTCCGCCGACGTCGTCCGTGACGGGTCGAGCGACGGGACGGTATGGGTGGCCAGCTGGTCGGGTGAACTCGCGGATCCCTCGGCCGACTCGCCGGCGACGCCGGCCGCGTCCGAACCCGACCGCTCGCCCGTCCGACCGACCGAGGTCTCCCGCGACCGCCCCTCGGATTCGGCGGCGTCGGTCCGGGTCGGCGCGGCGCCCGAGCGGCCCCCCGCCCGGGCGTCGGCCCCGCTGTCGTCGGTCCGGGCGTCGGTCGTCCGTTCCTCGGCGGGGTCGTCCGCCCGCGCGTCCGCCGTCCGGTCCCCGCTCCGGCGGGCGGACGGGCTGCGGGAGTCCCGACGGTCGGCGCCCGCGGAGCGGCCGGTTCCGCTCGCTCGCTCCGGTCCCGAGTCCGTCCCGGCGTCGCCGGACCGGGCCGTCCGGTCCCGGGCCGTCCGGTCGGTCTGACTCCCGTCGTCCCGACGATCGGAGCCCGTCCGTCGGTCCCCGGACCGCGCAGCTTCGTCTCGGTCGACCGTCCGATCGGCCGATTCGCCGGCGTCGTCCGACCGGCTAGGCTCGTCGGAGTCCGTCGACGCGCCGGCCGCGTCGTCGCGGTCGAACGACGTCTCGGTGACCTCGCGGCCGTCCGACGGCGATCCGTCGGTCCCGGCGGGCCGCTCGTCAGCAGACGCGCTCGCACCCTGGCCCGGACTGGCGTCGGACGCGTTCGCCCCTCCGGACCCCGGCTCCGCCTGGTCGTCGTCGACCGCCACGCCGGAGTCGTCGTCGGCCGCCGCGCCGGATCCGTCGTCGGCCGCGGTCACGGGCTCGCCGTGTGCGGCGTCGCCGGCTCCCCCGGACGCGTCGTCGACGGCGTCGGCCTCGGTCCCACCGCCTTCGTCGGCGGCTTCGGTCCCGAGCGCGGCTCCGCCGGCCGCCTCGGCCCCGTCGGCCGCGTCCGCGTCGCCCTCCTCGACCGCGGGGATCTCGATGGCGTCGATCTCCGCGGGACGGACGTGGAAGATGCCGACCTCGCCGTCGGCGCGGTCGAACGCCTCGTCGTCGGTGAGCAGTTGCCCGGCGTTGCCGACCCACGCCACGGCCATCGAGCGACCGCGGTGGTAGACGACGTAGTAATCGCCGCTGAGGACGTTCTCGGAGAGCTCGACGAAGCCGGTGAATCCGCCGTCCGCGAGCGTGTCGTCGACCTCGGAGAGGGGCGTGTCCTCGGAGTAGTACTTCGCGCGGACCTCGTCGTTGCGTTCCTGCATGAGCGCGAGGAGCGGGAGCGCGGGCGAGGGCGCCTCGTGGGCGGTCCCCGTCGCGTCCTCGAAGTCGCCGATGTCGCCGTCGAGGACGCCGACGACCGTCCCGTTGAGCATACAGAGCTTCGCGTGGCCCGCCTGGACGATCCCGGAGAACTCCCCGTCGGCCAGGTCGTGCAGGCCGCGATAGCCGTCGCGGAACGGCGACGACTCCCACTCGTCGAACTGCTCCACAGCGCGCGTGGTCATTGTCTGTGACAAGCCCCATGCGAACCAAATACTTTGCGCCCACGTCCCGCGTCGCGCGTGCGGTCCGGGCCGACTCCGGTGGGCATTTGACCCACCGGTCCCAAGCCGCGGTATGGAAGAGCAACCGGGCCTCTCCGACCAGTACCGCACGGCCAGCCCCTGGCCGCTGCTCGTCGCGGTTGGCTTCGCACTCTCGGAAGTCGGCGTCTTTCTCGGGGTCTTCCCGGTCGCCGTCGGCGGGATCCTCCTCCTGGGCGCGAGCGTCGCCGGCATCCTGACCGAGTCCGGCTACTCCCGGCGCCCCTGGTGGACGCTCGCCCTGCTGGGCGTCGGCTTCGTCGCCCTCGGGGCGGTGCTCGTCGCGACGCAGATCCCGGCCCTCTCGGTCGACCGGTTGCTCGGCGTGGTCGCCGACCCCAACGGCGTCGTCGGGCGGGGCCTCGCCGTCGCGGTCGCCGGCGCGATGCTCGCCGTCGCCGGCGTCGTCAGCCAGGCCGCCGGCCGAAGTCAGGACATCTGACCGCCCACCCGTCGGACCCCGAAACCGAGACCGGGGCCGAATCGCCTGGGGGTCGCGGACCGGTCGCCGAACCCGGTCCTCGCGGGCGCGAACCACCAATCTATTTATTCGCGTCGCCGAATCCCCGGCTATGGCAGAGAAGATTTTCGACCGCGACACGCTCCTGGACCTCACGGTCAACTTCATCCCGTTCGGGATCCTCCTGTTTTTCATCGCGGCGTTCACGCTGTTCACGCCCTGGGGCGTCGACCCGCTCGTCTCGAGCCTGCAGTTCGCCATCGTCGGCGTCACGGCGACGCTGCTCCTCGTGCTCACCTACTTCGCGGGGAAGGCCATCTCGACCGCCGAGAAGGAGATGGACGCCGATCACGGCCACGAGTAAGACGGACTCGGAGCGAGCGGTCCCCGGTCGACCGCACGCAGTCCGAGGTTCGGTCCCGGCCGTCTTGCTCCGAACCCGTATCAGCCGGCCGCTCCGTCCGGAGGCCCCGTTCCGTTCTCGATCGCTTCCCCCCGGTTCTCCCACAGTCCGATCTACGCCGGCTCGTAACGCCCCCAAACGCCCGATCACGGGGCGAACAGCGTCACGGTTTTCCGTTCCAGACAGACACACGCGAACGGGTTCGGGAGAAGGCTTTCCTAACCATTCATATGGCCCCAGTCCCGAGGTTCGGACATGGCATCAGGGCAGCTCGTGCTGACGGTGTTGATGGGGATTTTCCTCGTCGGCATCGCCGCCTTCCTCTCTCGGGTCGAAGACTGGCGTTCGTACACTCCGCTGGCGAGCGGTGGCGGCGGCTACGGCGAGGCCGGCGCCACGCTCCACCGCGAGAAACCGGCCGGGATCACCCGCTGGCTGACGACGGTCGACCACAAGGACATCGGGCTCCTCTACGGGACCTACGCCGTCATCGCGTTCGCGGTCGGCGGGACGATGGCCTTCCTCATCAGGATGCAGCTCATCGCGCCGACCGGCGCGCTCTTCGAGAACCGGTTCTACAACGCGATCCTGACGAGTCACGGGATCACGATGCTATTCCTGTTCGGGACGCCGGTCCTCGCGGCGTTCGCGAACTACTTCATCCCGCTTCTGATCGGCGCGGACGACATGGCGTTCCCCCGGATCAACGCCATCGCGTTCTGGCTGCTCCCGCCCGGGGCGCTGCTCATCTGGGCCGGCTTCTTCCTGCCGGGGATGACCGGCGCTCAGACCTCGTGGACGATGTACGCGCCGCTGTCGGTCGAGCAGACCAACCCCGCGGTCGACCTGATGCTGCTCGGCCTGCACCTCACCGGCGTCTCCGCGACGATGGGGGCGATCAACTTCATCGCGACCATCTTCACCGAGCGCGACGAGGACGTCACCTGGGCGAACCTCGACATCTTCTCGTGGACCATGCTCACCCAGTCGGCGCTCATCCTCTTCGCGTTCCCGCTGCTGGGCAGCGCCATCGTCATGCTCCTGCTCGACCGTAACCTCGCGACGACGTTCTACGCGGTCAACACGGGCGGGGGCCCGATCCTCTGGCAGCACCTGTTCTGGTTCTTCGGCCACCCCGAGGTGTACATCCTCGTGCTCCCGCCGATGGGCCTGGTCAGCTACATCCTCCCGAAGTTCTCCGGCCGCGAGCTGTTCGGGTTCAAGTTCGTCGTCTACTCCACCCTCGCGATCGGCGTGCTCTCCTTCGGCGTCTGGGCCCACCACATGTTCACGACGGGCATCGACCCGCGCCTGCGCGCCTCGTTCATGGCCGTCTCGCTCGCGATCGCCGTCCCCAGCGCGGTCAAGACGTTCAACTGGATCACCACGATGTGGAACGGTCGCTTGCGCCTGACCACGCCGATGCTGTTCTGTATCGGGTTCGTCTCGAACTTCATCATCGGCGGCGTGACCGGCGTGTTCCTCGCGTCGGTGCCCGTCGACCAGGTGCTCCACGACACCTACTACGTCGTCGGCCACTTCCACTACATCGTGATGGGCGCCATCGGCTTCGCCGTCTTCGCGGGCATCTACTACTGGTTCCCCATCTACACCGGGCGGATGTACCAGCGCACGCTCGGGAAGGCCCACTTCTGGCTCTCGATGGTCGGCACCAACGTCACCTTCTTCGCGATGCTGTTCCTGGGCTACCTCGGGATGCCGCGCAGGTACGCCACGTACGACTTCAACGGCGCCGTCGCGCCCCTGGACATGATGACGATCATGCACCAGACCGCCACCGTCGGCGCCGCCATCCTGCTGCTCGGGCAGGTCATCTTCGTCTGGAACCTGGTCTCCTCCTGGCTGGAAGGGCCCCAGCTCGAGGACCCCGACCCGTGGGACCTGAAAGAGACCGACCAGCACGGTCGGGAGTTCCAGTGGCACGAACGCCGCATCACCACCGCCCTCGCGGACGGGGGCGAGACCGACGAGGCGAAGACCGACGAGGCGATGACCGACGGCGGCGAGGTCGCCGACGGCTCCGGAGACCCGGACGCGACCGACGCCGAGAACTGACGGTTCGACGACCCCCGCTGCCGGGGGCTCGCCGCTCTTGCTGACGCGCCGTTCGAGACGCCATCTCGGAACGCGAGTTCACAGGACACGGAGCGGCCGCGTCGCTACTCGCGTGGAACCGCGGGCGTCGGTCGGGCCCGAGTTAGCTGCCGATGACGAGCACGAACGCGGAGACGGCCATGAGGACCGCGATCGCGACGAGGACGAACAGGAGCAGTTCTTTCTCCGAGAATCGGGCGCCGTCGTCTTCGAAGTCGCTCATAGTAGAGCGTACGGCCGCGATGTGAAAAGGCTAACCACCTGCGCGCCAAACGGCGGGACATGACGGCCAACACGAGCGGGTCGGTGCCGACCGAACGGGTCGCGGGAGCGCGCGTCGTGCTGGTGGTGTACGCGAGCGTGCTGGCAGTCGCCGCGGTCATGGGCGCGCTGCTCGGGTACGTCAACCCCGACGGTCTGGACCCCGAGCTGTTCTTCCTGATCGACCTCCCGGCGACGCCGCTGGGGACGGCGACCTTCGGCGTCGTCACCGTCGGCGTCGGACTGGGACTTCTCCTGATCGGCGTCCGGTACGTCTCGCGGTACGACGGTGGCCGGCTCGAGTGACGGGACGAGTCGACCGGAACGGTGGCCGCGGCGCTCTCGGGGGCTGGGCGCTCTCGGGGGCTGTTCGGACCGCGGTCGCGAGCGCGCGCGAGCCGCGAGGCGATAGCAACGGCGGTCGATCGGCGGTCGAGAGCGACCGTGCACGGGGCGCGTGGGCCGGCGCGCGCGCCTCGCCGGGGGCTACGGGGGGATCTGGGCGGCGATTGCGTCGAATCTCTAACGATTTCGCGTGCGTGAGCGGCCACGCGCGGGACGATACAGAAATCTTCAAAGGGCGCCCGGTAGGAGGTTCGAGACAACGATGGCATTGCTCGAGTCAATCGCGTTCGCGCTGTTCGCCATAGTCACAGTGGGGAGCAGCCTGGGCGTCGTGGTCATGCGCGACGTCTGGCACTCGGCGCTGATGCTCGGCGTGGCGCTGCTGTCGGTGGCAGTGCACTACGTCATGCTCCAGGCCGAGTTCATCGCCGCGATGCAAGTACTGGTGTACGTCGGTGGGGTGCTCATCCTCATCACGTTCGCCATCATGCTCACAGAGACCCAATCCCAGCCCGAGGAGGTGGCAACATGACCTCTCGGCCGCGGCTGGCGACCGACGTCAACTACGTCAACGGCCTCGCCGCGCTGGCGCTGTTCGCCGTCATGGCCTACGTCTTCCTGACGAGCCAGCTCTCGAACCCGGCGGGGTTCGCCGACGGCTCGATCACCGCCAGCATCGGCTACGCGATGTTCGACATGCTCGACCAGGGCGCGGTCGGCGCCGAGAGCTTCCTCGTCGCCTTCGAGATCATCGACGTCGTGCTCGTCGCCGCGCTGGTCGGCGCGGTCACGCTCGCGCGCCGCGAGGGCGACGAGAGCGTCGTCCAGGCCGTCGCCGACGGCGGTTTCCTGACCAGCGCGAAGGAAACCTCGTCAGAGCTTCGCTCTGACGGCGGCCGCCGGGTCGCCGGGCGCTCCGGAGAGACCCGCGAGCGCTCGACGCCCGCGGAGTCCGCGGACGGAGGTGAGAACTGATGGCGATCCAGAGCCAGTACTACCTCCTGCTGTCGGCGGCGGTCTTCTGCATCGGGGTCTACGGCATCCTGACGCGGCGCAACGCGCTCATGTTCCTGATGTCCGTCGAGCTGTTGCTCAACGCGGCGAACATCAACCTCGTCGCGTTCTCCTTTTACTACGGGAACCTGACGGGGCAGGTGTTCGGGCTGTTCGTGATGGCGCTGGCGGCCGCCGAGGTGGCGGTCGGCATCGGCATCATCCTCGTGCTGTATCGCAACTTCGACGACGTCGACGTCACGAAAGCGGCTACGATGAGGTGGTAAGATGGCAGGTGCATTCGACTTCGTTCCCGCGATCGCAGCGCTCCCGTTCCTGGCGTTCGTCGTCTCCCTGTTCGCCGGGAAGTACATGCCCAAAGGCGGCGCCGAGGCCGGCATCGTCGCGACCGCCGGCTCGCTGGTCCTCTCGGTCTGGACCGCGCTGACCGTCGCCGGGGTCACGGGCCCCCAGACGTACTACAACGAGAACCTCTACACGTGGGTCGCCGGCGTCGCCGACACCGCGGTCACGCTGCGGCTGGGCGTGCTCGTCGACCCGCTGACGGCGCTGATGCTCGTCATCGTCTCGCTCATCGCCCTGCTCGTCCACGTCTTCTCGCTGGGCTACATGAACGACGAGGGCGAAACGGGGCTCCCGCGGTACTACGCCGGGCTCGGCCTGTTCAGCGCGAGCATGCTCGCGTTCGTCTTCTCGAACAACATCCTGATGGCGTTCATGTTCTTCGAGCTGGTCGGCCTGTGCTCGTATCTCCTGATCGGCTTCTGGTTCCGCGAGGACGGGCCGCCGTCGGCCGCGAAGAAGGCGTTCCTGGTCACCCGCTTCGGTGACTACTTCTTCCTCGTCGGCGTGGTCGGCATCGTCGCCACGTTCGGGACCGGCCTGTTCGCGCCCGTCGAGGGCGCACAGACGCTCCACAGCTTCCCGCAACTGGCCGAGATGGCGCTGCACGGCGAGGCCAGCGGCGTGAGCACGTTCGGCTACGACCCGGGGACGTGGTTCACGGTCCTCGGAATGCTCGTCCTGGGCGGCGTGGTCGGCAAGTCCGCGCAGTTCCCGCTGCACACGTGGCTGCCCGACGCGATGGAGGGTCCGACGCCGGTCTCGGCGCTCATCCACGCGGCGACGATGGTCGCGGCCGGCGTCTACCTGGTCGCCCGGATGTACGGGTTCTACCTGCTCTCGCCGACCGCGCTCGCGGTCATCGCGCTGATCGGCGGCTTCACGGCCCTGTTCGCGGCGACGATGGGCGTCGTCAAACAGGAGATAAAGCAGGTGCTCGCCTACTCGACCATCTCGCAGTACGGGTACATGATGCTCGCGCTGGGCGCGGGCGGGTACACGGCGGCGGTCTTCCACCTGACCACCCACGCGATCTTCAAGGCGCTGCTGTTCCTGGGCGCGGGGTCGGTCATCATCGCGATGCACCACAACGAGAACATGTGGGACATGGGCGGCCTGCGCGAGCGCATGCCCGTGACCTACTGGACGTTCGTCTCGGGGTCGCTCGCGCTCGCCGGCATCGTCCCGTTCGCCGGCTTCTGGTCCAAAGACGAGGTGCTCTACGAGGCGCTCGTCCACGGGCTCGGGACCGACGGCGCCGTCGGGACGCTGTTCCTGCTGGCATACGCGATGGGGCTGCTGGCCGTGTTCTTCACGGCCTTCTACACGTTCCGGATGGTCTTTCTCACCTTCCACGGCGAGCCCCGGAGCGACACGGCGCGGGACCCCCACGGCGTGCGCTGGAACGTGAAGGTGCCCCTGGCGGTGCTGGGTATCGGCGCGGCGACGGTCGGGCTCATCAACATGGGGCCGGTCAACGACCTGATCCCCCAGCACATCGACTTCCTCCACCAGTGGCTCGGCGGGAACCTGGAGGCCACGTCGGTCCACCACTACACCGGGGCGGAGGGGCTGCTCCACGAGGTCACGGGCGTCGAGGCGGCCGAGCTGTCGCCGCTGATCCCGGGCGCCGTCTCGCTGTTGCTCGCGCTGGGCGGGCTCGGTGCGGCGTGGTCGCTGTACAACGTGCCCGAACCGGTCGAGCACACTGACAAGCTGGGAGGCGCGAAGACGCTGCTCATGCACAACTACTATCAGGACGAGTATCAGGTGTGGCTGGCACAGGGCGTGACGGTCCCGATTGCGCGGGCCGCGGACAAGTTCGACCAGGGCGTCGTCGACGGCGTCGTCAACGGTATCAGCAGCGTGAGCCTCTTCTCGGGCTCGCGCGTCCGCCGGATCCAGTCGGGCGTCGTCTCGAACTACGCGGCGCTGATGACCCTGTCGCTCGCGCTGTTGCTCGTGGTCTTCGTGGTCCTGGGAGGTGGCGCCTGATGCCCATCGCCGGACCCGTCGAGGCGCTCGTCGGCGTGACGCTCGTCGGCGCGCTCCTCGTGTTCCTCGCGCCCGACGAGTGGGCGGGGAGACTCGCCACCGCGGTGAGTCTCGTTCCCGTCGCCGTCTCGCTGTGGATGTACTCGGTGTTCGACGGCGCGGGCAACGCGCTGCTGGGCGGGACGCTCGCCTTCGAGTCGACGCTCGGCTGGGTGAGCCTCGGTCGCTACGACCTGGCCTGGCACGTCGGCCTCGACGGGATCAGCATGCCGCTGCTCCTGTTGACGACCGTGCTGACGACGCTCGCGATGGTGTCCTCGTGGACGCCCATCGACGAGCGCGAGTCGCAGTTCTACGGGCTGATGTTGCTGATGGAGGCGAGCCTGATCGGCGTGTTCACCGCGCTGGATTTCCTGCTCTGGCTCGTCTTCTGGGAGGCGGTGCTCGTCCCGATGTACTTCCTCATCGGCGTCTGGGGCGGCCCGCGCCGGAAGTACGCCGCCATCAAGTTCTTCGTCTACACGAACGTGGCGACGCTGGTCATGTTCGTCGGCTTCATGAGCCTGGTGTTCGGGCTGGGCGACTCCATCTCGACGTTCGATCTGCCCGCCATCGCCCAGGCGCTCCAGACGAGCGGGAACCTCGGCACGTTCGCGGGCATTCAGCCCGGGATGCTCCGGCTGATCGCGTTCACCCTCATGTTCGCCGGGTTCGCGGTGAAGGTGCCCGTCTTCCCGGTCCACACGTGGTTGCCCGACGCCCACGTCGAGGCGCCCACGCCGGTGTCGGTGATGCTGGCGGGCGTCCTCCTGAAGATGGGGACCTACGCGCT
>JBDGSU010000032.1:0-10683 GCA_042217395.1 Halosimplex sp.
AGCCACCGGAAGAACTGCTCGCGGATCATCGGGTCGAGCAGGTGGTGGTAGTTGCAGACGACGAGATCGACGCCCTCCATGCCGTCTTTGAGCAGTTCGTAGCCGCACATCCCCTCGCGCTCGGCGTAGTCGTAGACGTCGTCGGGCGTGCGAACGCCGTCGTAGAGCCAGCCGTAGAAGGCGTCGGTGTCGGCGGTCAGGTTGCGATAGTAGTGGTCGCAGACGTTCCGCTCCTCGCGGATCTGGTCGATCTCGTCTTCGACCGATTCGAGTTCGTCCATCACGGCGCCGCGGGCGTCGGCCGCCTCGGCGCTCCCCTCCCGGCTCTCCTCCAGCAGCGCGCGCTGCTGTTCCTCAAGCTCGGCGCGCTCGTCCTCGGCGTCGACGAGTTCGCGGGTCGTGTCCCGCAGGGCCTGACACTCCTCGTAGCCGACGTCGATGTGGCACATCGACGCCTTCCCGCGGAAGACGACGGCGCGGATCGGCTCCTGGTCGGTGATCGCTGCGGCCTCGCGGACGAACTGGCGCATCTGCTGGTGGACGTTCGTCGTGATGACGACGGTCTTGTTCGTCGCGCGCGCGTACTCCAGCGCGGGCGCCAGCGCGGCCAGCGTCTTGCCGGTCCCCGTGGCCCCCTCGAAGAGGATGTTCCGGGCCTCGTCGAGCGCGTCGTAGATGGTCCCCATCGCTTCGGTCTGGTGGTCGTACGGCTCGTCGTAGGGGAAAAAGCGGAGGTAGTCGGGGTCTGACGCGCTCGCCACTGTGTGGGTGTGTTCGCGCCGCCGGATAAAAGGCCTGCCCCCACCGCGGCGGAAGTGATCGGCCGGTTCGACACCGGACGGGGGCGGTGTCGAACGCGGGACGCCCCGACGTGAGCCCCGTCACACCTCGGGCTCGACGTACACCTTGCCGACGCTCGGGTTCGCCGCTCGCATCGCGTCCTCGAGTTCGGTGATGATATCGTCGATCTCGGCGCCGTCCAGCCCGGGTCGGAACTCGATGTCGGCGGAGACGACGACGCGTTCGGGCCCGAAGTAGACGGTGCGGAAGTCGACGATGCGGTCGACCTCGTCGCGGGCCGCCACGATGTCGCGCAGTTCGCGCTCGTCCTCGACGGGGAGGCTCTCGCCGAGGATGAGCCGCTTGTTCTCCCAGGCGAGCGCGATCGCGAAGGTCATCAGCATGATCCCGATAAGCAGCGCGGCGACCGCGTCGTAGACGGCGTCGCCCGTCACCTGTTCGAGGGTGATCCCCGCGAGCGCGAGCCCCAGGCCCGTGATCGCGATGGTGTCCTCGGTGAGCGCGGTCAGCGTGGTCACGTCGCTGGTCTTGCGAAAGCCCTCGCGAAAGCCCGACCAGCCGTTCTCCTCGATCTGGCGGGACATCGTGCCGAAGGCCTTCCGGAAGGCGTAGCCCTCGAAGAAGATCGCCCCCACGAGGACGGCGTAGTTGACGTAGACGGGATCGAATCCCGGCGGCTGGAAGGTGAAAAAGAGGAAGGTGACCGCCTCGCCGCCCGCGTGACCGGCGCCGTGGCCCGTCAGCGCGTTGTACCCCTGTTTCGCGGACTCCCAGCCGGCGATCCCGAACAGGAGCACCGAGACGAGAAACGAGTAGAAGAACTGCGCTTTCCCGTAGCCGAAGGGGTGTTGCCGGTCGCGTTCGCGGTCGCCGTAGCGGATGCCGATGAGCAGGAAGACCTGGTTCCCGGTGTCGGAGATCGAGTGGTACGTCTCCGAGAGCATCGCCGCGCTGCCGGTCAGGAGGAATCCGACGAACTTCAGGACCGCGATGGCGGCGTTCGCCACGAGCGCCGCGATCACGACCGACTTGCTCTCTGCCATCGTCCGAACCTCGCTCGGCCGCGCCAAAGTCCTTGGGTCTCCGCGCGGTCCGCCGGCGCGCCCCTCCCGAGCCGGGACAGCTATCGGTGCGCGGACGTATCTCGAACCGTGATCACTGTCGTCTCGGACACGCACGGCACGGACGGGCACAGACTCGACGGTCGGACGCTCACGGCCGTCCGCGAGGCCGAACTGGTGATCCACGCCGGCGACTTCACCACGGAGGCGGTGCTGGACGCGTTCGAGGCCGAAGCGGGCTCGGCAGGGAGCGAAACGGAGGCGGACGACGATGGGGCGGACGGCGAGTTCGTCGGCGTGTACGGCAACAACGACGACGCGGCGGTCCGCGACCGCCTCGCCGGGCAGCGAGTGATCGAACACGGGGGAGTCCGGTTCGTCGTCGTCCACGGCCACGAGCACGGCGACACCGCCCGCCCGCTGCTGGGGCGCCAGGAGCGGGCCGACGTCGTCGTGGTCGGGCACTCCCACCAACCGGGCCACCGCGACCTGGGGGCGGTCACGGTCCTGAATCCCGGGAGCCACGCCGACCCGCGGTGGTATCGACCGGCACACGCGGAACTGGAACCGACCGAGACGGGCCTGACCGGACGGCTCGTCGCGCCGGACGGGGAGGTGTTCGACGAGTTCGAGGTCACCGCCGGCGGAGCGAAGTGACGGGGAGCGTAGCCGACGGGGCGCGAGACGCGTCGGAGCGGACGGGTGCGGCGGCCGGAACGCGGGGCGAGCGGTCGAGACGCCGATCGAGAGCCGGGCGGGGACGGTTATCGGGTCGCGTACCAGACGAGGAAGCCGGCGGCGAGCACGGCGGCACCGCCGAGGAAGAAAAAGAGGCCGGGCGGGAGCCCGCTCGCGCCGCCGGTCGACGCGGCGACGCCGGCGTCCGGGACGGGGGTGTGGGCGGCGGCGCCCGCGGGGACGTCCGCTCCGCCGGCGCTCCCGAACGAGGGGACGAGGTCGCGACCGGAGAGGGCCTGGACGGCGAGGCTCACGGCGGCCAGCAGGCCGACGGCGCCCAGCAGTCGCGAGAGGGCCGACCGGATGGTCGTGGACTTCTCCCGGTCGCCGGCGAAGATCACGAGCGGTCGGTCGGCGGGCGCGTAGACGTCCATCTCGCGACCCTTCTGGGAGTAGGCGGTGTCGACGACCTCGACGGCGCCGGCCTCTTCCAAGTTCTCGAGGTGGTACTGGGCGTTCTGGAGCGACGTGTCGACGCGGTCGGCGAGCTCGGCGGGCGGCGCGGGGTCCTCGTGGAGTTCGCCCAGCAGCCGGCGGGCGGTCCCCGACGAGAGCGCGGAGAGCAGGTCGTCGGCGTCGTCGCTCTCGACGCCGACCACCCGCGGCTCCGCGTCCTCGGCCGCCGCGGTGTCGGGCTTGGAGGGCAACAGCGACATGTCACGTCGCGCTTTGCACCCCTGCAGTATGAGTCTTATCACCCGTCTGGCGCGTTAGCGGTCGGCCGACGGGAGACGGCCGCTCCCGGCTCGGAGACGCGAGAGCGGCGCGCTCGCGCGGTCGAACGGTCGCGCGCCCGCGGTCGGACCGCGAGCGGGCCGGTCGAAACCTCTTTGCCCGGCGACGCGGTAGCCGCGGACATGCAGATCGGCGACTTCGCCTCCGTCTTCATCGAGAACCCCGTCCTCACGTTCATCGTCGTCGTCCTCCTCGGGTTCGTCTTCTTCCTCTACCTGTTCCTCCGCCGGACCGCGCAGGAGTTCAAAGAGGGGATGCAGGGCGACCGGTAGCGGCGTCCGGACCCGATCGCGGATCGCCGCACCGTCGCCGCACCGTCGCCGCGTACCGGCAATGGCCTACAATACACACTATCATAGCGACGCCGCCGCCCGCTCGACGCTGGTGATCGCCGCTTCGACGTCCTCGTCGCCGACGTCCCAGTGGGTGCAAAAGCGCACGCGGTGCTCGCCGAACGCGACGCAGCCGACGCCCTCGCGCTCGCAGGCGGCGACGACGTCCTCGGCCGGCGCGTCGGTCTCCGCGACGACGATGTTCGTCTCGGGTTCCGGCGCGCGGATCCCCGCTATCTCGTCCAGCCCGGCCGCGAGCCGGCGGGCGCGCTCGTGGTCCTCGGCGAGGCGGTGGCGGTTCTCGAGGGCGAGCAGACCGGGCGCGGCGAGGATCCCGGCCTGTCGCATCCCGCCGCCCATCAGCTTGCGGACGCGGCGGGCGCGCGCGACGAACTCGTCGCTCCCGGCGAGCACGGAGCCGACGGGCGCGCCCAGCCCCTTCGAGAGGCAGACCATCACCGAGTCGACCTCGCGGGTGAACCGGTCGGCGGGGACGTCGTGCGCGGCGGCGGCGTTGAACAGGCGCGCGCCGTCGAGGTGGACCGGGATCCCCAGGTCGCGGGCGGCGACGGCCGCCGCCTCGATGCGCTCGGGCGCGATGGCGGCGCCGCCCTTGCTGTTGTGCGTGTTCTCCAGCGCGAGGAGGCCGGTCCCGGGGCGGTGGTCGTCGGCCTCGACGTACGCCTCTCGGACCTGTTCGGGCGCGACGACGCCGCGGTCGTCGCCGTCGACGGGTCGGGTCTGGACGCTCGAGTGCTGGGCGATCCCGCCCAGTTCCCACTTGTAGAGGTGGCTCTCGCGCTCGACGACCGCCTCCTGGCCGCGCTCGGTGTGGGTGCGGACGGCGACCTGGTTGCCCATCGTCCCCGAGGGGACCAGCAGCGCGTCGTCGGTGCCGAGCACGTCGGCGACGCGCGATTCGAGCTCGTTGACCGTCGGGTCCTCGCCGTAGACGTCGTCGCCGACCTCGGCGTCGCGAGCCGCATCGCGCATCGCGTCGTCGGGTCTCGTGACGGTGTCGCTGCGCAGGTCGATCATGGGGCGGCGTACGCGTTCGCGCCCTAAAAAGTGAGTCCAGAGAGGCGGGCCCGTCCGGTCGTCGCTCGCCGCCCCTCACTCCGCGGCGACGAGCTGCTCGGGCGACAGTTCGTGGCCGTTGTACTCGACGTAGAAGGCGGCCTCGCCGCCGGTCCGCGCGAAGTCGGTGACGTCGCCGGTGACGGCGTAGGTGTCGCCGTAGCCGGTGTTGCCCGTGAAGCCGCTGACCGTCGTCGTGCCGTCGCCGTTCTCGGTCACCTCGTCGTTGCCCGCGGCCGAGCGTTTGGGGCCGGCGTTGGTGACCTTGTGGACCGTGCCGTCGACGGTGAACCCGTAGGAGACCTCGCCCTGCTCGGTCGCGACGACCGCCAGCAGGTCGGTCGACGGCGACGTGTCCTCGCGGATCGCCCAGTCGGCCTCCCGGAGGACGTAGTCGCCGTCGCCGCCGGTCTGGGCGAAGTCGGCGACCGGACCGCCCACGGCGTAGACGTCGCTGTAGCCGGGGTTGCCGGTCCGACCTGTGACGGTCGCGCTCCCGTCGCGCTCGGCGATCGCGTCGTTGCCGCCGACGGTGGCGCCCCGGCCGTCCGAGAGCGAGACGCCCCGGACGGGGCCGTCGACGCTGAACTCGTAGTCGACGGCGCCCTCCGTCGCGCCCATCACCTCGACGATGCGCTCCTGACAGGTCTCCTTGCCAAGCAGGTACTTGTCCGCCGCCGGGTTGCGGACGTAGTGAGAGACGTAGTGCAGGTCGTAGAAGATCTCGACCGCCTCGATGACTTTCCCCTCGTGGTCGCCGGTCCCGCGGTAGACGCCCGTGATACCGTTCGGCGAGGGCGGCCCGTCGAGGTGGACCTTCTCCTCGCTGGTCCCGTCGACGAAGCGCAGGTCGACCTGCGACATCAGCCGCCCGGGGTAGCCGTCCACGTCGAGGAACTGTCCGGGGAGCACGGTCGCCGCCGACTCCGTGAACGTGACCCCCTTCTCCCCGGGGTCGCAGTCGGTGTCGTCGTTCGTCGCGCGGACGTCGTTCCCCCCCATCTCGAACACGACCGATTCGACGACCCGTCCCGGCGCCCCGAACTGTTCGGGCTCCCCCCGGCCGGGCGACCCGACGTCGACGTAGCTCCCGTCGGCGAAGACGGCGCGCGCGCCCGTGGCGTCACCCCAGTCGTCGACCCGCACCCGCGAACAGTCGATCGCGAAGGCGGGTTCGGCCGCCGTTTCGTCTGTTTCACGCGCGCTCGCGCCGGGCGCCGCCCCCGCCAGCGCCCCCAGCGCGCTCGCCGCCAGGAACGTCCGCCTCGTATTCCTCAGTTGGTCGTTCGCCATAGCACGATATGCCGGTAGGTCGATCCCGCTATTTCGTTATAGAGCTTCGAACGGCCGGTAAGCCCGGATTATCGTAGAATTTGAACCCGTTTGTCCGGTCGATCGTACGACGGCATGCGATCGTCCGAGCGATGTCTTCCGAATTCTACGATAGGGCCCCGAGATCGGGGAGGTGTCTCCCGATCACGTCTCGACTGTCGGCTATCCGACCGTTTTGGTTGATGCCCCGTCACGAATTAGCATTTTACCGCTCGGATAGACGTCTCGCGTGTGACGCACCTGACCGACCACTACGACACCGTCCGCGAGCGCAACGGATACGACCGGGTCGACGGGCCGCTCGACCCGCCGGGAGCGGCCCACCGGCGACGATTCGTGGCCGTCGACGACCCCGGCGTCCTCGAGCGGGTGCGCGACCGACGGACGCTCGTGACGACCGGCGTCGGGATGACCGGTCCGCCCCACCTCGGGACCGTCGGGCAGATCCGGACCGCCGTCGCGTTCCAGCGAGCGGGCCTCGACGTCCAGTTCGTGATCGCCGACCTCGAACCGTACCACAACGGGGCGCCCCTGGAGCGCGTGCGTGCCCTCGCCGAGCGCTACCGCGCGTTCGTCCGCGACCTGGGGTTCGACCCGGATCGCGGGCGACTGCGCACGCAGGAGGAAGCGCGCGACGTGATGCACACCGCCCAGCTACTGGCGCCGTACTACGATCCCGACTCGTGGGCCGACGGGGGAGCGTCGACCGGGGACCCGCCGACCGAGTGGGAGCGGGCCGTCAGCGACGCGTACGAGCGGGCCGACGAACGGCGGGCAGCCGACCCGGTCGACGAGGGGCGCGACCCGGGATTCCCGGGTCCCACCTCGGAAGCGGCCGACGCTCACAGCGCCGTGCTCCACGGCGTGGATTTCCTGCACCCGCTGTACGCCGGTGAGTACGAGCAGATCGTCCTCTCGTTCGGGATCGACGAGCACCACCTGACGCGGATGGCGCGCCGCTTTCGCGACGCGGCGTCGGTCGAGGGCCGGATCGCCGGCGTCTACACGCGGATGATCCCCGGCTTCGACGGGGCGCCGAAGATGTCGAAGTCGATCCCCGGATCGAGGGTCTCGCTGGCGATGGACGAAGCGACGATCCGCGAGCGGATCGCGAACGACGACGGCGGGGACCGGGATTCGTCGCCGGTCTTCCAGGCGATGTCGCTCGCCTCGGACTACGACGCGGACCGGCTCGAGCGGGTCGTGGCGGCCTGCGAGGCCGGCGGAACGGAGTGGGTGCGAGCGCGCGAGGCGTACGCCGCTCGCGTGGTCGAGTTGGCCGAACGGTGGCGGGCGACCGGCGAGTGAGGGGTTCCCGCCGGCCGACCGAACGACGAAACCGGTTTCACGGGCGCGACCGACGGATCGGCCATGGACGCACGCGTACGCGAACACGCCGAGATCATCTGTGACCACTCGGTCGACCTGCAGGCCGGGGACCGGGTCGTCATCGACGCCCACCCCGAGGCCGAGGACCTGGTGACGGCGCTGCACGAGGTGATCGCCGACCGTGGCGCCCACCCGCTCGTGATCCGGGACCGCATGGGCCAGCGCTTCCGGCGGGCCTACCTCCGCAACCACGACGGCGAGTTCGACCTCCCGGGCCACCAGATGGCCCTCTACGAGGAGATGGACGTCTACGTCGTGATCCGCGGGAGCGACAACGCCACCGAGACGAGCGACGTCGACCCCGACGTGTCGACGGCCTTCGCCGCCGCCCAGCAGCCCCTGCTGGACGAGCGCCTCTCCAAGCGCTGGTGTCTCACCCAGTATCCCGCCCCCGCCAACGCGCAACTGGCCCAGATGAGCACCGAGGGCTACGAGAACTTCGTCTGGGACGCCATCCTCCGCGACTGGGACGAACAGCGGGCGTTCCAGGCGAACATGGTCGAGATCCTGGACGGCGCCGACGAGGTGCGGATCGTCTCCGGCGAGGAGACCGACGTGACGATGTCGGTGGCGGGCAACCCTACCCTGAACGACTACGGCGAGCGTAACCTCCCGGGCGGCGAAGTGTTCACGGCGCCGGTTCCGGATTCCGTCGAGGGCGAGGTGTACTTCGACAAGCCCCTGTACCACCAGGGCCGCGAGGTCACCGACGTCCGGGTGACCTTCGAGGGCGGCGAGATCGTCGAGCACTCCGCGGGGAAAAACGAGGACGTGCTGACGAACGTACTCGAAACCGACGAGAGCGCGCGCCGACTGGGCGAACTCGGCATCGGGATGAACCGCGCCATCGACGAGTTCACCTACAACATGCTGTTCGACGAGAAGATGGGCGACACCGTCCACATGGCGGTCGGCCGCGCCTACGAGGACACCGTCGGCGAGGGCAACGAGCGCAACGACTCGGCGGTCCACGTCGACATGATCGTCGACATGAGCGAAGAGTCGTACATCGAGGTCGACGGCGAGCGCGTGCAGGAGGACGGGACGTTCGTGTTCGAAGACGAGTTCGAGGAGTAGGGCGGTCCGAACGGAGTGAGGACCGCCGAAAGCCGAGCGGTGAGCGAAGCGACCCGTGAGGAGTAGCGAGGTCGACCGAAGGGAGACCTCGAACCGGAGCGGCGACCGCAGGGAGCCGCGGAGGAGTAGCGAGGCGCGAACGGAGTGAGCGCCTCGGACATCAGAACGGGGAGCGAAGCGAAGTCCTCGAACCGGAGCGGCGACCGCAGGGAGCCGTGAGGAGTAGGGAGATGCGAGCGAAGCGAGCGTCTCCGACATCCGAGCGGGGAACGGAGTGACCCGTGAGGACAGCGTCGAAGCGTAGACCGTCCGGAATACGATGCTGGGGTCGAACCGGACCGTTCAGGCGTCCGCGGCGTCGGATTCTTCGCCCGATTCGAGCAGTGGGAGGTCTACTTCCAGCGCGTCGTACCAGACGGTCGGCCGTTTCGACTGCCCCTCCGTCTCGAAATCGATCAGTCCCAGTTCCTCCAGCTCCGTCAGGTTCCGGTGAACCTGGCGAACGTCGCGCTCGACGAGCCGGGCCGTCTCGCGGATCCCGGACGGTTCCTCGCGAGCGATCGTTCGGAGCAATTCGAGGTTCTTCGGTCGCGTCACGCGGTGAAGTTGGTCGGCGTCGTGGAACGTGACTTCGAAGTACGGATCGGGTCGTTCGCCGTCGTCGAGCGCGCGCAGCGCCTCCTCGATGCGGTCGCTGTCGCTCCGCTCGAAACGGATGTGCAGGACGCGGTCTGTCCTCGAATCAGTCCCAGTCGTGGCCATGGTCGGTTACCTCCGATTTGAATCGCTCGTACAGCGGGGCGACGCCCTCGAACTCGATACCCTCGATGGTTCCGTCCTCGTCGTGTCTGTGGTGGTCCGGCGCGTCGGGGTGGTCCGGGAAGTTGTCGTAGCGGACGACGGTGTCGCCGTCGAACTCCCCGTACTGGAAGCTGTACTTCACTCCCTCGGGGTAGCGGTCGGACTCGGGGACGCTCCGGGCTTCGACTTCCGCGTACCGTTCGTCGAAGTTCTCCCGCTCGCGTACGAGGAGCGTCGCCTCGTCTTCACCCATCGATCGTTGCTCTGGGCCCCAACAGCAAAAAGATGTTGCTGGTTGTTACCCGATCAGCGCCCCGAAGACTGCCCGCTCTATCTTCTGGAGGTGTTCGCCGACGGTGGCGGGCGAGCAGCCGACGACGTCGGCGACGTCCTCGTGGGTCGCCTCGCGGGGGGTCTCGTAGTAGCCGACGGCGACGGCCGCTTCGAGAACTTCCCGCTGGCGCTCGGTGAGCGCGTCGACCAGCCGGTCGCTCTCGGGGCGGTACTCGCCGGTCTTCTCGACGGTGATCTCGTAGCCTCCGGGCTCGGGGAACCCGGCCGCGCGGGAGAAGGCGGCTTCGGTGCCGATAAGCGTCACCCGCTGGCCGCCGTCGTCGGTGAGTTCGATCGGCATGTCCCGGACGAGTTCGAGCTCGCGGTCCTGTTCGAGCATGTACTCGACCAGATCGTTCGTCTCGACGCGCGAGTAGCCCCACGCTCGGTCGCCCTCGCCGTCGGCGACCGTGAACTCCTCGACCTCGGGCGAGTCGGCCAGGAGCGCCCGGTAGCGGTCGGCGTCGCCCGACACCTCGGCCAGCAGCGTGACGGTCCCGTCGCCCAGGTCGTCCATCCGGTGGATCGCCTCGCCGTGGACGTCCGGGTCGGCGACGATCCGCTCGCTCACGGGGTGAAACCCCTGTCCCTCCGTGGGCGTCACCAGCAGCGTGACGTACCGCATACGCGTGGCTACGGGACACTCCTCAAAGATTCGTGGGTTCTGGTGTGTGTGTGGTCGGACCGCCGTGTCGGGTCCGGAGCGGGACTGTCCCAGCGATTGCTGGCCGGTCAGGAAGACGCGAAATTGTAGGCGGCTGCCAGAACCACCATCAAAACGGCCGTTGCGACAACAGCCATAATACGGCCAGCCCCGAGATACGCAGCAGTGTAGACCCCGAATCCGACGGAGATAATCGAGAGTAATAGTGCGACGTTGGGCGGAAGCCGCTCGGTCGAGATAGACACGCTCATACCGTGTATTTCCTGTCTGTGGTAATGAACGTTTCCCGTCTTGGGTCTGATGGCGGAATCACCAGCGGACAAGAGCGAGAATGCACACACTG
>JBDGSU010000179.1:0-10612 GCA_042217395.1 Halosimplex sp.
ACCTGTGATCCGAGAATCAGCTGAGGTGTGTGAATGTTTCTGTGGCACCCTCTATAAATACTTATGTAGGATCCGACGGGACCTTCGAGCGATGCGAACGAACGACACAGTCGTGTTTGCGGACGCGAACGAAGTCACCGTCGAGGAGCGGCCGGTCCCCGAGCCGGGGGCCGGGCAGGTGCTCGTCGAGGCCGAGCGGAGCCTGATCAGCACCGGGACGGAGCTCACGCAGCTCTCGGGCGACGTGCCGGAGGGGAGCGTCTGGGACCAGATCTCGAACTATCCCATCGACACGCCGGGCTACTGCACCACGGGCGAAATCGTCGAGGTCGGCGACGGCGTCGACGAGTCCGTCGTCGGCGACCGCGTCGCGACCTGGAAGCACCACGCCCGGTACACGGTGGCCGACTACGACGCCGTCGAACCGGTCCCCGACGGCGTCAGCGCGGAGGAGGCCGCCTTCACCCCGATCGTCCAGATCGTGATGAACGGCGTCCGCCACGGGGACATCGACTGGGGCGAGTCGGTCGGGATCTACGGCCTCGGCCTCCTCGGCCAGCTCGCCACGCGGTTCGTCCGCATGGCCGGCACGCGACCGGTCTACGCGCTCGACCTCGCCGAGGAGCGCATCGAGTACCTGCCCGAGGACTCGGCGATCGAAGTCGTCAATCCCGCCGAGGACGACCCCCGGGAGCGCGTCGAGTCGACCGGCCACGGCCGGCTCGCCGACGTCGTCTTCGAAGTGACGGGCAACCCCGACGTGATCACCCAGGAGTTCGATATCCTCCGGGAAGAGGGGCGGCTGGTCATGCTCTCGAGCCCGAAGGGCGAGACCGCCTTCGACTTCCACGACTACTGCAACCGCGGCAGCTACGAGATCGTCGGTGTGACGCCGACCGACCGCCGTGTCGTAGTAGGCGTAGCCGTGACAGCACTTCCCGAACAGCGCGACGCTGTCGACGTCCGCGCGTTCGAGCGTGTCGCCGAACGCCTCGGGGTCGAAATCGACGCCGACCTCGCGCTGGTATCCGGGCGTGTGGAAATCGAGGTGGACGTTCGTCTCGCCGAGGACGTCGCGCGTCCGGGGGGAGGGGTCGCGGGTCACGCCGATCCCCGACCGACTGCCCGTTCCGGGGTCGCGCCGGAGCCGCCGCGGTCGCCTCCGACGCGGCCGAACGCGTCGATCGCGACGCTCTTGTCTCGTAATGGCATACCAGAGAGAGTAGCTAACCCCCGGGCATAATTGTTTCCACCGTCGCCCGATGACCCGGCGACGGTCCGCCGACCGCCGTCAGGGCGACCAGGCCGGATCGATCGGGGCTTCGAGCCGCTCGATCTCCGCCTCGGAGAGGTCGAGGTCGAGTGCGTTCAGGTTCGACTCGAGGTGGTCCATCGTCCGCGGGCCGATGATCGGCGCGGTGACGACGTCCTTGTGGAGCGTCCAGGCGAGCGCGACCTCGGTGGGCGTCGCGCCCTTCTCCTCGGCCAGGTCGCGGACGACGTCGAGGACCGCCCACTCGTCGTCGTCCCAGCGCTCGGCGGGCGCGTCGTCGGCCCAGCGGGCGTCCGCGGGCGCGCCGTCGCGCTCGTACTTCCCGGTGAGGAAGCCGCCGCCGAGGGGCGACCACGGGATGACGCCGGTGTCCTGGTCCTCGCAGACCGGGAGCAGGTTCGCCTCCTCGTGGCGGCGGATCAGGCTGTACTCGGGCTGCATGGAGACGAACCGCTCGAGGCCGAGCTCGTCGCTGGTCTTGAGCGCCTTCATGAACTGCCAGCCGGCCATCGTGCTGGCGCCGATGTAGCGGACCTTCCCCTCCTGAACGAGCCAGTCGAGCGCCGAGAGGGTCTCATCGATCGGCGTGTCCTCGTCCCAGCGGTGGATCTGGTAGAGGTCGATGTAGTCGGTGCCCAGTCGGTCGAGGCTGGCCTCGACCTGTTCGAGGATGTGCTTGCGCGAGAGGCCGTAGCCGTTGGGGCGGTCGGCCATCCCGCCGAACACCTTCGTCGCGAGGACGACCTCGTCCCGGCGGCCCTCGATGGCCTCGCCGACGATCTCCTCGCTGTATCCGTCGTTGTAGACGTTCGCGGTGTCGATGAAGTTGATCCCGGCCTCGATGGCCCGGTCGATGATATCGACGCTGTCGGCCTCGCTCGTGGGGTCGCCGAAGTTCATACACCCCAGGCAGAGCCGCGATACCTCGAGTCCCGTGTCTCCGAGCCGCGTGTACGGCATCTCCGTGTCGGACATACTCACGTGGACCTGTCCGGGAGCGAGTAAGTAGTTACCGATGCGGCGAGCGCGGCGCGCGGTGCTCTGACGGCCGATCCGGTGGCCGTCCCGCGACGGCGGCGCGTCGCCGTCGAAATCCCGCCGAAGCCCGTGGATTCATAACGGTCCCCGCCAGAAGTGAGGCGTATGCAGGACGACCGTATCGATCCAGCAGCCGCCCTCGAAGCGATCGTGGAACGCGTTCGCGCGACGCACGACGCCGTGGGAACGGCGTTCCCGTACGTGGCGGACACCGAGACCGGCGAGTGGGAGACGACGCCGGACGGGAACTGGTGCGGAGGGCACTGGATCGGGCTGCTCCACCTTGCGAGCGACCGCCTCTCGGGCGACTCCGGGGACCGACTCCGGGTCGCGGCGCGAGATCACACGGACCGAATGGCCGAGTACATGCCACGGAGGTCGATGTTCTGCGGGATGAACTTCCGGTACGCCGGGTTCGGGGGATACGACCGGACGGGCGACCGGTCGCTGTTCGTCCTCGGGCTCGAAGGCGCCGACGCGATGGTCGAGTACTACCACGAGGGCGCGCGCCAGATTCCCCTCGGGGAGCTCGCGATCAAGGGCCCAGACGAGTTCCGTGGCCCGGAATCCGATCACGGCCCGCCGGGTTCGCAGATCGGTGCAGTCGACAGCGTCTACACCGCGCTGCCGGTCCTGTGGCGAGCCTATCGGGAGACCGGGGACCCGCGATTCCGGGACGTCGCCGTCTCGCACGCCGACCGGCACCTCGACTGGTACGTCAGGGAGGACGGATCGACGTGGCACCACGCGGTCTTCGACCCCGAGACGGGCGACCTGGAGCGACAGTACAACGAGCTCGCCCGCTCGGACGAGACCTGCTGGGCGCGCGGCCAGGGGTGGAACGTCGCTGGACTCAGCCGAGCCTACGACGAGACGGGCGCGCAGCGATACCTCGATGCCCTCGAACTGACCGTCGGGTACTACCGCGAGCACTCGCCGGCGGACGAGGTGCCCTACTGGGACTTCGCGGTCGAGGACCCCGACGAGCCGCGGGACACGAGCGCGGCTGCGCTCGTCGCGTACGGACTCCTCGGACTCGATCCGGCGGACGAGACCGTCGCCGACCTCCGGGCGTACGGGCGAACCGTGCTGGCGTCGCTGGTCGGGGACTACCTCGTCACCGACGGCGCCGCGCCGAACGTCGGCGCCGTCCGCCACGGGTGTTTCAACCGCCCCGGCGACTACGCCGTCGACAACGAGCTCGTCTGGACGACCTACTACGTCGCGCGGGCCCTGGAGCGCGTCCTCGACGCATGACGACGGGTTACGACCTCCCGACGCCGGGCGACGGGAACCGGACGGGTTCTCGGGGGGAAACCGGAGGCTCCCTCGGGACCGAGGTAGACCCGGACGCCTGGGACGGGTTCGAGTGGCAGATCCCCGAGACCTACAACATCGCGTCGGTCGCGCTCGACCACGACGCCGACCGCACGGCGCTCAGGCACCTCGATGCGGACGGCGACAGCTACGAGTTCACGTACGGGGAACTCGAACGCGCTGCGGACGCGCTCGCGGCGGACCTGCGCCACAACGGGGTCGAATCTGGCGACCGCGTCGCCGTGTGTCTCCCGCAGTGTCCCGAACACGCGGTCGTCCACCTCGCGGCATATCGCTGCGGCGCGGTCACGGTCCCGCTCTCGATGTTACTCGGCCAGGAGACGGTCCGGTACCAGCTCGCCGACTGCGGCGTCCACACGCTGTTGCTGGACGCCCAGCGAGCGACGGAGTTACCCGACGGCGTGACGGACCCGGCCGATCGGGTCGTGACGGTCGCCACTGGCTCGGGCGACTACGAGCGGGCGCCGCGCGCACTGGGCGGGCTCGCGGCGGTCGTCGACGACGAGGCGTCGGCGCCCGCGGCGGAGACATCGCCCGACGACCCGGCCGTGATCCTCTACACGTCCGGCACGAGCGGGCACCCGAAGGGCGTCCTCCAGAGCCACGCCTACCTGCTGGGGTCCCTGCCCGGCTATCACTGCTGTTTCCACCTGTTCGACGACGCCGACTGTCGCGACGCCCTCCTCTGGACGCCCTCGGAGTGGGCGTGGGCCGGCGCGCTCTTCGACGTCGTCCTCCCGACGCTGGCGACCGGCGGGACGGTCCTCTCGACGGAGCGGCGGACCGGGTTCGAGCCCTCTCGCGCACTCGAGCGGATCGACGAGGAGTCGGTCACACACGCGTTCTTCCCGCCGACTGCACTCGCCCGGATGCGCTCGGAGACCGACCCGTCCGCGTACGACCTCGGATCGCTCGGGGTAGTCATGTGCGGCGGGGAGAAACTGCAGCCCGCCGTCTTCGAGTGGGCCGAGTCCGAGCTCGGCGTCACGGTCAACGAGACCTACGGTCAGACCGAGGCGAACATGCTCGTCGGGAACTGCCGGGTCGCGTTCCCGGCCACGTCCGGCTCGATGGGGAAACCGTACCCGGGCCACGACGTCGTCGTGGTCGACGAGGACGGCGACCCGCTGCCGCCGGGCGAGCTCGGCGAGATCGCCGTCGCGCCGCCGGACCCGGTCACGCTCATCGAGTACTGGGACGACCCCGAGGCGACCGAGGCGAAGTTCCTCGACGACGGGCTGATGTTGACCGGCGACCTCGCCAGGCGCGACGAGGACGGCTACCTGTTCCACGCCGGTCGGAAGGACCACCTGATCATCACGTCCGGCTACCGCGTCAGCCCGCTCGAGGTCGAGTCGGTGCTGACCGAGGAGCCGCGAGTCGCCTCGGCCGTGGTCGGCGGCGTCCCCGACGCTGAGCGGGGCCAGCGAGTGAAAGCGTACCTGCGACTGACGGACGGACACGAGCCGTCCGCGGCCCTGGCGGACGAACTGCGCGACCACGTCAGGGAGCGCCTCGGCGCCCACAAGACCCCCCGCGACATCGAGTTCATCGAGTCCATCCCGGAGACGCGCTCGGGGAAGACCGACCGGACGACGCTGTTCTCGGAGTGAGCCGCCGGCGGCGCAATCTTCTTGGCGGTCTCCGTGCATCGTTCTGCCATGACGACGACACTCAGGTTCGTCGGTCGTCCCTTCGACGGGTTCGAGCGCGCACTCGACCGACAGATGGAATCGTTCGCCGAGGACCGCGACGTGGAGTTCGAGCGCGACCACCGCCCGCTCCCGGAGATCCACGAGGAGCTGATCGAGGGCGGCGGGCTCGACGACGGCACCTACGACCTGTTCCTCTGTCTCTCCGACTGGCTCCCGGCCGTCGCCGAGCGGGGGCTGCTCGACCCGCTCGACGACCGCATCGACGCGGCGCCCCCCGAGGACTGGCCGGAGGGGTGGGCCGAGAGCATGCGCGACCTGGTGCAGTGGGACGGGCGGACCTACGGCGTCCCCTACCACGACGGCCCCGAGATCTTCCACTACCGCGAGGACCTCTTCGAGAGCGTCGAGGAACAGCGCCGGTTCCGCGAGGAGTACGGGAAACCCCTGCACGTCCCGAAGACGTGGGACGAGTTCCGCGAGGTCGCCGACTTTTTCACGCGGCCCGAGGAGGACCTGTGGGGCACCGTCGTCGCCGCCGAGCCCGACGGGCACAACGACGTCTACGACTGGCTCATCCACCTCTGGAGCCGCGGCGGGGAAGTGTTCGACGACGAGGGGACCGTCGCCTTCGACTCCGACGCGGGCGTCGAGGCGCTCCGGTACTACCGCGACCTGATCCACGAGCACGGGGTCGCACCGCCGGAGTCCCTGGAGATGGAGAGCGTCGAGTCGGGCCAGTTCTACGCCGACGGGAAGGCGGCGATGATGTGGAACTGGTCGGGCTTCGGCGCGATGGCCGAGGTCGAAGACGCCGACGTGTTCGGGCGGACCAACTACGGGATCATCCCGCGGGCCGACGGGCCGGAGGGCGAACACACGTCGCTGACGGTGCTGTACGGGCTCACGGTCCCGGCGAGCAGCGAGCACAAAGAGCTCGCCTACGAGTTCATCCGCCACGCCGCGACCGCGGAGATGGACAAGGTGACGACGCTCGAGGGCGCGTCGGGCACCCGGCTCTCGACGTGGCGCGACCCCGAGATCCTCCGGACGAACACGTTCTACTCGATGGTCGAGGAGATCAACACCTCGGGCGTGAACTTCCTCCCGCGCGTCCCCGAGTTCACCGAACTGAACGAGGTCCTCAACGACATGGTCCGGTCGGCGGTCGTCGACCGCGAGGCGTCGCCGGAGGAAGCGGTCGAGCGCGCCGCCGAGGCGGCGCGGGAACTGACGAGCGAGTAGTTACTCGCCGGCGTCTCGTCGCTCGCAGAGCGTGATGTGGCGACAGGCGAGCACGGTGTCGCCGTCCCCGTTCTCGACGTCGTACTCGTAGACCACGCGACCCAGATCGTCGCTGTACTCCTCGGTCTCGACGACCTCCCGGTGGACCGAGAGCGTCGTCCCGATCGGCACCGGGCGGACGAACCGGAGGTCGTCGTAGCCGTAGGAGAACGCCTTCGGGTTCATGTCCGCGATGAGCGCCTCGGCGATCGAGAACACGAGGTTCCCGTGGGCGAGGCGCTCGCCGAAGTCGGTGTCCGCGGCGTGCTCCGTGCTCATGTGCAGCGGGTGGAAATCGCCCGAGATGCCAGCGAAGTTGACGATGTCCGCCTCGGTGATCGTGCGCATCCCTTCGACGCTGTACGTCTCGCCGCGTTCGATCTCCTCGAAGTACCGGTCCGTGTCTTTCGACGGCGCGTCCATGCATCTCCTTTCGGTGAACGGGGCCTTCAAGACTTCGACGCGGGCGCCGTCGCCGGATCTCGACGGACCCGGTACCGGCGCCGGCCGCCGTCGCCGGATCTCGACGGACCCGGTACCGGCGCCGGCCGCCGCGGACGACGCGGCCGCCTACCGCTGTATCTCGACCAGCCGCCGGGCGGTCCGCACGACGGCCGGCGTCGGGTTCTCGAAGTCGGCCTCGTACTCGATCGTCAGCGGAGTCGCGATGTCCGCGTGTTCGTCGAGCAGGTCGACGAGTTCTGCCAGGTCGAGACGCCCCTCCTCCGGGACGACTTCGGTGTCGGCGTCGACGAAGTCCTTCACGTGGACGGCGTGGGCGTACTCGCCCAGCGCCGGGACGACCTCGGCCGGGGTCTCGTCCATCCGGAGGAAGTGGCCCGTGTCGATGCACGCACCGATCCGTTCGGGCGCGTCCTCGACCGCGGCGAGGACGTCCTCGACCGTCCGATAGCGCGCGCTGGGACCGTGGTTGTGGACGCCGACCAGGAGGTCGTGCTCGGCAGCGATCTCGGCGACCTCGGGGGCCAGGTCCGGCGGGAAGTCACAGGAGACGTAGTCGGCGCCGAGCTCGCCGGCGAAGGCGAACCGCTCGCGGGCGTCGTCGAGCCCCTCGGCGTCGAACGATCCGCCGTAGTAGCCCCGGACCTCGATACCGGCTTCGTCGAGGGCGGTCAGCGCCGACTCGACCGCCGCGTCGTCCGCGTCGGGCGCCAGGTGCGTGTCCATGAGCTCGATGGCCGTCACGTCGGTGTCGGCCAGTTCCGCGCAGACCTCCTCGAGCGCGAAATCGCGATACGTGTAGATCTGGACGCCGATGTCGTACGCCATACCCGTCGAGACTGGCCCCGCCGGAATAAAACCCACCGGTGGCGCGGTCGGCGGTCGAGGCGGCGACCGCGGTCCGCTGCAGCGTCCGACCGCGGCCGGGCGCCGTCGGAACGGACCGCCGCGGGCGGAGTAGTTTTATGAGCGCGTGGGAAATACCGGGTCGCATGCAACGCGCAGTCATCTCGGGCGAACGAGAGGCAGGTGTCGTCGACGCGCCGGACCCCGACCCACACGAGGACTGGGTGAAAATCGAGGTCCGCGCCGCGCCGATGTGCACCGAGCACAAGGCCTTCAGCGAAGGGACCGAACAGGAGTACCTCGGCCACGAGGCGGCCGGGAAGGTGGTCGACGCGGCCCAGCCCAACCGCTTCGAGGTCGGCGACCGCGTCGTCGCCACGCCGCTGTACCCCTGCGGCGAGTGCCGGTACTGCCGGTCGGGCGAGCACCTCTACTGCGAGAACAAACTCGACGTGGCGGCCGAGACGGGCTCGCGCGAGGGCGAGGCGACCTACGCCCAGTACCACCTCAAGCCCGACTGGCTGCTCGCCGAGATCCCCGACGACGTCTCCTACCGCCACGGGAGCATGGCCTGCTGCGGGCTGGGTCCGACGTTCGGCGCGATGGAGCGCATGGACGTCGACGCCTACGACACCGTCCTCGTCTCGGGGCTCGGCCCGGTCGGCCTCGGCGGCGTCATCAACGCCTCCTACCGCAGCGCCGAGGTCATCGGGGTCGAACCGACCGACTACCGCGCCGACCTCGCGCGCGACCTCGGCGCCGACCACGTCGTCGACCCGACCGACGACGACGCGCTGGAGCAGGTGATGGCCCTGACCGACGGGTCGGGCGTCGACGCCGCGGTCGACTGTTCGGGGATCCAGGCCGCCCAGGAGTTCATGATCGACTCCGTGCGGCGGCGCGGACAGGCGACGTTCGTCGCCGACGGCGGCGGCGTCGATCTCGACGCCGGCGGCGACATGGTCTACAACGGGCTCACTATCCACGGCCAGTGGCACTACCCCGAACAGCACATCCCCGACGTCTTCCAGGTGATCCGGGACGTCCCGGAGAAGCTCGACCGGTTCATCACGCACACCTACCCGCTCGAAGACGTCCAGGAGGCGTTCGAGACCCAGGAGACCCGGGAGTGTGGCAAGGTCATCCTCGAACCCTGGCCGGACGAATAGGAACGCGACCGCGGATTTCAGCGGCGAACGGCGCCGGGCCGACTACTCGATTTTCGCGATCTCGTGCAGGCGGAGCGTGTCGAAGGTCACGCGGACGCGGTCGCCGTCGCCCTCGGCGTCGACGCCGACGTCGGTGACCGCCGAGGCGTCCGACGCGTCGGGGACACGGACGGTAGCCGTCACGTCCGAGAGCGGCGGCACCTCCGTGATCTGCGAGATCGGTTCGCCGGCGCGCGACGTGTGGTAGTTGGTGGCGTGGAGGTAGGTCGCGTCGCCGGTGGTCATCGCGTTGAGTTCGACGCTGGCGGGGGCGTCGGCCGCGAGCGTCCGCTCGTCCTGCAGGCTCGTCACGAGGTTGTCCAGCAGGCGGCGGTGGCCGTGGTAGTCCTCCTGGTAGTACTGGGTGAAGAGGTTCGTCCCGACGTAGACTGCCTCGCCGTCGCCGTACTCGTTGTGGGTGATCGCGGGCACGTCGAGGCGTCGCTCGGGCGGCGCCTGGTAGTGGGAGAAGCGCCGCGTCTCGGAGCGCTCGGTGGTCGGTGCGACGACGGTCCCGCGGGCCTCAGCGCCATCCGTCGCGATCGACTGGAAGGGGCCGTAGGAGACACACTCCATCTCGGGGAGGCCGTCGGCGTAGGGACCCGGGTCGAGGTAGGCGGTCGTGTAGGGGAGCCGGCCGCGGCTGGTCACCCCGAACACGTCGCCGAGGCCGAAGCCGTCCTCGGCGAGCGTGGACGTGCCGGTGGCGACGAGCTTCCCGCCGTCGGCGACGAACGAGCGGAGCGAGTCGAGCGTCTCCTCGTCGAGCGGGCCGGTGTTCGGCAGGACCGCCACGTCGAACTCCCCGAGGATGTCGTTCGCGAAGTGCTCGTCGAGGACGTCGAACTGCTGGTGGGTCTCGGCGAGGAGCTTGGTCGCGCTGACGGCGCCCTGGGCACTCATCTCGGGGTTGTCGGGGTCCATCGACGCCTGCTGGCCGGCCGGGTCGTGGTGGCCGGGGAAGACGACCGCCACGTCGCGGAGGGGGTCGGCCTGCGGGAGCTTGCGCTCCTTGGCGAACGCGAAGGCGTCGCCGATGACGTCGTACTTCGATTCCTCGAGGACGCCCCGGGGGCGGAGCTGGTCGCCGACGCTGACGGGGAGGTGGTGGATGAGCGACGTCGAGAGCTCGTATTTGAGCTGGTTCTCGTGTTTGACCGTCCCGAAGTCGCCCCAGACCTTGTGGAAGGCGCCGGTCATACCCTGGGTGAGGCGGTCGTAGTTGCGGGTGTAGCGGGCGTGCATCGGCGTGTGCATGTATCCCCACCCGCTCGGGAGGCTCTCGATGACGAGGTAGTCCATCGTGTCGTAGAGGTCGGCGGTGAGCCCGAGCCCGAGCCGGTGGTTGTAGGTGACGACGAGGTCCTCGTCGTAGTCCTTGACCATCTGGGTCGTCCGGTCGGCGAAGTCGCGGCAGACCTTCGCGCGGTGGCGCCTGCGGTCCTCGGGGTCGTCGGGGTCCATCCCGAGCGTGCGCATGCTCTCGGTGCAGTAGCGGCAGGTGCAGGCGT
>JBDGSU010000120.1:0-10606 GCA_042217395.1 Halosimplex sp.
CCGAGGTGGTCGCCGGAGTCGGCGCCGTGGACCTTCCCGAAGGTGTGGCCGCCGGCGATGAGCGCCGCGGTCTCCTCGTCGTCCATCGCCATGCGGCTAAAGGCCTGCCGGATGTTCTCGGCCGACCCCTCGGTGTCGGGCTGGCCGTCCGGGCCCTCGGGATTGACGTAGATGAGCCCCATCACGGTGGCGCCCAGCGGCTCCTCGAGTTCGCCGTCCTCGTTGAACCGTTCGGACCCCTCCATCTCCGCCTCGGGTCCCCAGTAGACGGCCTCGTCGGGCTCGAAGGCGTCCTCGCGGCCGCCGGCGAAGCCGAACGTCTCGAATCCCATCGACTCGAGGGCGACGTTCCCGGTCAGGACGAGCAGGTCAGCCCACGAGATGTTGCGCCCGTACTTCCGCTTGACCGGCCAGAGCAGCCGCCGGGCCTTGTCGAGGTTGACGTTGTCGGGCCAGCTGTTGAGCGGCGCGAAGCGCTGCTCGCCGCCGACCGAGCCGCCGCGGCCGTCGACGGTGCGGTACGTGCCGGCGCTGTGCCACGCCATCCGGATCATCAGCGGGCCGTAGTGGCCGTAGTCGGCCGGCCACCACTCCCTGGAGTCCGTCAGGACGTCCTCGATGTCCGCTTTCACCTCGTCGAGGTCGAGCGACTCGAACGCCTCCGCGTAGTCGAAGTCGTCGTCGCGCGGGTCCGAATCGCGCGCGTTCTGGTCGAGAACGTCGAGACTCAGCTGGTTCGGCCACCAGTCGTGGTTGGACTGGGCCAGCCTGTAGTTCGAGTGGTCTTCACTCATCTGTCGTCTGTATCCGGCGCTTCCTCGCGGTTAAGCCTTCCCTTGGATACGAGCAACGCCCACGGCGACGGCGGCGCGCCGACGCGACCGCGGGGGATTTATCCGGGCGGCGCCGTACCCCGAGGTATGCTCGCACTGCACCTCGGCTTCCTCCTCTTGCTGGTCGGGACGGAGACGTTTTTCACCTGGCTGGCCGCGCTGAACGTCCGGTACGGGGCCGAAGCCGTGAGCCGGGAGACCGAGTGGTTCGACGAACGCCTCGACGTCGAGGACACCGACGAACTGCTGGGCTACCAGCGGTTGCGGACCGGCGCCTCCCTGCTCGAGACGTGGGTCGGCCTCGGGCTGGTCCTGCTGGTGCTCTACTCCGGGCTGTTCGCGGACGCCGTCGGGACCGTCGAGTCGCTCGGCCTCGGCCCCGTCCCCACCGGTGTCGTCTTCGTCCTCGGCGCCGTCCTCGCGGTGCAGGTCGCGTCGATCCCCTTCGACCTGTTCGAGACGTTCGTCGTCGAAGAGATCTACGGCTTCAACGAGCGGTCGCCGCGGCTCTGGCTCCGCGACCAGGCGGTCGGGCTCGTCGTCACCGTCGCGCTGACCGGCCTGCTCGCCGCGGCCGTCGTGTGGGTCCTCGAGTCGTTCCCGGACCTGTGGTGGGTCGGCGCGTGGGCGCTGTTCGTCGCCTTCTCGCTGGCCATGATGGTGGTCTATCCGCGCGTGATCGCGCCGCTGTTCAACGACTTCGAGCCCGTCGAGTCGGGCGAGTTGCACGACGCCGTCCTCGAGGTGTTCGACCGCGCCGGCTTCGAGTGCTCGCAGATATACGAGATGGACGCCAGCCGGCGCAGCGGCCACTCCAACGCCTACTTCGTCGGCTTCGGCGCGACCAAGCGGGTCGTCCTCTTCGACACGCTCGTCGAGCAGATGGAGACCGACGAGCTCCAGAGCGTGCTCGCCCACGAGCTGGCCCACTGGAAGAGAGCCCACATCTGGAAGCAGGTCGCGGCCTCGGCCCTCCAGATGGGCGTGTTGCTGTTCGTCGCCTCACGGCTGGTCGCCGGCCCGTGGCTCTACGAGCTGTTCGGCCTCCCGACGGGCGCCGACGCTCCGGCGTACGCCGGACTGCTCCTGGCGGCGCTGGTCCTCGTCCCGCTCGACCGGCTGACCGCCCCCCTCGCAAACAGGCTGTCGCTTGCGCACGAACGGGAGGCCGACGCGTTCGCGGTCGACGTGATGGGCGACGGCGAGCCGATGGTCGACGCGCTCTGTCGGCTCGCCGGCGAGAACCTCTCGAATCCGTTTCCCCACCCGCTCTACGAGGCGTTCCACTACACCCACCCGCCGATCCCCGACCGCGTCCGCGCGATCCGGCGACAGTCCGAGACCGGCGGGACGGAGAGCGACGAGGGCACCACCGTCAATGCCGGCTAGATCCTCTGAAAGGCACGAAATCTCCGACTCTGGGATGCTCCGATGCCCCGCAGGTGCAAGCCGCGACCATACCCCCCTGGCGTGGCAAGCGGGGATAGTTCGTCATGGAGAGGACACACCTGCGAGCGGACCGTGTCGAGGCCGATCTCGACCGCGTCCTCGCGTCGGCGGGGGACGACGTCGTCGTCGCGTCGAACCGGCAACCGTACAGGCACGACTACGACGACGGCGAGGTGACCGTCGACCGGCCGGCGGGGGGACTGACGGCCGGTCTCGACGCCGTCATGCGGCGGGTCGACGGCACCTGGATCGCCTGGGGCGACGGCGAGGCCGATCGGGCCGTCGTCGACGGGGACGACCGCGTGACCGTCCCGCCGGCGGCCGACGAAGGGCGGTACACCCTCCAGCGGGTCTGGCTCGACGAGGACGCCGTCGACGGCTACTACTACGGGATCGCCAATCAGGTGCTCTGGCCGCTCTGCCACGGGGCGCTGGGCACCGTCGAGAGCTGCGGCGACGACTGGGACGACTACCGGCGGGTCAACGAGACGTTCGCGGCGAGCGTGGCCGACGCGGCCGACGGGGACGACTTCGTCTGGCTCCACGACTACCACCTCGCGCTCGTCCCCCGCGAGGTCCGCGAGCGCGGCGAGCGCGCCGACGACCCGCGGGACGACGACCCGCGGGACGCCACGATCGCGCACACCTGGCACATCCCCTGGCCGGGCTGGGACGTCTTCCGGGCCTGCCCTCGCCGGGAGGCGATCCTCGACGGACTGCTCGGCAACGACCTCCTCGTCTTCCACGTCCCACGCTACTGCGAGCACTTCCTCCGCAGCGCCGACCGCGGGCTCGACGACGCCGAGGTCGACTACGGCGCCGGCACCGTTGACTACCGCGGCCGGACGACGACAGTTCGCGCCGCCCCGATGGGCGTCCCGGCCGACCGCATCCGCCGAGAGGCCGCCAGCGCGGAGGCGACGGGCTTTCGGGCGGCCTTCCGGAAGAACCGCGGCATCGACCGCGACGCGCGCCTGGCTGTCGGCGTCGACCGCCTCGACTACTCGAAGGGGATCGTCCAGCGTCTCGACGCGTTCGAGCGGCTCTTCGCCGACCGCCCCGAGTACCGCGGCGAGGTGACCTACGTCCAGGTCGGCACGGAGAGCCGCTCGTCGATCGACGCCTACCGCCGCTACCAGGAGCGCGTCGAGGCTGCCGTCGAGCGCGTCAACGACCGCTTCGCCACCGACGAGTGGCGACCCGTCGTCTACACGACCGACATGATCTCCAACGAGGGCCTCGCCGGCCTCTACCGCGAGGCCGACCTCGGCGTCGTCAGCCCCGTCCGCGACGGTATGAACCTCGTCGCTCAGGAGTTCGTGGCCGCCCAGGACGACGACCCCGCACCGCTCGTGCTGAGCGACCAGGCCGGCGCCCACGACGTCCTCGGCGAGTGGGTAGTCTCCGTCCGCCCCCACGACACCGAGGGGTTCGCCGACGCGCTCGAGACGGCGCTGTCGATGTCCGAGCGCGAGCGCCGGCGCCGCGGCAGCGCCCTCGCGGACTGGGTCGACGACAACGACATCGGGACGTGGGTCCGGACCGTCCTCGGCGCCGTCGCCGACCTCGAACCGGTCGACGGGGGTGTCCAGACGCGTGCAGACCACTGACGCAACGCCGCTCTGGCTCGCCCGCGAGGCCGTCGCCGAGCGCGTCGCCGAGGCGCCGGGCGTCGTCTGCTGTCTCGACTTCGACGGCACGCTCGCGCCCATCGTCGACGACCCCGACGCCGCGGCGATGCCCGACCCCGTCCGCGAGCGCGTGACCGACCTCGCCGACTGCGCCGCCGTCGACCTCGCCGTCGTCAGCGGGCGCGAACTCGCCGACCTGCGCGAGCGCGTCGGCGTCGACGGCGTCGCCTACGCCGGCAACCACGGGCTCGAACTGCGCTACGACGGCCGCGAGGTCGTCAACCCGCGGGCCGAGCGCCGCCGCGACGCCGTCGACCGGGTCTGCGAGTCGCTCGAGGGGCGGCTCGCGCACGTCCCCGGCGTCGAGGTCGAGAACAAGTCCCTGACCGCGACCGTCCACGTCCGGCGCGTACCAGACGGCCGCGTCGCAGAGGTCGATCGCACCGTCCGCGACACCGTCGAGGAGGTGATGGCGACCGGTCCCGCCCTCGAGATCCGCGACGGCAAGGCGATCCGCGAGATCCGCCCCGCCGTCGACTGGGACAAGGGCCGCGCGGTCGAGCGGCTCGTCGACGAGGCCCCCGACGACTGGCTCCCCCTCTACGTCGGCGACGACACCACCGACGAGGACGCCTTCGGGGCCCTGCGGGACGCCGACGGCAGGCTGGGCGTCCTCGTCGGCGAACGCGAGACCGCCGCCGACTACCGCCTCGAAGACGTCCGAGACGTCCCCGACCTGCTCGATCTGATCGCGGAGGCCCACTGCGAGTGAGCGGGTTCGTTCGATCGTTCTCGGGACCGCTCGGTAGCGGAGTGTCGTTAGCGGTGCGGTCGGCGTGTGCTGCCGAGCGTGCCCGCCGCACGGCGGGCCGCTCGAAACAGTCGCGAGAGGTCTTCACGAGTGGAACGAGCGAAGGCTCGATAGACGAGCGTAGCGAGTCTATCGGTGGATGAGCGAGTGGGCGCAGCGAACGAGCGAATCGGTTGGGGGAGGCGTGTGGCTGTTTGCGGTTGCTGGTGCGGTGTTGCCCTGGAGGACTGAAAGGGCGAGGTGCGCGTGGCGGCGATAGCGAGGGAGCTTCGCTCCCTCGGACCGTTGGCGCGGCGAAGCCGCGCCAAGAAGCCGCCACGCCACGTGGAGGCCGGCAGAGCCGACCGCCCGAGCGCGCCGAGGGCTTTCACCGCCTCCTGTCGACTGCGGTCGCAGTCGCGCGACTTCCTTTCACAACACGCACACTCGAATCCGCTGCTCAACTCGCGATCACGACTGCACATCCCGAAGTCGATCGATTCCCGAGCGCGCCAACAGTAATGAGGGATGAAGCCGAACCGACAACCGATGCGCGACCTGCTCGGGGCCGTTCTCAGCCCGACGCGGTACAACGTGGCCGCCGCGGTGACCGTCACCGCCTTGCTCCTCGTCGCGTACGTCCTCGTTCCGAACCCCTACGTCCAGTACGGCGCCTGGCTGGCCATCTTCACCGTCTGGATGGTCTGGTTCGTCTACGTCGGCGTCGACCACGTCTACGGGATCGACTCCTGAAGTTCGTGGGGGAATCGCGTCGGTACGGGCCGTGACGAGTCGCCGTGTCCTCGGACCGGCCCCCGAGACGCGATCAGTCGTCGTCGGCCGTCTGTTCGTCGGCGTCGTCGGTCGACTCGACGCGCGGCCCGGCGGCGTGGCCCTCGTGGGCGACGGCGGTCGCCAGCAGGTCCCGGGAGACGGCGGGCACGTCACCCGACGAGACCGGCCCGAGCTCGTCGATGTCGTCGACCGAGCGCGGGAACGGCCGCAGGTCCATGTGGATGGCGATGCCGGCTTTGGCGCCCTGGCCCATGGCGACCGGGATCTGGTTGTGGCCCGGCGTCACGTCGCCGACCGCGTAGACGCCGTCGACGCTGGTCCGCCCGTGGTCGTCGACCGCGACCGTGCCGTCGTCGTTGATCTCACACCCGAGGGCCTCGTGGAGGTCGGTGTTGTACTCCGAGCCGTACATCGGGAAGCCGCCGCGGTACTCCCGGACGGAGCCATCTTCGAACTCGAAGGACTCGAGCCAGCCGCCGTCGTCGCGGTTCACGCCCGTGATCTCCGCGTCGACCACGTCGACGGGGTGGTTGCGGAGCATCTCGTCGGTGTCCGCGCTCCACTCGGGGTCGTCGCCGCGCGTGAGCAGGTCCACCTCGTCGGTGAAGTTCAGCATGATCATCGCGACGTAGGCGGCCGAGTCGCCCGTCCCCATCACGTAGACCGGTTCGTCGACGAACATGTAGGCGTCGCAGTGCAGGCAGTAGTGGAGCCCGCGACCCGTCGGCGGGAGCGGCGGGTCCGGTCGCACGTCCGAGAAGCCCGTCGCGAGAACGACCCGCTCGGCGCCGTAGACGGCGTCCTCGCCCTCGAGTCGGAAGCGCGGGTCGTCGCCGCCCGCCCCGTCGAGCCGTTCGACGCCCGCCACGAAGTCGCGGTGGACGTCGGCGCCGTAGGACTCGACCTGGGATTGGGCGGTCTCGAGGAACTCGACGCCGCCGACCTCCTCGGTGACGCCGATGACGTTGTGGGTGTCCTGCATCATCGCGGCGCGGCCGCCGCCGCGGTCGACCAGCGCGGTGTCCAGCCCCAGTCGCGTCGTGTAGAGCGCCGCCGTCAGCCCGGCCGGCCCGCCGCCGACCACGACGACGTCGTACTCGCTGTCGGTCATGTACGAGCCCTAACGGACGGGGCGGCTTAAACTCCGGCAAAGCGCCACGAGGGACGGCGAGCGACCCGCGGCCACGGTGGAGACGGGCGCGAACGGGCCGAGTTACCCGGACGGCGTCTCCCTGCCCTCGACTCACGACGGCCGCTCCGGGTCGGACGAGCCGATGCCGGCCGTCCCGCACCCGTCCGCACAGGCGCTCACCCCCCTCGACAGGGTCCGGTCCGACGGAGGACGACCGTGTACTGGTCGACGCCCATGTCCTGCGGGTCGCCGTACTGCATGGTCCGCGGGCGGATCCCGACCCGGAGGAGTCGCCGCCACATCGGTGCCCGACCGACCCCGTCGAGGAACCGCGGTTCGCGGCCGTACTCGCCGACGATCTCGTAGGGATAGGTGTCCTCGGCGAGCAGGTCCGAGACGTATCGCTCGACCGTGGGGTCCGAGAGGGTTCGCGCCCGCTTGCCCCAGGTGTCGGGCGCGAGATAGAGGATCGACTTGTGGTAGTTGAGGACGATGTAGCTGGGGCACCGGTCGCGGACCGAACGCACGCCGAATCCCGGGTGCGGGTCGACCCGTTCGCTGTGCGGGACGGCGGCGTCCTGCGGGTCCGCGGTGTAGGTCTCGATGGCGTCGTTCGCGCCGCCGTGAGCCGCCAGATACGAGGTCGCTCGGTCGCGCGGCTGGGAGGCGTAGGCGAGCGTCCCGGCGCCGGCGTAGACGGCGCTCGCGACGAGCAGGACGGCGAGGACTCCGCGGCCGAGTCGCGGACGCCGCTCGCGCAGCCTCGCGAGGACGGCGGCGAGGACGACCACGAGCAGCGCGATCACCGGCAGGAGGTGGTGGGTGCGGACGTAGCTCCAGGTCGAGAAGACGGCGAGGTAGACGCCGACGCCGACCAGCGCCATCCGCCACCCGTCGGCGGTCAGGCTCTCCTCGCGGACCCTGGCGAGCGCCGCCGCGGCGCCGCCCGCGAGCGCGACCGCCAGCGGGAGGCCCGCGCCGTGGAGATACCCCCGCAGGATCCACCACCAGCTCGGCTGGACCAGCCAGCCGTGCGGCTCGGATTTCGCGCTGAACGCGCGGCTGATCCGACCGCCGAACTGGTCCGGGGCGCCGAAGACCACCGTCGGGTACCCGACGGCGACGGCGACGACGCCGGTGAGGACGCCGAGGGCGAGCAACTTCGGGCGGACGAGCGCCCGGAGGAAGCCGCCCTCCTCGGTCGCGTCGCGGCGAGCGCGCTGGAGGTACGCGACGCCGAGCATCACCGCGCTCACGCCGCCGGATAGCTTGAAGGCGATCGAGATCCCGCCGAACAGCGCGCCCCAGTAGAACAGCCGGTCGACGCCGGTCTCGACGTACCGCAGCGCGAAGTACAGCGACAGCAGGACGAAAAACAGCGAGGGGACGTCCTCGCCGCCCTCGTGTGCGAGGATCAGGAGCACCCAGGTGACCGTCAACAGCGCCGCGGCTATCCGGCCGGTCGCGCGGTCGCGCATCGTCGTCCCGATGCGGTAGACGACGTAGACGCTCCCGACGGCCATCGCGACGTTGGCGAGTCGGACCGGGAGGACGCTCCACGTCCAGATCCACCCCGGCGTGTCGAACCAGTGGGTCCAGAAGCCGGTCCCGATGTGGGTGCCCATGTCGGCGAACGCCGGCAGCGAGTCCGTCGCGAGGACGACCACGAACACGGGCACCAGCATCAGGGCCGAGAGGTACATCGACGCGCCGTAGGTCCGCCAGTAGGCGACGCCGTCGGTGATCGACGCCAGGTCGTGGTCCTCGAGGTACGCCGCGAGCACCTCGACGGGGTCGACGACCCGCCAGCGCTCGTCGCGCGTCGCGAAGTTCGGCAGCCGATGCCAGATCCAGAACGACGAGAGCACCAGCGCGACCGCGAGGATGTAAGGGAGATACGGGTCCGCGCGCAGGTCGGCGGTGACCTGTCGCTTCGCCCGCTCGAGCGGGTCCGGGAGGGCCATCTGTACGTCTCCTTCGACCGCGGCGAGCGTTAAAAACCGCCCGCCTTCCGGTCGGTAGGGGCCGGTTACGGGAGCGGAACGTCCGACAGCGGTCGCCGGTCCGGCCTGGGTTGGTGGTCGTGACGGGCCGGCCTGGGTTGGTGATCGTGGCGGGCCGGAGATCGCGACAGCCCCGGGGTCGCGACGGCGCTGCGGTCGCTCGGGCGGTGGCGGAGCGGATCGCCCGCTCGGTCAGCTTTTTCCCACCCCGTCTCGAAGCCGGCGACAGACATGACCGACCGAGTCGCGATCGCCGGGATCGGAGCCGTCGCGGCGATGCACGCCGAGTCGCTCGCAGATATCGAGGGCGCCGAGCTCGTCGCCGGTTCCTGTCGCACCGAGGCGCGCGGCCGCGAGTTCGCCGACGAGTACGGCTGCGCGTGGTACGGCGACACCGGAGCGATGCTCGACGGCGAGGACGTCGACGTGCTCTCTATCTGCACGCCCAGCGGCGCCCACCTCGAACCCGCGCTCGCGGCAGCCGACCGCGGGATCGACGTGCTCTGCGAGAAACCACTGGAGATAACCACCGACCGGATCGACGAGATGGTCGCCGCCGCCGACGAAGCGGGGATCCGGCTGGGAGGCATCTTCAACCAGCGGTTCAACCCCGTCGTCCGACAGTTGCACGAGGCCGCGAGCGAGGGCCGCTTCGACGGGCTCTCCGTGGCGAACGCCTACGTCCCGTGGTGGCGCGACGACGACTACTACGACGGGGCCTGGCAGGGCACGCGGGAACTGGACGGCGGCGGCGCGCTCATGAACCAGTCGATCCACGGGATCGACGCGATCCAGTGGCTCGCGAGTGCAGCGGGCGCCGGCGGTGACGGGAACAGCGGTGACGGCGACGGAAGCGACGGCGGCAACCCCGTCGAGGAGGTGTTCGCCTACACCGCTCGACGCGCTCACGACGACGACATCATGGAAGTCGAGGACAGCGCGGTGGCAGTCCTCCGCTATCGCGACGGCACGCTCGGCCAGATCCTCGGCGCCACGTCGATGTATCCGGGCTCGCTCAAACGCATCCAGCTGGCGGGCCGCGGCGGCACCGCCGAGATCATGGAGGACGAGCTGGTGACGTGGCAGTTCCGCGAGGAGTGCGACGACGACGAGGACGTCCGCGCGGAGTTCGGCGAGACCGAGTCCGGCGGCGGCGCTGCCGACCCCATGAGCATCGATTACGCGAACCACCGCAGGAACATCGAGGCGTTCCTCGAGGCCCGATGGACGGGCGAACCCTATATGCTCGACGCCAGCGAGGCTCGAAAGGCCGTCGAGATCATCGAAGCCATCTACGAGTCCGCCGAACGGGGCGAGCCGGTCCGGATCGAGTGAGTTAGCTGTCCTCGACCCCGAGGTCGCGACCGACCGCATCGACGAACCGGCGGGTTCGATCCGTCAGCGCCGTCACGTCGTCGTCTATCGGTGCGTATCCGTAGTCCGCCTGCTGGCGGCGGTCGGCCAGCGTCGTGAGGAGTCGACCCTGATCGCGGTCGAACTCGCCGTCGAGCGCCTCGCGGGCCTTCTCGAACTCCTCTTCGACGTACTCCCGTTCAGCCATATATCGGGCGACCCTCGTCGATCACCGTGCGGTAGAACGGGTGGTCCGAGCGCGCATCGAACGTCGATTCGGTGACCGCGTGGACGCTGAACGTCGGCCGCGTTCGAGCATGACGTCGTACGCCACGTCTCGCAGCTGCTCCTCGACTGCCGACACGTCGGCGTCGTCGGCCAGGACGGCGAAGACGTCGACGTCGGAATCGGAGCGGTGGACGCCGCGAGCCACGCTCCCGAAGAGATAGAGACGCCTGACAGCGTCGAACTCGCCGCCTTCGACGCGATCGACGAAGGCCTCGACGGCGTCCCGATGCGGGAGCGTCGACTCGGACATATCCGCATATCTCTCGCCCACGTATTTAATACCCTATTGCACGTTCAAAATTAGTTCGCCGGACGGGACAGGCGGACCTGAA
>JBDGSU010000134.1:0-10583 GCA_042217395.1 Halosimplex sp.
TTCCTTACGGGGTTTATTTCGCACGGGCGTGGCGGGATTCGAACCCGCGATCGAGGGGTTAGGAACCCCTCGCCCTGTCCCCTAGGCCACACGCCCTACCGATCACAGCGGACGCGGGGAGAAAAACGCTTGCTGTTGACCGCTGCGCGCACGCCGAGGACTCATACGGATTATTGAAGCGTGTACCGGGTCGACCCGGGACCGCGTGCGATCGGTCCCAGACTGTCTTGCTCCGAATTCGTATCACCGGAGCCGACGCTGAAGGCTCTGGATAGCGTGCGAAAGATAAGGGGGAAGAACGGGACCGTTATTCGCTGGACGTCGAGGAGTCCGAGGAGTCGATCGCGGCCTCGGTCTCGCGCTCGGCTTCGGTCTTGAGGATCTCGCCGTCCTCGTCGACGATGTTGCCGTCGTCGTCGATGGTCGCGCCCTCCTTCATGTCCTCGAGTTCCTGTTCGACCTGCTCGCGCCCCTTCTGGAATTCGCCGAGCGCCTGCCCGGTCGACCGCGCCAGCTTCGGGATCTTGTTGGCCCCGAACAGCAACACGGCGATCAGCAGGATGACGATGAGCTCCGTCGGGCCCGGCCCCCCGACTGGGAACAGGGGGGTGAGTACTTCGTTCAGCATCTCTATCCGACGCTTACTCGGTGCCGATTATAACCTTTTTGCTGTCTATCAGGCGCGTACATCCCGTTCTCATCAATCTTTCGCCGTCCCGGATCCGGTCGCCTCCGCCGGTGACGCAACGCCCTTGCCGGGCGAGTCCGATCGTCGCGTATGGTCGAGGTCGGAGACGCCGCGCCGGAGTTCGCCGCACCGCTCGCCAACGGCGAGGTGACCGAGTTCGCGCTCGCGGAGCGCCTGGACGAGGCGCCGCTCGTCCTCGCGTTCTTCCCCGCGGCGTTCACCGGCACCTGCACCGCCGAGATGGAGGCCTTCGAGGAGCGACTCGACGAGTTCGAGGAGCTGGACGCGACCGTCTACGGGGTCAGCGTCGACACGCCGTTCGCGCTCGAGGAGTTCCGCGACAAGTACGGCCTGACGTTCGGCATGATCAGCGACACGAACCGCCGGATCGTCGACGCCTACGACCTGAGCATGGACTTCGTCTCCTCGGGCGTCGACGACGTCGCCAAGCGCTCGGTGCTCGTGATCGACGGGGAGGGAGTGATCCGGTAAGCGTGGGTGGCCGAGGACCCCGGGATCGAACCGGACTACGACGAGGTTCGCGAGGCCGTCGCCGGAGTGGCCTGACCCCGCCACGAAGCGGGCGCTCCCGGCGGCGACGCCCACGGCCGCGGGGTTTTTGCGTTCGCGCGCCGACAGTTCTGTCATGAGTGAGGGTCGATCGTACGACGCCGAGGCCGAACACGCGTTTCCCGACGAGAAACTCAACGAGGTGCTGGACGCTCTGGAGGCAGACGAGGAGGTCCAGACGTATCTGGACGCCCAGAACGTCAACCCGGTGGCGCGGATGCGGTACAACGACCACGGGGCGAAACACGTCGGCATCGTCCGGGACCGGGCGCTGACGCTGTACGAACTGCTCTACGAGGGCGACGTGGCGTTCAACGGCGCGGCCGACCAGGGCCTCGAGACCGCCGACGAACCCGTCATCGTCGCCCTCGCGGCGACGCTGCACGACATCGGGCACGTCGTCCACCGCGACGACCACCCCTACTACTCGATCCCGCTGGCCGCGGACCTGCTCGACCGGTTCCTCGACGAGTGGTACGACACCGCCGACGCGGTCCGGGTGAAAGGCGAGGTGTTGCACGCGATACTCTGTCACCACACCGAGGAGACGCCGCTGACGACGGAGGCGGGCATCGTCCGGATCGCGGACGGGCTCGACATGGAGCGCGGCCGGTCGCGCTACCCCTACGAGCGGGGCGGGCGGGGCATCAACACGGTGTCGAGCCAGGCCATCGAGTCGGTGCAACTCAAGCGGGGCGACGGCTCGCCGGTGCTCGTCGAGATCGAGATGCACAACGCCGCCGGCGTCTACCAGGTCGACGAACTGCTCAAGGCCAAGCTCAAGGGTTCGGGACTGGAGGAGTACGTCCGGATCGTCGCGGTGAACACGACCGAGGGCGGGGACAACATCGTCGAGCGCATCGAGCTCTGACACGGTCCCGCGTTCTCTACGGCCCCGCGGCGGTCGTTCGGGCGCGCGCGAGTCGGCCGACTGCCGGAAGGGACCGCCGGTGACGAAACGCCTTATCGGCTGTAAGCGGGACCCGGATCTGTGAGCGACGGCTCGGGCGGACCGCTTCGGCTGTTCGGGGACGCGGAGTTTCTGGCCCTCGCGGGCACCGCGTTCGCGCGTTCGCAGGCCTACTCGACGATCGCGATCGCGCTGGCGCTGTACGCCGACATGTTCGCCACCTCGGGCACCGTCGAGGGGCTGTTCGGCACCGCGTTCGCGCTCGTCCAGCTCGTCGTCGTCCTGCCGATGGGGCGGAAGATCGACACCGGCAACGCGAAGCGCTACCTGCTGGTCGGGCTCGCGCTGAACGTCCTCGTGTTCGTCGGCTTCGCGATGGTCCAGACGGTGAGCCACGTCGTGCTCATGCGCGTGTTCCAGGGCCTGAGCGCGAGCCTGCTGTGGATCACGGGCTCGACGGTGGTCGGGGAGATCAGTCCGGACGACGAGCGCGGGCAGTGGCTCGGGACGTACAATCAAGTCGGCGCGTTCTCCAGCCTCGCGGGCGACCTCGTCGGCGGAATCCTGCTCGCGACGAGCGGCTTCACGCTGACCTACGGCGTGCTCAGCGGCGTGACGCTGCTGGCGTTCGTCGGCGTGTTCCTCTTCCTGCGCGACTACCCCGGGGGACAGGCCGACCCGGAGGAAGCCACGGGGGTCGAGACGCTGCGGATGCTGCTCGGGCGCGCGGCGATCCGCGCGCTGGTCGTCTTCCGACTCGGCCTGAGCTTCGGGAAGATGGCGGTCATCCTCTTTCTCCCCATCTACGCGCGGACGCGCTTCGGGATGAGCCCGGTCCTCGTCGGCGGTATCCTCGCCGGCGGAAAGCTGACGAAGTCGCTGACGCAGGGGCTCGTCGGGTCGTACACGGACGAACTCGGGCGCGAGCACCTGTTCGTGTTCACCGGCGCGGTGCTGTACGCGCTCGGCGCGGCGATCATCCCCTTCGCCGAGTACGCCGTGGACTGGTTCGCGCCCGCGACGGTCGCGCTCGGGGGGCTGTCGACGACGCTGCCGCCCGCCTTTTTCCCGCTCTTTCTGGCGTTCGCGGTCTGCGGGATCGCCGACAGCCTCCGCCTCCCGGCGAGCATGGCGCTGTTCGTCGAGGAGGGCGAACACTTCGACGCCGTCGCGGGCAGCCTCTCGCTGCGTTCGATCGCCTGGAAGATCGGACAGGTGGTCGGGCCGATCACCGTCGGCGCGCTCTGGGACGCCACGTCGGTGTTCGCCGCCTTCTTCACGGCGAGCGCGTTCATCGCCGTCGCCGCCGCGGCCTTCCTCGGTCTCTACAGCGCCGAACCGGACCCGGACGCCCTCGCGGCTGCCGGCGACTGACGGCCGACGGCTTCGACCGACGACCCGGAAACTGTCGGAGGTCGACGACCCTCGGCTCTCCCGTCCCCGGGCGGAGTGACCTGACTGGTACTCGGTAGTACCAGGTGCGTGGCACACGTTGGCACAATGATTTTTACCGTCCCGCCCCAAGGATTCGTATGGACCAGACCCCCGTCGACGGATCCGACAGGGAGGGTCGGGACGGCAGGGATGCCGGCCGGGGAACCGACACCGCAACGCTGTTGGATCGCGTCGCGTCGCGCCTCAGATCGGTCGGTCGTTCCCTGCGCACGCGGTTGCGGTCCGTGACCGGTCAGTCCGACGACTACCGCGAGTTCGATCGAACCGCAGGCCGCGGCGATCCGTCAGTGACGGACCGGACCCGGTCGGTCCAGTGCGTCGGACTGACCGAGGAGGTCGTGGAGGGGGACGGTCGCGCCGTGACGGACGATCTCATCCGCGCGCAGGCCGAATCGGCCGTAGACCGGGACGGCCCGTCCGTCGACCCCCCCGAGCTGGACGTCCAGCGGACTGAGGGCGAACTGACGCTCAGTTCGCCCGACGAACCCGATGCGCACATCACCTCGACCCACTGGGAAGACGTCGAACGCTGACCGGTCGCGGGCGACGATCTCCTCCGTCTCTCTCGGTCTCGAAACTCCGACGAGCGGCGCGCTGGTCGAACCGTCGCGACAGAGAGAGAGCAGGGAGAGGCCGGGCCCGGTCGAGCGGACTACTCGGACTGACCGACGCGCAGGACCTGAACGAGCGAGAAGACGGGGACGCCCTCGATCTCCTCGACGCCGCGCTTGTCGGTGAGGACCGCGCAGGCGACGGGTTCGCCGCCCTGGTCGCGGATGGCCTCGACCGTCTCGGTCATCGTGGTGCCGCTGGTGATGGTGTCGTCGACGACGTAGCACTCGCGGTCGCGGATCTGCGCGAAGTTCCGGGAGAACGAACCCGAGAGCTCCTCCGTCTCGCCGTCGTCCCACTGGTGTTTGCTCGGGGCGTAGGTCCCCAGATCCGTGTCGAGTTCGCGGGCGACCGTCGTCGCGATGGGCGCGCCGGCCTTCTCGATGCCGATTGTCAGGTCGACCTCCTCGCCCCGCTTCGAGAGGAGGTCGGCGACGGCGCGCCCGACGTGGGTGAGGCGGGCGCTGTCGCGGCCGATCGCCGACCAGTCGACGTGGATGTCGTGGGGGCTCCGAGACTGCTGGGCGGTCGCGGTCGTCGTGGTCGTCGCGCCGCTGCGGGAGACCAGCCAGGAGGCGGTCTCCTTCGAGACGTTCAGCTCGTCCGCGATCTCCCCCTTGGAGAGACCGCGCTCGGCCAACTCGGCGGCGCTGTCGATGAGATCGTCGATGTTCTTCATGCCTCTTGGCCCCCTCTTCGCACGCGGGGGTGTTACCCGTTGTGGGTTCTCGTCGCTGTGTCGCGAGGCGGCCCGGTCGCGCTCGCCCGCCGGCCCGCGCCCGCTCTCGGGCCCGACCCCAACGTACACAACCGTTCCGGGGAATATCCCGAGACATGGAACGATACGACCAGCTCTACCGGGTCTACGACGAGTTCGACGCCGAGGCGCTCCGGGCCCACCAGGCGTTCGTGGATCTGTTCCCGCCGCTGGACTCGCGGGTCGCGCTCACCTACTGGGAGGACGCGAGCGCCGAGCTCGACGAGCGCCGCGCCGAGATCCGCGACGCCTTCCCGGGGACGGGCGACACCTACGCCGACGTGGCGGCTCACGCGACGCGCGACCAGGCCTTTACCGGCCTCGATCTGGCGACCAAGTACGGCCGGCGGGTGAACGCGCTGGTGCTCGACGTGGACGAGACGCTCCGCTCGGCGGGCACGACCGACAACGAGATACCCCGGGAGACGCTGCACCTGCTGACCCGGTTCCACGAGGAGGGGGTCCCGATCGTCGTCTGTACGGGCCAGACGCTCGAGAACGTCAAGGGGTTTCTCGGTCAGGGACTGGGCAACGCCGTCGTCAACTCCGGCGACGTCAGCGTCGTCTACGAGAGCGGCACCGGCGTCTTCACTCCCGGTCACGGGTCCGGCACGAAGCGCCTGCTCTACGAGGACCTGGACGCGGACGTGCGCGGCGTCTTCGACCGGTTGCGCCAGCGCGTGCTCTCGGACGCGCCCGGGAGCGTCTCGCGGGGCTGTCACCTCCAGGGCAACGAGTTCAACGTCACGCTCAAGCCCAACTTCGAGACCGGGAGCGACGACGCCGTCGACGTGATCGACGACGCGCTGGTCTACCTGCTCGACCTGCTCGGCGTCGTCGCCGCAGCGCGCATCGACGAGGTGAGTGCAGTTACGGACGAAGCAGAGCCCGACGGTCCGGAGTCGGACGGAGAGGTCGGCGGCGCGGCCGCCGGCGAGTGGACGCGGGCGTTCTACGCGGAGCGGGACCCGGAGATCCGCGGAGTGCTCGACGAGCGCGGCGAACGCCCGGGCGACGCGACGGTCCCGGACGCGGTCGCGTCGTTCCTCGACCGGGTCGACGTGGCCTACTACGAGGGCGACGCCGCGGAGGTGGTGAGTCGCCAGCTGAACAAACCGGTCGGCGTCCGGGCGGCCTTCGAGGTGCTGGGCGTCGACGACCCGTTCGCGCTCGTGCTCGGGGACAGCAAGAGCGACCTCCGGGTCATGGAGTGGATCGAAGAAGCCGACGCCGGCATCGCGGCGGCGCCGGAACACGCCTCGTCGGTCGTCCTCGAGCACGTCAGGTCGACAGACGGGCTCGTCTTCCCGGCGGGCGACGCGGGCGACGTCCTCCGTACGGTCTACGCACTGGACCGACTCGCGTCCGTCGAGTGACGGCGATCCGCCGGTCGGGACCGTCCGAGCGCTGCGGGCGCCGCGTCTCGACGCGGCGGACGACCGCGACGGGGCGAGCGTCTGATCACGGGATATTTACGGTAGTCGGCGAGTAGGTTTTCGTACCTACTTCACGGAGTCACTCACCATGGTCGATATCTCATCTGTCAGACTCGGTATCGTCGGACTGGGCAACATCGGTCACCACCACGCCGAACGCTTCGTCGAACAGGGGGCGAACCTCGTCGGGGGCGTCGACATCGCCGAGGGCGCGCGGGCCTCCTTCGGCGACGAGTTCGGCGTCGCGACCTACGAGAGCCACCACGAGCTCTACGAACAGGTCGACGCCGTCGCGGTCACCACGCCCAACAAGTTCCACGAGCAGTACGTCGTGGACGCGCTGGAGGCGGGCCTCGACGTGCTGGTCGAGAAACCGCTGGCGAACACGCTCGCGGCCGCGGAGCGCATCGCGGAGACCGCTCGCGGGGCCGAGGGGTTCTGCATGGTCGGGTTCCACACCCGCTTCGACAACCCCGTCGAGGTCATCAACGGCTACCGCGAGGAGGGCAGGTTCGGCGAGTTGAGCCACGTGGAGGCCAACTACATCCGCCGGCGGGGCGTCCCCGGTCGGGGCTCGTGGTTCACGAGCAAGGAAGTCGCCGGCGGCGGCGCGCTCATCGACATCGGCGTCCACGCGGTCGACCTCTCGCTGTACCTGCTGGGCTACCCCGAAGTCGAAGAGGTCAGCGGCATCACGCGCTCGCAGTTCGGCGGTCGCGACGACTACACCTACATCCAGATGTGGGGCGACGACCAGGGGCCGGAGGGGTTCAACGTCGACGACTCCGCGACGGCCTTTATCCGCTGTGCGGACGGTCGGACCATCTCTCTCGAAGTGGCGTGGGCGGTCAACCGTCCGAAGAAACAGGAGTACGTCCTCCGCGGCACGGAGTCGGGCGCGACCTTCCGCCCCGGCGAGGGCGTCACCTTCCACGAGTCGGGCACCGAAGGGGCCGGCCACATGGTCGAGTCCGACGTCGAGACGATCAACAACGACCCCCACGCCGCCGAACAGCGCTACTTCCTCGAACACTGCGCGCGCGGCGAGCAGCCCGAGCGCAACACCGTCGACCAGGGGCTGACCGTCCAGCGCGTCCTCGACGCCATCTACACCTCTAGCGAACGCGGCGAAGCCGTCGCGATCGACGACTGAACTCGCCTCTCTCGCACCGGCGGCCGCTCGTCCCGTCCCTGTCCGCAGCGCCCGTCGCGCCTTCCGTTTTCCGCCTCGGACGCCCGGAGCCGTTCGTTTCTCAGGCGCCCGCGCGTTGAAGAAAGACTTAACTCGAGACGGAGTACTTTTTTCGACCAACAGATGAAAGCGATCGCAGTCCAGCGCGGGTCGGAGGGGCCCGCGGTGATAGAGAAGCCGAGACCGGATCCGACGGACGGCGAAGCGCTGTTGCGGACGCTACGCGTGGGCGTCGACGGCACCGACCACGAGGTCATCAGCGGGTCGCACGGCGGCTTCCCCGAGGGCGAGGACCACATGGTGCTCGGCCACGAGGCCGTCGCGGTCGTCGAGGACGCCAACGGAACCGACCTCGCGGAGGGCGACGTCGTCGTCCCGACCGTCCGGCGCCCGCCCGCCGAGGGGACCAACGGGTACTTCGAACGGGGAGAGCCGGACATGGCCCCCGAGGGGGAGTACGTCGAGCGGGGGATCGTCGGCGAGCACGGCTACATGGCCGAGTACTTCACCAGTTCGCCGGAGTACCTCGTGCCGTTCCCCGCGGAGTCCTGGGAGTTCGGATTCTTCGTCGAACCGGTCAGCATCACCGAGAAGGCCGTGGAACACGCCTACGCCTCGCGCTCGGCCTTCCAGTGGTCGCCCGAGTCGGCGCTGGTGCTGGGCAACCGGTCGCTGGGGCTGATCACCCTCGCGATGCTGGAGTTCGGGATCGAGAGCGACCGGTCGTTCGCCGCCCACGACTTCGACCGGACGTACTGTCTGGGCCGGCGCGAGCGCCCCGACGTGACGGTCGACCTCATCGAGGAGATCGGTGCGACCTACGTCAACTCCAACGAGACGCCGCTGGAGTCGGTGCCCGAGGCCCACGAACCGATGGACTTCGTCTACGAGGCGACGGGGTACGCGCCCCACGCCTTCGAGACGGTCGAGGCACTCGCGCCCAACGGCGTCGGTGCGCTGCTGGGCATCCCCGACTCCTGGGAGTTCGAGGTCGACGGCGGGCGGATCCACAACGAGCTCGTCCTGCACAACAAGGCGCTGGTCGGGACGGTCAACTCCCACGTGAAGCACTTCGAGGGCGCCGTCGACGCGCTGGGCGAACTGCCCGACTGGCTGCTTTCGGACCTCGTGACGACCGTGGCGACGCCCGACGACGTGGCACCGGCCTTCGAGTACGGCCACGACCAGATCAAGGCCGTCGTCGAGTTCGACCGGCTCTGATACGGATTCGAAGCAAGACAGTCCGAGATCGACCGCACGGCCGCGTGCGAGCGGTCCGGTACACGCGTGCTCCGAATCCGTATGGCACGGCCCCGGCGGCCGCCGAAGTCGGTCGGCCAGCCACGTCCCGGAGCGATCGACCGGCGGTTGTGCGAAGGGACAGACTGATTTACTCGGTGGTGAAACAGGGGCCCACATGGCTGGTGACGACCTCCTCGACTCCCTCGAACGGGTCTCCGAGCGGTTCAACTTCGGGGAGTACGAGGCGAAGGCGTACCTCACGATCCTCGAACACGGGCAGGTGACGGCCTCGGAGATCTCCGACTACACCGACATCCCACAACCCCGCGTCTACGACACGGTCCGGAGCCTGAGCGGCATCGGGCTGGTCGAGCTGCAGGAGTCCCGACCGATGAAGGTGCTCGCGCTCGACCCCGAGGAGGCCTTCGACGACCTCCAGGCGTCGCTCGACGACCTCGTCGCCGGGCTCGAAGAGCAGTACACGAAGCCCGCCCGCGGGACCGAAGCCGTCTCGCTCGTCAAGTCGCGACCGACGATCCTGCGATACCTCTCGGAAGTGATCGACTCCGCCGAGTACGAGCTGATGCTCTCGCTCACGCCGGAGCTGCTCGAACGGTTCGAGGACCAGCTCCGCCGCCAACACGAGGACGGGGTGGCGATCGAGATCCTCCTCTCGCCGGCAGCGGAGATCCCGGGCGCCGACGAGTACGACTACGACGAACTGGCGAGCACGGTCAAGAAGCGCCGCGGCGTCACGACCCCGGTCATCGCCGTCGCCGACGGCCGATACTCCATCTACGCGACTCGCGAGAGCCTCAAAGGCGACACCGACCGCTACGGCGTCATCTTCGACCGGTCGGAACTGGGCTTTCTCGTCTCGATGTTCATGAACACCGTCCTCTGGACGACGGCCGACACCGTCACCGAGAACGGCGAGGAACTGGACTTCCCGCGCCGCTACGGGACGATCCGCCGCGCGATCTCCGACGTCGCGACGCTCGAGGGGGACTTCTACGCGACCATCGAGGGCCGCGACGTCCTGACCGGCGAGCAGATCGTCGTCGCCGGCGCCGTCGTCGAGGCCAACATCACCCCGAGCCTCGAGGAGGCGTCGCTCGTCGTCGAATCCGACGGCGAACGGGTCACCGTCGGCGGGCAGGTAGCGGCGTTCGAGGACATCGAGTCGTTCGAGATCCGGATCGGACGGGGCGCTCCGCCGGAACCGGAAGACTGAGCGCTGTGGGGGACTCCCGCAGCGAAAAACGGTGTCAGAGGTGGTGATGGGCGGGGTGCCAGGTGGCCGCTCTCCCCCCGAGGACGAGACGCCAGCAGGGACCCTACATCCCCCATCGTACCGCGTTCGATTCTGTGCCCCCCGTGCGTATAAATCTTGGACTATTCGGGCTCGAAATATTCTCTTCGTCAGAAAACGTTCCAGAAGACCGAAGTGGTTCCGAATCATATGGAATCCGATAATGGCAGGAAGTCACGAGCGGTCGGGTCGGTCGGTCCGGGGGGTCCGTCCGTGAGTTCGTCGTCGCTGGTCGGGTACGTGCTGAGTTCGTCCGTCCGCACGGACGTGTTGCTGTCGGTGACCGAGGGGTCGCGACCGATGGACGCTCTCATCGACGGCGTGGACGCGAGCGAGTCGGCGGTCTACAACGCCGTCGCTCTTCGGTAGACTGGCGGAACTAGCGGAACACGTTGACAGCGATGCAATC
>JBDGSU010000178.1:0-10395 GCA_042217395.1 Halosimplex sp.
GACTTCCAGCTCTTGCTCCGAGCCGACCAACAATCCTCTACCCAAGAGCGTTCGATTGTTCTGGTTTGGAGGTCCCGAGTGAATTCTCTCGAATCCCCCTTTCTACACTGCCCTCATAGTAGAATTTGAAAGACATCGCTCAGACAATCGCACGCGGTCGTGCGATTGACTGTGCAAACGCTTTCAAATTCTACTATAGAAGAGCGAGGGCGAGTACCCCGACCCACCGGGGTCGGGGGTGAAGCCCGACACTCGGCCAACCTATCCACCGCAGTCCATCTCGCGGGAATCCGTCTCAGACGTAGGTGAACCAGTCGTCGTAGCCGTCGAGTCGGCCCTCGACGAGGTCGAAGAACTCCGTCTGGATCTCGTCGGTGACCGGACCCTTCGTGCCCTCGCCGACGACGTTGTCGTCGACGCTGCGGATGGGCGTGACCTCGGCGGCGGTGCCGGTGAAGAACAGCTCGTCGGCGGTGTAGAGCTCCCCTCGGGAGATGGTCGCCTCGTCGTGGACGGTGTAGCCCAGGTCGCGGGCGAGTTCGATCGCGGTGCGGCGGGTGATCCCGTCGAGGATCGACTCGGCGAGGCCGGGCGTGTAGATCTCGCCGTCGCGGACGAGAAAGATGTTCTCGCCGGGCCCTTCGGCCACGTTGCCCTCCTTGTTGAGGACGACGGCCTCGGTGTAGCCGTTGCCCTTGGCCTCCTCGGTGGCCAGCAGGGAGTTGACGTAGAGGCCGGTGGTCTTGGCGTTGGTGGGGATCTGGCTGGAGGCGTGCTTGCGCCAGGAGGAGACCATCACGTCGACGCCGTTCTCCAGGGCGTCCTCGCCGAGGTACGCGCCCCAGGGCCACGCGCCGATGGCGACTCTGGTCGGACAGTCGCCGGGGCTCACGCCGAGCGAGTTGTAGCCGTAGAAGGCGATCGGCCGGATGTAACAGGATTCGAGGTCCTCCCGGCGGATGAGCTCGACGGTGGCCTCGGTGAGCTCCGCGGGTTCGAACGGGATGTCGAGGTCGTAGGGCTTGCCGGACTGGTAGAACCGTTCGAGGTGTTCCTCCCAGCGGAAGATAGCGGGGCCGTCGACCGTGTCGTAGCAGCGCACGCCCTCGAAGACGCCCGACCCGTAGTGCAGGCCGTGGGTGAGGACGTGGATCTGTGCGTCGTCGAAGTCGACGAACTCGCCGTCCATCCAGAGTTCGTCGACGCCCTGGAACATCTCTGGGCGCTCGCTCATTGGTCGTACGTCCCCGTGATGGGCTCTCACGATTTATAGGTTGTCAGTCGCCTCGCGTCGCCGCCGCGGACGCCCGACCGATCGCGCTCGACGACGAGGTGATCCCCGGCGGGTGCGATCCCGCCGTGAGAAGCAGTGACGGTCGGGTGCGGTCCGATCGGACGACCGGCGGGCGACAGTGGCCGCGTCGAACGCGGCCGGAGAGGGAGACGGGGAGACCCGCGTTAGCCGAGGCGATCGATGACGGCGCTCCCCTCGACGTAGACGAGCCCCTCGCGGTCGGCGTAGGTCCGCGCGGGCGCGGGCGAGAGCGCGCCGCCGGTCTCGTCGTCGAGCATCTCGCAGACGACCATCGCGGGCGGCAGGTCGGCGGCGTCGGCGAGCGCCACGGCGAGTTCCGTGTGCCCCTCGCGGTCGGCCAGCAGGTCGGGCGCGGCCCGCAGGACGTGGACGTGGCCGGGCGCGCGGAACTCGGCGGCGAAGTCCGTGCCGCGGGGGTCGGCCGCCGCGGCGGCGAGTTCGGTGATCGTCAGCGCGCGGTCCTCGTCGGTGATCCCGGTGTAGGTGTCGCGGTGGTTGACGGTGAGCGAAAAGGACGAGCGCTCGTCGTACCCCAGGTCGTGGTCGGCGGCGGCCGGGTGGTCGAGCACGTCCTGCACGTACGGCAGGTCGAAGGCGCCGGCGACGCCGTCGCCGAGCGCGGCGCAGACCAGCCCGCCGGCGTCGTTGCGCATGCGGGCGACGGCGTCGGGCGTGACGGCGCCGGCGGGGTAGACGAGGTCGACCTCGCCCTCGCGGTCGGCGGCGTCGTGGACGAGGACGGGCTCGCCGCGTCGGAGGGCGTCGACGGCCCGGTCGACGCTCGCGGCCGCGGTCGAGGCGTCGCCGGCCACGCTATCGCTGTTCGGTGACATGGACAGTGACGATCGAGCCGTCTTCGAGGCCGAGTTCGTCGCGGAGCTTCGCCGGCGCGATCACCTCGAGCTGGTCGTCGCCGTGGTGGGTGCGCTCGGGCGTGATGACGTGGGCCGTCTCGAAGACCGCGCCGCCGTCGGCCTCGACGCTCGCCGGGTAGCAGTACGCCGGGCCGTAGGTGCGCTCGTCGTCCTCCCACCCGTCGATGGTGACGGGCTCGAACGAGGAGAGCCGACTGCGCTCGCGGACGCTCTCCTCGGTGAGTTCGACGTTGAGCGTCCCGAGGAACGGCTCGTACCCCAGCCGGTCCTCGAACTGGCGCATGTAGCCGGGCAGCGAGATGTAGTGGCGGCCCTCGCCCATCCCGCTGGTGATAGAGCCGCGCAGCTCGACGCTGGCGTCGCGCTCGAAGATGCGCCGGTAGTCGGCGTACTCGCGCTGGAGCGCGCGCTCGCCGGCGTCGGTGACCGTCACCCACTGGCCGTCGCTGACGATCTCCCGCTCGAGCAGGTCCGCCTCCTCTAGGCGCTGGAGGCGCCGCGAGGCCGTCTGCGTCGACGCGTCGAGCCGGTCGGCCAGCGCCGAACACGACACCTTCTGGTCGCCGCCGAGCGCGCCCCGCAACGCCAGCGCCTTCAGCGTCGCCAGTTCGGCGTGCCCGATCGACGACGCCGTGACTCCTGTCATACCTCACAGTTGCGGCTACCGGCCGATAAGGATACCGAATCCGGAACGCATCACAAGAGTGGAACGGCGAACGCGTTCACGCGCGTTCCCGCTGACATCGGCGATTCGGACCGGTCCGTGAAAACGGCGTCGGCTTCGACGCGCGGGACGGACGCGTCGAGGGCGGCTGTCGGCGGTTCGAAGACCGGAGCCCGGTCAGACCGACGGGTTCGGCCGAGAGTCGGTACCGCCGTCGGTCGCCGCGCGCGTCCCGCTGCGGCCGGAGCCCGCGGCCCCGTCGGCGACGACGAACTGGTCGACGAGTTCCCGGAGTCCCTCGGCACGGGCGGACATCGAGCGGGCGTTCTCGGCGGCCTGGGTGAGCGAGGCGGTCTGTTCCTCGGCGGCGGCCGAGACCTGGTCGGACTCGGCGTCGATCCGATCCGCCATCTCGGAGACCTGATCGACCATGCTGGCGACCTCCTCGGTGGAGGCGGCCTGGTCGTCGGTCGCCGCGCTCACCTCGCTGATGCTGTCGTGGGCGGCCCGGACGGTCTCGGCCGTCTCGTCGAGGGCGTCCAGCGCTTCCTCGGTCGTGGTCGTCCCGGCGTCGACGCGCTCGCCCATCTCGCGGATGTTGACGACCGTCTCGTCGGTCGAGTCCTGGATGTCGGTGATGAGTCGCTCGACCTCGTCGGTCGCGTCGGCCGCCTCGCCGGCCAGCCCCTTGATCTCGTCGGCGACGACGGCGAAGCCCTCGCCGGCCTCGCCCGCGCGCGCCGCCTCGATCGAGGCGTTCAGCGCGAGCATGTTCGTCTGTTCAGCGATATCGGCGATCATGTCGACGACCTCGCCGATCTGGTCCATCTCCGAGGCTAGCGACTCCACCTCGTCGACGGTGTCTTCGGCCTTTTCCTCGACGGCGTCGAGTTCGCCGATCGCCTCGCCGGCCGACTCGCGGCCGGCCTCGCCGACCTCGACCGCGTCCCGGGTGGTGCGCGCCAGTTCGTCGGCCGACGCCGCGACCTCTTCGACGGCGCCCGAGAGCGTGCTCATCTCGGTGGCGACGGACTCGAGGCGGTCGTTTTGCTCGTCGGCGTCCGCCGAGACCGACTGCATCGAGTCGGCGACCTGCTCGCTGGCCGACTGGCTCTCGGTCGCGCCGGCGGTGACCTCCTCGCTCGCGGTCCGCACCTCTTCGGCGAACGAGCGTATCTCGACGAGCGTCCCCTCCAGGTCGTCCAGCATCGCGTTGAACGACTCTGCGATCTCGGTCATCGCCTCGCTGTCACTCTCGGGGTCCATCCGCCGGGTCAGGTCTCCCGCCGCCGCAGCGGCCATCACGTCGCCGAACTCGCTCGCCTCGCGCTGGAGCGTCTCGCTCAGCTGTCGGGCCTGCTCGCGCTCGCGCTCGGCGGCCACTTTGGCCTCCTCGGCCTCCTCGCTGGCCCGTTCGGCCTCCAGCCGGGCGTCCTCGGCGTCCTCCTGGAGCTCGACGGCCTCGCGGCGAGCCCGGTCGGCCTCGGCGGTCGCCGTCTTCATGTCGTCGACGACGGCCATCGTCCCCGTCGAACCGACGGCGTAGACGCCGATGGTCGTCCCGAGGAACATCATGCTCAGCGCGTTCATCAGCGTGGGCATCACGCCGAGCCACTCCAGCAGGACCGACCCGGTCCACAGCAGGCCCAGGCACGCGCCGAACGTGAAGTTGACCCAGAACCCCCGCTCGATGTCGGTGTCCCGCCAGTTCCTGACGCCGTAGACGATCGCCGCCCCGAACGCGAGCGCCGCGACGAAGTCGAACAGCACCGTGATCTCAACCATCGTCGGCCGCTCCTCGGTCGAGGTCGGGTCCACCGACCGCCCCGTCCTCGATCTCCCGCCGACGGTGGACGTACGCCGCCAGGAAGAAGGCGATCCCGGCGCCCATCAGCCCGACCGCGTGTTCGACGCCGTTCAACAGCCCGCCGAGGACGACGTCCTCGAGGTTCGTCGCCAGGGCCGCGACCACGAGGAGTCCGTAGCCGACGGCGAACCACTTCGAGGCCTCACGGTACTGAACCGCCACCGGAACCAGCCCGAGTACGGCCACGACCGCGATCGTGACCGACATCGGGTCCAGAGTCGACCATAGTCCTGCCATTCGGTTTCACCAGTTCGTCCGAGTCGTCCGGTAGGCACTATCAATGTATTCGCCCTATTTCAGCCGGTGAGAACCGGCCCCCCGACCAGTTCGGTGAGGACGGAGCCGGCCGGCGGCACCCCCGCGCCGAACGAGCCGGGCGGTCGCCGGCGTCAGTCGCCGGCCTCGGCGTAGGGGTCTCGCTCCCAGAACTCGCTGTCCTTCCGCAGTTTCGGCACCCAGGTGTCCTCGGTCTTCGACAGCAGCGTGACGTGCGAGACGGGCACGTCGTTGATGTAGTCGTGTTCGGGGAGGTGCTCCATCACGTCCTCGGAGAACGCGCGGACGTCCTCGTGGTCGGGCATCGCGTCCCGATCCAGTCGCCCCCGGGAGTGGCCGACGTGCATGTACGCCTTCAGTTCGATAAAGTCCGGGTCGGCCCGCTGGTACATCGACGCGTACCACTCGGGGTGGTGCATGTTGTTACCGTCGACGAGCGTCGTCCGCAGGACGGTTCGGGTCTCGTCTTTCGCGGCGAGGACGTCCAGCGTGTCGATCAGCCGCTCCCAGGCGTCGTCCTCGACGGCTTTGACGGTCTCGTCGAACGTCCAGCGGTCGGGGGCGTCGACGCTGACGTACAGCTGTGTCGGGTCGCACTCCGCGAGCACCTCCGGCTTCGTCCCGTTCGAGACGAGGAAGGTCGTGATGTCCCGGTCGCGGAACTCCTCGATGAGTTCGGGCAGGTAGGGGTACAGCGAGGGTTCGCCGTCCAGCGAGATGGCGACGTGCCGGGGCTCCATGGCCTCCTCGAAGCGCTCGCGGGGCACTTGGTCGTTGCCGCCGAACCCCGAGAGCAGTTTCTTCTGGAGTTCGAGGGAAGCGTCGGCGACGGCGCTCGGGTCGTCCCACTCGACGTCCCCCAGTTCGTATGCGTGACCGGCGTGATCCCGCCAGCAGAAGACACAGCGCTCGTTGCACTTGACGACCGGCGTCATCTGGATGCAGCGGTGGGATTCGATCCCGTAGAAGGCGTACTTGTAGCACTTGCCCTCCCCCCGCAACGAGTTCGCCGTCCAGCCACAGGTCTGTGCCGCGGTATGGTTCTCGCTGTGGTACTCCGGGTCCGACACCTGTTTGGGCCCGTCCGATTCGCTCATTGGGGGAGGAGACGGTAGCCGTTCGTATACATCTGTTCCTCCGACCGATGGGGCCGCCTACATCTGCTGAGTGATCTGATCGCGCGCACCGAGCAAAGTCACAGAGGTGCAAGGAGGACGCCCACGACTTGAGCCACGGAGGTATCGTCGAGCGCGCCGACCATCCGCGCGATCTCCGTACAGCCGTGGGCGAGGGTTCGCTCTGCTTCCGAGCGCCACTCCGCCCGGGCGTGATCGCGACGCAAGCGACCGAGCTGGTATCGTTCCCGTCCAGAGGGTGTGTTTCCGTTCCCATCGATCTTGAACCCGCTCTCTGTCGACAGCCCGCGGTCGTGTCGACCTTCGGTGACCGGTGGGCCGGTCCGTTCTCGATTGGTGTCGTCCTCGTCGACGGTTCGCTCGAAGTGTTCTTTCGTCGCCATCGAAAGTCTGCGGGAGGCCTCGTCGTACCCTCCGCACCCCTCGGGGGGAGATACCATACGTGCGGGAGTGGACACAGTCATCGATCGGACCGAATGTGGTCACCCAAGCGGCTGAGACGACCAGCGGCGTGAACAGGGACACACCATCGTTTCGCGTGAAAAGAACCCGCGACCTTCTGTGCTTGAGGGTCATCTTATCCGGTCTCAAATCGCACGGTTCACGGATCCGACTGTGCCGAATATGCTAGGCTTGCATCACCGAAGCGTCTGTTTTACTATACGCGTCGGGCTCTGCCCTCACGAGTGATACGGATTCGAAGCAAGCGTTTCCCGGGTCGACCGCACGCAGTCGTGCGGTCGATCCCGGACTGTCTTGCTCCGAATCCGCATGAGATCTCATGCAAGCGTCTGTGATGGAGTCGATCGGAGAGACCGGCGTCATCGAAAAGGATCGCCCAGAAGTCGGACCGAACGACGCGGTCGTCCGACCGACGCTCGGCCTCGTCTGCACCTCTGACGTTCACACGGTCCACGGCGCGATCGGCGGCCGAGAGACCATCACGCTGGGACACGAAGCCGTGGGAATCGTCGAAGCGGTCGGAGAAGAAGTCGAGATTTTCGAGCCCGGAGACCGGGTCCCAGTCGGTGCTATCACGCCCGACCGGGGGTCGCTGGCCGCCCAGGACGGCCACCCCTCACGGTCGACGAGGTCGACGACGGCTTCCACCTCGTGGAGCGCAAAGAAGAGGGGATCATCAAGCCGGTCATCGAGTTCGACTAGCCGGGAGAGGGTCGGATTCGCTTCCGCGTACCCGACCTGATCTCCGCCTCCACTGTCTGTACCACCGTTCGCTCGCCGCGAAATCGGGTGGACACGAGCGGTGGGGCTCGGAGAAGTCCTCTGCGCCGCAATACCAGGACGATGACGTTCATCACGAAAGGGAAGATCGCGCTCGACGCGTGGCGAGCCAGCGGAGCGACCCGAACGGGCATAGAGGCTCGACAGCGACGGCGTCTCGCGGAGATGCTCTCGTTCGTCCGTAGACAGTCACGGTTCTACAAGCGCCGCTACGCCGATGTCCCCGAGGGCAGTACCGACCTCACACAGTACCCGCCGGTGACGAAGTCGATGCTCATGGAGCACTTCGACGACGTCGTCACGGACACGGCGATTACCAGAGCCGAGATCGACGCGTTCGTCGCCGACGAGACGAAGATCGGCGAGCGCTTCCTCGGCACGTATCCGGTCTGGACCACGTCTGGGACGACCGGGGAGCCGGGGATATTCGTCCAGGACGAAACCGCATGGGCCGTTTCAGACGTACTGGGTGATCGATGGATCCTGCCCGCATTGGCCAGATTCTCGCCGCTCTCCAGGCTCTTCACGCAGAAGCTCCACATCGGACTCGTCGCTGTCTCGGGCGGGCACTTCGCCGGTGCGGCCGGCCTCGAGCTGATGCGCAGAGAATCCGTCTATGGAGAGCGCCGCCTCCGGCTCTTTTCGCCGACGAGCCCGATCGACGACCTGATCGACGACCTGAACCAGTACCGGCCCGCCGTCCTCGAAGGCTACTCGTCCGTCCTCGTCGAGCTGGCGCGAGCTCAACGGGATGGTCGACTCGACATCGGCCCCGCGCTCGTGCTCCCCACGGCTGAACCCATCTCCGGGACGCAAAAACGACTGCTCAGGCGGGCCTTCGACTGTGCGGTCCGGGAACTCTACGGGGCGACGGAATTCGTCCCGATCGCCGTCGAGTGCGAACGCGGGAACCTCCACGCCAACACCGACTGGGTCGTGCTCGAACCGGTCGACGGAGACTATCAGCCGGTCGAACCGGGGACGCCCTCGGACACCGTCCTCATCACGAGCCTCTCGAATCGGGTGCAACCGATCGTTCGGTACGACCTCGGAGACAGCATCACGCTGTACGACGAGCGGTGTCCCTGCGGGAGTGCGTTCCCGGTCGTGGAGGTCGGCGGACGACAAGGGGACGTGCTCAAATTCGAAACGGACCAGGGAGAGGAGGTGCCGATTTTCCCGCTCGCACTCTCTAGCGTCGTCGAAGAAGTTCCGGGTGTCCGTCGAACCCAGATCATCCGCACAGCCCCGTCGACGCTCTCCGTTCGATTTGACGGCACGTCCGATGCGACCGAGGAGGAAATCTGGACACAGATCGAGCGGCACGTCCAGTCGTTCTTTCGGGATCAGGGAATCAGTCGCGTCACCGTCGAAGCGGCATCTGAATCGCCACGACGTGAGGAACGAAGTGGAAAGTTCCGCCACGTCTGGTCCGAAGTAGACGAGTGACCTCCTGTCGCCCTCACGTCGCGGGAGGAGGTCAATTGCTCGTCTTCTGTCGTCTGCTCCCCATCTTATCGGCTGATGATACTGTCGGTGGCCCTCCACGCTTCGTCGACTGCCCGAGAGTACATCCTGCGAGTGATGCGATCACACCAGCACCGGCGGCGACGAACGTTCGTCGATTCGCCCGTCTCTGTCATCTATCTGTGAAGACCGCCATATCCGTTCTCCGAGTTACCGGGACGGGCCGCCTGTGCTACCACTCAGAAATGCTCCCGTCCTCACGCCGTACGATCGGCGCGTCCCACGCATCTTCCGTCGCCATCTCGCGCACGAACTCCTCGTCGACCTCGATGCCGAGTCCGGGGGCGCGAGGGAGATCGACGTACCCCTGATCGTCGTGCTCGAAGACGCTCATATCGGTGAGGTAGTTCGGTACGTCCTCGTTCAACACGATCTGCTCCTGGACGATCGCGTTCTGCGTGCAGGCGTCCACTTGGAGGCTCGCTGCGAGTGCGACCGAACTCAGCGGCGAGTGAGGCGCCAGCGCCACGTCGTACGTCTCGGCCATACTCGCGATCTTCCGGAGTTCCGTGATCCCACCGGCGTGCGAGATGTCCGGCTGGATGACGTCGACGGCGCCGCTTTCGAGGAGGTCTTTGAACTCCCAGCGTCCGTACAGCCGCTCGCCGGTCGCGATGGGGACGGCCGTCCGCTCGGCCAGATCCGGGAGCAGGTCGTTTTTCTCCGGGCCGAGGAGTTCCTCGTAGAACATCGGGTCGAACTCCTCTAACTCACCGACGAGTCGCTTCGCCATCGGTTTCGACGGCTTGCCGTGGAAGTCCAACATCAGATCCACGTCGTCGCCGACGGCCTCGCGCATCGTCCGAACGTTCTCGCGGGCCGCCTCGACGGCCGGGGTCCGGTCGATGTGTTCGAGATCGACGCCGGGACCGCTCTTGATCGCACTGAACCCCTCCTCGATACGGCTGCGCGCGGCGTCTCCGAGGTCCTCCCCGCCGACGTGGGCGTACAGTTTGATCCGCTCGCGGGCCTTCCCGCCGAGCAGTTCGTAGACGGGTTCCCCGAGCGCCTTCCCCTTGATGTCCCACAGCGCCTGATCGATGCCCGAGAGCGCGCTCATCAGGACCGCCCCGCCGCGGTAGAAGCCGCTGCGGTACATCTGCTGCCAGAGCAGTTCGATATCGTACGGATCCGCACCGACGATGTAACTGTCCATCAACTCTCGAACCGCTTCGGCGGCCGTCTGTGCCCGCCCTTCGAGGACCGGTTCGCCCCAGCCGACGAGGCCGTCGTTCGTCTCGACCTTCAGCAGCAGCGAGCGCGGCGGTACCTCGAATAGCTCGTAGTCGACCACTTCCATACGTCGGCCCCGGAGTGAACTCCTAAATAGATATGTACTATTCTAGAATATCGAACACTTCGACTGCTTTGCACTCCTTCCCACGTTCTTTACCCGGTGTCGTTGAAGTTCGCGAAGTCGTGCTGAATACAGGGCGCATCATGCGTTCTAGTTTAGCGAAGAATCCAGTCGTATCTGCTGATTAGATATCGTC
>JBDGSU010000129.1:0-10225 GCA_042217395.1 Halosimplex sp.
CCCCGGGACGAAAGTCGTCTGGAAGTGGACCGGCAAGGGCGGCCAGCACAACGTCACCGGTGAGGACCACGACTTCCAGAGCCCGCTGCAAGGGTCCGAGGGCGACACCTACGCGCTGAAGTTCGACGGCCAGGGCGTCGTCAAGTACGCCTGCGCGCCGCACAAGGCCGCCGGTATGAAAGGGGCCGTCGTCGTCGGCGACCCCGCCGCTGCCGCGAGCGGCGGTGGCGGCGACCTGTTCGAGACCTCGCTGTGGGGTCTCGCGGGCGCCATCGTCGCGGCGCCGTTCGTCGCCAGCGAGGTCGTCGCCCGCCGGCGCCGGAACGACGAAGACGACGGGCACTCGCGCGGACCGCCTCGCCAGCCCGCGGACTGAGACGGATTCGGAGGAGCGTGTACCGGGTCGACCGCACGACCGCGTGCGCTCGATCAGTCGACCCGTTCGAGCGCAATCACGCGTGCACGACCGCGTCGCATACGGATTCGAAGCAAGACAGTCCGGGATCGACCGCACGACTGCGTGCGGTCGACCCGGGAAACGCTTGCTTCGAATCCGTATCAGGCCGACCCGCCTTCCAGGTCGGCCCGTTCGCGGATGATGTCGCGGAGTTCGTCGGCCGCCTCGATGTTCTCCATCTCGGTCTCTTCGATTATCGCGGTGCCCTCGACCGATTCCCTGGTGGCGCGGTCGACGACGTACACCGATCGCGTCCGGGTGACCCGGCCGACCGAAGACATGATCCGGGCGCGCTTCTCGGCGGTCTTGGTGAGTTCGGAGTGGCCGGTCAGCATCTCCTCCTCGCGGCGCGCGTTCTCGCTGACCGTTTTGAATGGAGCGCGGTCCGTGGGGTGGACGTCGAAGCCGACGCGAGTGAGGACGGCGACGATGGGCTCGTCCTCGGGGTCGACCTCGGGGTCGTCGGGCGTCTCCTCGCCCTCCCGGACCTCCTCGGCGCCGTCGAGGACGTCGACGGGCGCGGTGAGCGGCTCGTCGAACAGCTCCTGGAGCTGACTCGCGACCTCGACGGAGGCGTCCATGCCGTCCTCGTACTTCGAGACCGTGCGGCGGGAGACGCCGAGTTCGCTGGCGAGCCGGCCGAGCGACCAGTCCCGGTCCTCCCGGGCGTCGGCGAGCACCTCGCTGTCGATGTTGACGTAGAGGCCGCCCGGCGCCGCGTAGATGAGCGGCGGCACCTCCTCGACGAAGAGATCCATGGCGGTGTCGGGCGAGAGGACCGGCACCCCGTGGCGGAAGTAGGTGACGCCCGGTTTGAGCTCCTCGTCGCGCGTGCGGAGGCCGATGACCATCGGCGTGGCGCCCAGATACGTGCCCAGCCGGCGCATCTCCGCGCCCGTCTGGCCGTCGAACGCGTCGATGTTACCGAGGATCTTCACGAGGAGGACCTCCTCCCCGCGGCGGGCCGCGACGTCGAAGCTCTTGGGCCGGATGGCACAGCGCTCGCTCACCACGAAGCCCGCGTCCTCCAACATCGCGGTGACGTTGCCGACCAGTGCCGACCGTGACATGGTCGAGGGTAAGTAGGTCTTCGCATATATGCGTTGTGCCGCCCGTAGACTGTCCGTGCGTCCCGTTCTATCGCTGCGACCGACAGATTGATATAGAATTTCCCGGTCGAAACCCGTTTGTCCGCGACCGCGCTACGGGCGGGCGTGACCGTCATCGGCCTCGACGACACGGATTCCCGCGAGCGCGGGATGTGTACCACCTACGTCGCCGCCACGCTCGCCGAACGCGTCCGCGAGGCCGGCGGGTCCGTCGACCGGTGCCTGCTCGTCCGGCTGAATCCCGGCGTCGAACACAAGACCCGCGGGAACGCCGCGCTGGCTCTTCATACCGACCTCGACCCCGACCGGGCGCTCGAACTCGCCAGCGACCGCCTCGCGTTGGCCGAGACCGCCGACCCCCGCACGAACCCCGGCGTCGTCGTCGCGCCCGGCGACCCCGAGGGAGTCCCCGACGACGTGGCCGCGTTCGCCCGTGGCGCCGTCCGCGATTACCACGCGATCGACGACGCCGTCGGTCTGGCCGCCGAACGCGGCTACGAGACCGCCCACGCCGGCAACGGCCGCGGACGGATCGGCGCGCTGGCCGCCGTCGGCGCCTGGACCGCCTTCGACGACTGGACCTACGAGTGCATCTCCTACCGCGAGCGCGACCGCTGGGGAACCGAGCGGGAGATCGACCGCGAATCGGTGTTCGCCGCCGCCGAATCGGCGTATCCCGACGCCTGGGACACCGTCGACCGCGGCGAGGGCTACCCCGTCTGCGTCCCGCGCACGCCCTGTCCGATCTGCCACGGGATCCGCGGCGACGACCCCGAGGTCGTCCGGTCGGTGGCGGGGGAGATCGACGGCGAGCCCGTCGCTCGCCGGGCGCTGTTCGTCACGAACCAGGGGACCGACGCGCATCTCCGCGACGCGGCGGGGTTCGGCGCCGTCTCGGAGGGGCGGGCCTACCGGGTGACCGGCGACGTGGTCGAGCCGCCGGAGACGCGGGAGGGCGGGCACGTCTTCTGTACGGTCGAGAGCGACGACGGCGAGCGGGCGGAGATCGCCGCCTTCGAGCCGACGAAGCGATTCCGCGACCGGGTTCGCGCGCTGCGGGTCGGCGACCGCGTGACGGTCTGCGGCGAGGTGAGCGACGGCACGCTCAAACTCGAGAAGTTCGCGGTTCGGGATCTGGTGACCACGGAGCGAGTCACGCCGGACTGTCCCGACTGCGGCCGGTCGATGAGCTCCGCGGGTGCCGGCCAGGGCTACCGGTGTCGAGACTGCGGGACCAGCGCCGACGGGAAGGTGGCGGTTCCGATCGAGCGTGAACTGGAATCGGGGTGGTACGAGGTGCCGCCCTGCGCCCGGCGACACGTCGCGAAACCGCTCGTCCGCGGCGGGTTCGACGCTCCGGTGCATCCCGAGCGGTAGCGACGCGGCGTTCTCTCGGTTAGAGAGTGCGCATCGGTCGGATCACGATCGTTCGTCGGGTTTCAATGCCGATTCGTGGATTCGATCGAACGCGTCCGCGTTCTCGCGTTCGTGTTTCCGGATCTCGTCACGGTTGTCGTAGTACGCTCTCGTGAAGCAGGTTGTTGATACGGCGCTGTCTTTCGATTTCCGTCATAGTTGAAGCAGGAATAAGCAGTTTGAACCACCACTTTCACCCGTTCAAACACCGGTTCGCTGGTTTGGCAGAAATGCGAACTGAGATATCAACAACCTGCTTCCCAAGAGCGGTCGTAGTAATACGACAGCGCCTCGTACACCTGTGTGAGTGCCAGGTCGACCTGATCGGCGGTATACGCCGGCGATCGACCCTGGTCGACCACTCGAGCGGCGACGTGACGGACACCGACGCGAGTCCCCTCGATACGTGGCTCACCACCGAGCACGTCGTCGTCGCGAGCGATCGTCATACGCTGGATAGGTACTGTTTCGGATGATAAACTTTCGGCGTACGGGACGAGTTCCGTAGCGTACGAGTTGCCAATATTTTAGTTGGGAGCCTTTCCGTGAATCCACGTACGTGACCGCGCCCATCAGTGAGCGCTGAAAGCCCTCGGCGCGCTCGCTCACGGGCCACTCCGCGCGAGGCGGCCACGCCGCCTCGACTTCGCGGCGCGAAGCGCCGCGCACTCCCCGTTCGCGTGTCGAGGCCTCCCTCCGTCTGCTCACGGGCGGCGAAGCCGCCCGTTCGCATGGGATGAGGGACCTTCGGTCCCTCACTAGTCGGCCTCGCTCTCGCGGTCGCTGAGCGACATATCCTCGCTTCGCTCGGATAGGGGTCGCTCAGACGACCAGGTGAACGCGAGCCGGGAGGTCGGCTACGCCGACCTCCGCATGCCGTGGCGGCGGAGCCGCCACGCGCGCCTCGCCCTTTCAGTCCGCCAGGAAATTGTATGCCAAGGCGTCTGTGAACGGCGGCTGGTTGCCAAGTCGTGAGCCTCACACCTCCCCAGCCTCCTGCGATGCTCGCTCGCGGTGCTCGCTGCGCTTCTCGTCCCTCGCACGGTGCTGTCGCGAGATGAAAGCGCGCGACAGCGCGCGCCGACGTACCTGATTAGTGAGCGCTCGATTCTGATCGACGTTCGAGGTCGATTCACTCCCCGACTGCGCCCACCTGCACCTTCCAGAGATCGGCGTACTTTCCATCGCGTTCGAGCAGTTCGTCGTGGCTGCCCTGCTCGACGACCTCGCCGTCGTCGAGGACGACGATACGGTCGGCGTCCCGGACGGTCGAGAGCCGGTGGGCGACGACGAAGGTGGTGCGGTCGGCGGTCACCGCGTCGAGCGAGCGCTGGATGAGCACCTCCGTCCGGTTGTCGACGTGGCTGGTCGCCTCGTCGAAGACGAGCATCGGCGGGTCGGCCAGCAGGACCCGCGCGATGGCGATGCGCTGGCGCTGGCCGCCCGAGAGCATGACCCCCCGCTCGCCCACCTCGGCGTCGTAGCCGTCCTCGAGTTCGCTGACGAACTCGTGGGCGCCGGCGGCCTTCGCGGCGGCCTCGACCTCGGCGTCGGTGGCGTCGTCGCGCTCGCGGCTATCGCCGCTCGCGTCTTCCGAGGCCTCCCGGTGGTCGGCCTCGCTCACCGGGTACGCGATGTTCTCGCGGATCGTGCCCGTGAAGAGGAACGGGTCCTGGGCGACGTAGCCGATGGAACGGCGCAGGGAGGCGCGCGTGAACTCGCGGACGTCCGTCCCGTCGACGCGGACGCTCCCCTCGTCGGGGTCGTAGTACGCCTGGAGGAGCTTCAGGAGCGTCGACTTGCCCGCGCCGGTCTCGCCGACGAGGCCGACGGTCTCCCCGGGCTCGACGTCGAGGGTCACGTCGTGGAGCACGCGCTCGTCGGTGCCCTCGTCTCGCGGCTCACTCCGCTCCCCGCTCGACTGATCCGAGGCGCTTCGCGCCTCGCTAGGATAGCTGAAGGAGACGCCGTCGTACTCGACGCGACCCTCCGGGTCGACCAGTTCCGTGCGACCGTCCTCGCGGGGCGGTTCGATGCGCTGGACGCCGAGGATGCGCTTGGCGGAGGAGGTGGCGCCCTTGTAGAGACCGGTCACCCAGGCGGCGAAGCGCACGGGCAGGACGAGGTTCTGCGTGTAGTAGAGGAACGGGACGAGTTCGCCGGCGGTGATGGTGCCCGGGAGGAACCAGAAGCGCCCGTCGATGGCCCACTCGGTGCCGACGAACAGCGTGAGGACGAACGCCCCGCCGGCGATCAGCCGCAGCGAGGGTTGGTGGGCGACGCCGACCATGTGGGCGCGCCAGCTGGCCGTCCGCTGGGCGGCCGACCGGTCGGTCACGCGGTCGGTCTCGTGGCCCTCGCCGCCGAACGCCTTGACCGTCTGGATGCCGCTGATGTTCGTCTCGAGCAGGGCGTTGAGGACGCCGGTCTCCTCGCGCACGTCGTCGTTGCGCGCCTCGTGGCGCGTCCCGTACCAGAGATTGACGCCGAGGAGTATCGGCGTGATGGCGAAGGAGACGAGCGCGAGCCGCCAGTTCAACAGCGTCATGTAGACGAGCGAACTGGCGAACATCGCGACGGCGACGGTCCCGAGGTTCGGTCCCACTTCGAGGAACCGCTCCAGGGCGTTGACGTCGTTGTTGAGGACGCTCATCACCTCACCGGTCTGCTGGGTGTCGAAAAAGCCCATGTCCAGGCGCTGGACGGTGTCGAAGGCGTCCACCCTGACGCGGTGGAGCGTCCGCTGGGCGAACAGGAAAAAGGAGTACTCGGCGAGGATGCCGAGGCTCATGTCGACGGCCTTCAGCCCGAGCAGGAGCGCGACGGTGAAGGCGAGCATCCCCGTCGGGTCGGCGGGGATCCAGCCCGCCGGGACGAGCGGGAGCGCGTAGGCCCGGTCGTTGAACATCGCGTCGAAGGCCAGCCCGATGACGAACATGTCCGCGCGGGCGAGGAACTGCGAGACGACCGACGAGGCGACGCCGGCGCCGACCCAGCGGAGGTTCCCCCGACCGCCCTCGCGAATCAGGGAGAACAGCGGCCAGCGCTCGTCCTCGGCCGCGTCCGCGATCCGGCCGCGTCCGCGGTCGCTCCCGTCGTTCGCGGATTCGCTATCGCTCATCCGTCGACGCCCCCGTCGATCACGGCCTCTCCGGCCGCAGATTCGTCGGCGCGGTCGGCCTCGCGCGCTCGCCGGAGGAACGATTCGGAGACCGCGTCGGTCTCGCCGACCTGCACCCGCCAGAGGTCGGCGTAGAGGCCGTCGCGCTCGACGAGCTCCTCGTGGGTGCCCCGCTCTGCGATCCGGCCGTCGTCGACGACGAGGATACGGTCGGCGTTCCGGACCGTCGAGAGGCGGTGGGCGATGGCGAGGGTCGTCCGCTCGCCGGACAGCCCGTCGATGCTCTCCTGGATCCGCCGCTCGGTCTCGTTGTCGACGTGGCTTGTGGCCTCGTCGAGGACGAGGATCTCCGGGTCGCGCAAGAGGGCGCGCGCGATGGCGATCCGCTGGCGCTGCCCGCCCGAGAGGCTCTCGCCGCGCTCGCCGACCTGCGTGTCGTAGCCCTCGTCGAGTCCGGTGACGAACTCGTGGGCGCCCGCGAGCTCGGCCGCACGCCGGATCTCGGCGTCCGTCGGGTCGTCGCTCGCGGGTCGCTCACGGGTCGCCGACGCTCCCCGTTCGCATCGAGGGCTCGCTTCGCTCTCCCTCGCTCTCCCCGCTCGCTCGTTCCGAGGCGCTCCCGCTGGTCGCGCCTCGCGCACCCCATACCCGATATTCTCCCGGATCGTCCCGTAGAACAGGAACGGGTCCTGGGAGACGTACCCCAGATGCTCGCGCAGGCTGCGGGGCGAGACGTCGGTCACGTCCTGCCCGTCGACGGTGACCGCCCCCTCGTCGGCCTCGTAGAACCGAAAGAGCAGCTTCGTGATCGTCGACTTGCCGGCGCCGGTCGGGCCGACGATACCCACGAGGGAACCGGGTTCGGCGGTGAAACTGACGTCGGTGAGTTGTTGCTCGTCGCTACTCGCGTACCCGAAATCCACCCCGTCGTACTCGATGCGCCCCTCCGAGACGACGAGTTCCTCGCCCGTCTCGTTCGCCTCGCGGTCGGTCTCGAGGACGGCGACGATGCGCTTGCTCGACGCGAGGGCGTTCTCGTAGCTGTCGAGGACGTCGAGCATGAGCTGGCGGATCGGGCCGTAGAAGGACTTGCTGTACAGCAGGAACGTCAGCAGGGTCCCGGCGGTCAGCGAGTGGCCCAGCAGCGGCGGCGCGCCGTTGATGTTGATGTAGGCGCCGACGGCGAACAGGCCGATGAACGAGAGGGAGGCGACCGTCCAGCTACTCAGGTTGAACGCGAGGCGGAGGCGGACGACGGACCAGTTGCGGTCGCGGTACTCGCGGGAGGCGTCGGCGACGGCGGCTCGCTCGCGGTCCTCGCGGGCGAAGCTCTTGACCGTCGCGATGCCGTCGATGCTGTCCTCTAATCGGGAGTTGACCCGCCCGACGCTCTCGCGGACCCGCTCGTAGACGGTCTCGACGCGGGTCGTGTACCAGCGCCCGACCAGCGCGAGGCCGACCGGCATCACCAGCAGGAGCGCGGCGAGGCGGACGTGCAGCGTCGCCATGAACGCGAAGGCGACGGCGATCTGGGTGAGAAAGCGCAGCCCCTGGACGGCGTTGTTGCCGAAGCCGCTGAGGTTGCTCACGTCGTTGTTCAGCACGCTCATCACGTCGCCTGTCTGGTGGCGGTCGAAGAAGTCCATCTCACGGCCGGCGAGCGCGTCGAAGGTGTCGACGCGGACGTCGTGCAGCGTGCGCAGGCGCGCGGTGCCGGCGACCCGGCCCGAGAGCCAGGAGAGCCCGCCGTCGAGCGCGTAGGCGCCGACGAGCAGCCCGATGGTGAACGTCACCTGCCCCTCCGTCGTGGTCGGGATCCACGCGTCGGGGACGAGCGGGAGGCTGTAGGGCGTGCTCGACAGCAGGATGGCGTCCAGCGCGACCCCGACGACGAGCGCGGGGACGCGCTGGGGGACCTGCGCGAGCGCCGTCCCGACGATAGCGACGACGTAGCGGGCGGCGTAGGGGCTGGCGTACCGGCGCACGAGGTGAAAGAGCGGGTTGCCGACGTGCTCGGGGACCTCGTACGCGGGGGACTCGGGGGGCTGTGGGGACTCGCTCACGGTGGATGCACCTCGGGGACGGCGGTCACGGGACCGACTCGGAGCGCGATCGGACGACGCCGCGGGGTACGATCGGCTGGCGCCGGTCGCCGGAAAGCCCCGACGGTGGCGTGCGAGAGCGTCTCACATCGACCGTCGTCGACCGTCCGCGGGCGGCGCGGCCGATTCACGCGGAGCCCTCCGCGAGATACTCCCCGACCATCGCTTCCAGGCCCGCGAGGACCGGTTCGACGCGCTCGTCGTCGGCGAAGACGGCGCGGCGGTTCTGACCCGAGCGGACGGCCGCGACGTAGGCGGCCGCGAACGACTCCGGGTCGACCTCGCGGAACTGCCCGGACTCGATCCCCTCCCGGACGGCGTCGGCGACGAACTCCTCCAGGAACTCGCCGTCGTACTCGATCGCGTCGCGCAGGCGCTCGTCGTAGGGCGCCTGGGCCTCGACCTCCAGCAACATCCGCGAGAACTCGACGGCGGCCTCGTAGTCCTCCGTCGCGGTCCCCCGGAGCATGTACCGCGCGAGTTCCAGCAGGCGCTCCCGGGGGTCGTCGCTGTCGGCGCGCGACCTGACCTGGTCGGCGAGGTGGTCGAGTCCGTTCGCGAACAGCGCGAACACGAGGTCTTCCTTGGTGTCGTAGTAGTAGTGGACGAGCGACTGGCTCACGTCCGCGGCGTCGGCGACCGCCTGCGTCGTGAAGGCGTCGAACCCGTCCTCGACCAGCACGTCGAACGCCGCCCACCGGATCTCGTCCTCCGTGGAGGGGGTCTCGTCCCCCGCAGACGACTCCCCGTCCCCATCGTCGCCGAACGGGTCCCCGCCGGACCCCTCTCCGCTCGAACTATCAGCCATAGTTCTGATTGAGTACTCAATCAAACAAGTAGGTGATGATTTCGGAGGCGACGAGGCCCGGGGAGAGCGACGGCGGGCCGCGCCATCCGGTCCGCCAGCGCGTCGGCCGGGACGAACTGGGCCGCGTGCGCGTCAGTCCGCCGCGGCGGCCGCGGGCTCGTCGTCCTCGACCACGTTGTCGGCCCAGGCGCCCCGGAGGAACCAGGCGCCGACGATGAGCGCGCTCCCGACCTGCATGATGGCGATGGCCCACCACGCGCCGGTGGTGCCCATGCCGAAGTTCGTCACGAGGACGTACGCGGGCACCACCTGAAGCCCCCAGACGGAGGTGACGGACATGATCATCGCGGCGCGGGTGTTGCCGGCGCCGTTGAAACAGCCCTTGATCACGTGGAACGTGCCCATGAACGCGAACGTGGGCGCGACGATCGTCAGGAAGTCGTGCCCGATGTCGACGATGGCGGCCGCCTCGCCGCCGACGATGAAGGCGCCGACGATGTCCCGCGACCAGTGGATCGCCGCGACGCTGACGAGCAGGTACGTCGAGACGAGCATGGCGAGCGCGAGGTGGACGGCCCGGCGGGCGCGGTCGGCCCGCTTGGCCCCGAGGTTCTGGCCGACGGCCGTCTCGACGCCCATCCCCAGCCCGACCGCGGGGAGGAAGACGAAGGAGTTCAGCCGCGAGCAGATCCCGAACGCGGCGACGGCCGTCGGGCCCATGAACGCCACGACCGCCGTCATCGCCGAATACGACAGCGCCCCGGAGCTCTGCTCGATGCTCGCCGGGTAGCCGATCTCGATAATCTTCGCGATCGTCTCGCGCTCCAGCCGCAGGTCCGCGAGCGACAGCGAGAGGCCCAGTCGCCCAGAGAACAGCAGGGCGACGCCGGGGACCGTCGCGAGCGCTCGCGAGAGGACCGTCGCTATCGCCGCGCCCTCGACGCCGAACCCGGTGAACCCGGTCGACGCCAGGAGCCGGGCTTCGAGGCCGCGCATGCCCAGGATGGCAAAGAGCGGGTCGTCGACGAACCCGAAGACGAACACCGGGTCGAGGACGACGTTGACGGCGACGCTGACGGCCATCAGGTACATCGGCGTGCGGGTGTCGCCCCACCCCCTGAGCAGCGACTGGAAGACGAAGAAGCCGAACATGAACCAGACGCCGAGGAAGATCACCCGCATGTAATCGAGCGAGTAGGCGAACACCGTCGT
>JBDGSU010000149.1:0-10206 GCA_042217395.1 Halosimplex sp.
GTACGATCCCACCGGAGAAATCCATCTCTCAGGCACTTCGGCAACTACTGTGAAGTCGTGGGGTTTCACGGTCACAGACCGTGCCCCGATTTCGGGAGGGTCCCCACTCGTCGCACCGCACGGTGGGGTTGTGGGCCGTGCCAGTACGGCCCCCGACCGAGATAGCGGGCTTCATCTACCGCCTCGGTGGCGTGCATATCCTTACCTCGGACTCGGTAGCACAACCGACGAACGCCGAGACGATCAACGGTTCGCTGGCTGTCGGATTCATCCCACGACTGAAGTCGTGGGCTTTCTCCTCGAACCTCTGTAACGAATCCGTTCCCGTGATCGACGACTGGCGGCGTTCTCTCGAGGTTCGTCGCTCTCACCACCTGGGGGGCTCATGATCGAGGGGATGGCTGTCACACGAGCGGGGCTGAGACGGAGTATTGGAAGACGGTCCGGATCGACCGCACGCAGTCCCGGGTCTACCCGGGAAACACGGGCTCCGAGTCCGTTTGAATCCGTCACCACCGATCCCTCCCGCAACAGGAAGAGAAGCCGCTCGTCAGGGTTCGACGACGAGCTTTCCGACGCTGTCGCCCTCTTGCATCGCCGCGAAGGCCGCGCCAGTCTCGGCCAGCGGGTAGGTCTCGTCGATCACCGGCGCGAACGCGCCGTCGGCGACCAGCTCGACGAGCCGTTCGAGGTCGGGCTGGGTCCCCATGGTCGAGCCGACGATCCGCTTGTGCTGTAAGAAGAGGTCGGCGACGTCGAACTCGGAGGTCCCGCCGGCGGTGCGGCCGCAGACGACCATAGTTCCGCCCCGACGCAACACGGACTGACCGAGCCGGGAGTACTCGCCGCCGAGGTGGTTGAGTACGGCGTCGACCGGTCGATCGACGGCCGCCTCGATCTCCGCGACGTCGCCCGACTCGATCCCTCGATCCAGCCCGACCGCGCGGACGCGGTCGAGTTTCGCGGCCGAGCGGGAGGTCCCGACCGTCTCGATGCCGAGCGCGTCACAGAGCTGGACGGCGGCGACGCCGACGCCGCCGGTCGCGCCGGGGACGAACACGCGGTCGCCCGCTTCCGCGTCGGCGCGTTTCAGCATTCGGTAGGCGGTCATGTACGCGGTGGGGAGCGCCGCGGCGGTCGTCGCGTCCATCCCCTCGGGGATCGGGACGAGCCGGTCGGCGCTCACGCGGGCCCGTTCGGCCAGCCCGCCGTGGTACAGCGAGAAGTGTTCACACAGGTTCTGGGGGCCCTCGCGGCAGAACCGGCAGACCCCGCACGTCTCGTTCGGACAGAGGACGACCCGGTCGCCGGGGTCGACGGCCGATACCTCGGGGCCGACGTCGCGGACGGTCCCCGCGACGTCGAGCCCGGAGACGAACGGCAGGTCGTCGGCGTCGACCATCGCGGAGTCGCCCTCGAGGATCCACAGGTCGTGGCGGTTGATCGCGCACGCTTCGACGTCGACGACGGCCTCGCCCCGTTCGGGCTCGGGGTCGGGCAGGTCGACGACGTCCACGCCGTCGGGGCCGACGAGGTCGGTGAAGGCAGCGGCTCGCATGGTCGCCGATCCGGGAGCGAGGGGCAAGAGTGCGACGGATTCCCCGCGTCGAATCCGTCGCTACCCGCCCTCACGCTCGCCGTGGTTACTTGTGTCCCGCCGCGTTTTGTGCAGCTATGGCCCCCACGCACGTGCTCGTCCCGCTGGACGGGTCGCCGCTGGCCGACGACGCGCTCGCCCACGCGCTGGAGACGTTCGACTGTCGCGTGACCGTCCTGAACGTCGTGACGCCGCTGGACGCGTCGATGAGCGAGAGCGGCGTCCTCGAACCGGGCGAACAGCGCCGCGACGACGCCCGCGAGCGCGCCGAACGACTGGTCGACCGCGCCCGCGAGACCGCCGCCGAAGTCGACCGGTCGGTGGAGACCGTCGTCGAGACCGGGGACCCCGCCGAGACCATCCTCGAGTGCGTCGAGGACCGCGACGTCGACCACGTCGTCATGGGCGGCCACGGCGGCGACCGCACCGAGATCGGTCGGCGGCTCCTGGGGACGGTCGCCACGACCGTCGTCGGCGAGGCGCCCGTGACCGTGACCGTCGTCCGGTGAGACGAAGAGCGGCGACGGCCCTCAGCCGCCCAACAGCGCCGCGAACAGCCGATAGAGGCCGAACCCGACCGCGACCGAGGAGACGAGCGTGACGACCCAGAACGCGAGGGTGACGCCGATCTTCCGGCGGGAGACGCCGGCCGACCCGCCGGCGAGGCCGCCCCCGATGACCCCGGAGATGATGATGTTGTTGAACGAGATGGGGATGCCCAGCGCGATGGCGGTCTGGGCGATGATGAACCCGGGGACCAGCGCGGCGATCGACCGCCGGATGCCCAGCGAGGCGTACTCCCGGGAGGTCGCCTGCAGGAGTCGCGGCGCGCCCATCCACGCGCCGCCGAGGATGCCGGTCGCGCCGATGGCGAGCAGGACGATCCCCGGCACCCCCAGTTCGACGCTGTAGAGGTTCTCGAGGGGGCCGGTCGCCAGCCCGACCTGGCTCCCGCCGCTGGAGAAGGCGACGACGCTCCCGAGGACGACGAGGAACGTCCGTATCCCCCTGTCGACCGACTGCTTGGTCCGACGGCGGATGAACTGGAAACTCAGGATGGCGAACGCGGCCGTCACGGCGACGACCATCGGTTCGACGCCCGCGACCGGCGAGAGATCCACGAGGTCCGCCCCGAGGCCGGCCAGCGAGTTCTGCGTGGCGCCGGGGCCCGAGGGGATGACGCTCAGCTCCACGTTGGCGACGATGGCGCCGACGACCGCGGCGAGCAGCGGGACGCCGACGGTCTCGGGGATGTCGTCCCGGCGGAGGATCGTCGCGGTCAGATACGCGAGGCCGCCCGAAACGGGGGGGACGAGCACCCAGAACAGCGCGATCCGCCGGTAGGTGTCGACGGCGGGATCCCCGCCGAGCGAGAGGCCGACGCCGACCATCGCGCCGGTCGTGGCGAACGCCGCGGGGACGGGATAGCCCGTGTAGACGCCGAAGGCCATGAACGCCGTCGCCGTCAGGAGGCCGGCGGTCGCCGCGAGAGAGGTGATCGCGACGCCGTCGACGAGCCCCGCGCCGACCGTCTCGGAGATCGATCCCCCCTGCGTGAGCGCGCCCGCGGCGGCGAGGATACCGATGAGGAACGCCGCCCGCATCGTCGAGATGGCGTTGGCGCCGATAGCGGGGGCGAAGGGCGGGGAGTTGCTGTTGGCGCCCAGCGCCCACGCGGTGCCGAGGCTCACGACCGTCGCGAGGGCGACCAGCGCCCAGAACCCGACGCCCGGCACGCTCACGACCCTCCGTCGGCGGACGACCCGGTCATGGACGGTACGTCGTATCCGCGCCGAATAAACGTTCGCGACGACGACCGCCTCGAAGGGGCCGCCGGTCGCGAGAGAGAGCGTCACCGCGACGTCGCGGTCGGCGACGAGCGCGGCGACGAACCACCTCGGGTCGGGCGACGCGCCGTAGCGGACCGCCGCCACTTTTCCCCGCGCGGACAGACAGGCGGACATGGACCGACGGGTACGCCGGGCGCTGACGGTGGGGCGAGCGGTCGTCCACGAGATCCGGACCGAGCGTATCACCTTCATGGCGGGGAGCATCGCCTATCACGCGTTCGTCTCGATACTGCCGCTGCTGTTGCTCGTGCTCGCGGTCGTCTCGGCGGTCGGGCAGTCGGCCCTGGAACGGGGGATAATCGACCTGGCGCGGGCGGCGCTCACGCCGGGGGCCGCCGACGCGCTGGTCGCCGAACTCCAGTCGGCCTCGACCGGCGCGTCGCTGCTCGGAGTGGTCGTCCTCGTCTGGGGGACGCTGCGGATCTTCCGCGGGCTCGACACGGCGTTCTCGGACATCTACGAGTCCTCGGCCCGGAACACGCTCGTCGACCAGTTCCGCGACGGCGTCGTCGTCCTCGTCTGCGTCGCCGCGGCCATCGTCGTCGCCGCCGCGCTCCACCGGCACCTCCGACTCGGCGGCGGCGCGGGCTGGCTCGTCGGCCGTGCCGTGCTCGTCGCGGGCCTCGCGCTCGCGCTCGTGCCGATGTACTACGTCTTCCCCGACGAACCGGACATGCTCGTCCGCGAGACGCTCCCGGGCGTCGCCTTCGCCGCGGTCGGGCTGACGGTCTTTGAGTCGGTCTTTCGCGTCTACGTGCAGTACCGCGGGGAGGCGAGCTCCGGCGACGCGCTCGCGGGCGTGCTCGTCTTCCTGACGTGGCTCTACTTCAGCGGCCTCGTCGTCCTCGTGGGCGCGGCGATAAACGCCGTCCTCTCGAACCGGTCGCGCGACGTGAGCATCCGACCGGTGGTCGGCGGCGTCCCGGTCGACGCCGCCGGTCCCCGCGGCGAGGGCGACGCCGTCGACGCCGCGGCGCTGCGGGCCGCGGTCCGACGCCTCGGGGAGGACCTGCCCGAGGCCGAGTCCGTGACGGTCTCGACGGGCGACCACGAGGTCTCCCTGCCCCCGCCCGAGACCGTCGAGGTCGACGTCGGGGAGTCGCGGCTCCCGTTCGTCTCCGACTCGGTCGGCCTCGAACTGCGGTGGTCGCCCGACGAGGAGGGGTAAACCGCCGGGTCGGTCCGGGCGGCCCGCTCAGGCGACGCCCGCCTCGCGCATGTACTCGTCGAGTTTCTCGGCGATGGTCCGGGCGAACGCCTCGTCGTTGATCGCCGCCTCCAGCTCGAGCAGTTCGACGTCGGCGTCGAGGTTCTCGCGGAGCGCGTCGAACAGCGCGGCGTCCGCTTCGGGGTCGTGGAAGTCCTCCCCCTCGACGTCGAGCATCGAGACGCCGCCGAGCGGGAGCGCGAGCGCCGTCGGCCCGGTCGCCGCGTTGAGTTTCTCCGCGACGATCTCGCCGAGTTCGGCGGTCTCCTCGGGCGTCGTCCGCATGAGCGTCACCTGGGGGTTGTGGACGTGGAACTGCCGGCCCTCGAACTCCTCGGGCACGGAGTCGCGCGGCCCGAAGTTCACCATGTCCAGCGCGCCGACGGAGACGACCTGCGGGATGCCCGCCGCTCCCGCCGCGTCCAGCCGGTCGGGACCGGCCGAGAGGACGCCGCCGACGAGCTCGTCGGCCCACTCGGTGGTCGTGACGTCGAGCACGCCGTCGATGACGCCCTCCTCGATCAGCGACTCCATCGCGCGCCCGCCGGTGCCGGTGGCGTGGAAGACGATGGTCTCGTAGCCTCGCTCTTCGAGGTACTCGCGGGCGGTCTGGACGCACGGCGTCGTGACGCCGAACATCGTGATCCCGATAGTGGGTCGGTCCTCGACTTCGACGTCCGGTTCGTTCGCGACCATCCCCACGACGGCGAGCGCGGCGTTGGCGATGACCCGCCGCGAGAGCTGGTTCAGCCCCTCGACGTCCGCGACGGAGTACAGCATCATGACGTCCCGCGACCCGACGTACGGCTCGGTGTCGCCGGATGCCATCGTCGAGACCATGAGTTTGGGAACGCCCACGGGCAACTCCCGCATCGCCGCGGTCGCGATGGAGGTGTTGCCCGACCCGCCGAGACCGAGGACCGCGTCCAGCACGCCCGCCTCGTGGAGCCGCGTGGCGACGGCGGCCGCGCCCTCGCCCATCGCCTCGATGGCTTCCCCGCGGTCGCCCGCCTCGCGGAGCGCGTCGAGCGTCGTCCCGGCCGCCTCGGCGACCTCGCTCGCGCTCGTGTCCGGTTCGATCTCCGGCTCGCCCATCACGCCGACGTCGACGAGGTGAACGTCCACCCCCTGGGCCTCGATCACGTCGCGGGCGAAGGCGATCTCCTCGCCCTTCGTGTCGAGCGTGCCGACGATCACGACGCTCACGGTCGCCGCCTCCGGGAGCGCGTCCGAGCGCTCTTCGACCGTCCGCGAGACCGATTCGCGGCCATCAGAACTCTATCTCCTTGAACTCGCGGGCCTGGTTCTCGATGGCCTCCTCGGTGGGCAGGCGCTCGATGCTCGAGGCGCCGAAGAAGCCGACCACGTCCTCGGTGTTCTCGAGCACGTACTCGGCGTCGTCCGGCCAGGCGATCGGCCCGCCGTGGCAGATCACCATGACGTCCTCGTTCACCTCTTTGGCGGCGTCGCAATGAGCCTGGACGCGCTCGGCGGCCGTCTCCAGGTCGAGCGCGGTCTCGGCGCCGATGTCGCCCGACGTGGTCAGGCCCATGTGCGAGACGACCACGTCGGCGCCGGCCTCGGTCATCGCGCGGGCCTGCTCCTCGGAGAAGACGTACGGGCAGGTGAGCATCCCCTGCTCGCTGGCCTCGCGGATCATCTCGATCTCCCGGTCGTAGCCCATCCCCGTCTCCTCCAGGTTCTGACGGAATCCGCTGTCCTCGTCGATGAGCCCCACCGTCGGGAAGTTCTGGACGCCGGAGAACCCGCGCCGTTTCAGGTCCTCGATGAAGACGCTCATGTCGCGGAACGGGTCAGTCCCGTTGACGCCCGCGAGCACGGGCGTGTCCTCGACGACCGGCAGCACCTCGTGGCCCATCTCGACGACGATCTCGTTGGCGTCGCCGTAGGGCAGGAGGCCGGCCAGCGACCCGCGACCGTTCATCCGGTAGCGCCCGGAGTTGTAGATGATCAGCAGGTCGACGCCGCCCCGTTCCGCGAACTTCGCCGAGATGCCGGTCCCGGCGCCGGCGCCGATGACCGGCTCGCCGCTCTCGACGACCGATTCGAGTCGCTCCAGGGAGTCCGCACGGCTGAATTTCATGGTACGTTCCAACACACGGAGACCGCCCTAATCAAGATGTCCCGCGGCTATCCGGTCGGAACCCCGCCGTAGCGACGGAGCGGTCGTGCCCGGACTGGATCCGGTCGTGACCCGGTTTCGCGGGCCGGAGTCGCCGGTTCCGGACCCGGCGGGGAGGAACACCTATACGACGGTCGTGCGAAGCGTCCCCACGCATGTCGGACGAGCACTTCGTCGAGGGCGACGACGTATCGACACAGCAGTTCGACTGGGGGACGCTCAAGTGGATGGCGAGCCCCGAGGTGAACGGCTCCGAGCGCCTGAGCGCGGGGGTCGTCCAGCTCGACCCCGGCGACGGACACGACCTCCACACCCATCCCGAGAGCGACGAGATCCTCTACGTGCTCGCCGGCGAGGGCGAGCAGACCGTCGCCGGCGACACCCGCGAGGTCGGCGCCGGCGAGATGATCTACGTCCCCGAGGGCGTCGAGCACGGGACCCGGAACACGGGGTGGGAGACGCTGAAGCTGCTCGCCGTCTACGTCCCGCCCGGCCCGGAGGCCGAGCTGGCCGAGATGCCCGGGTGTACGGTCCTCCCGCCCGGCGAGATCCCGACGCGCGACGACTGAGCGGCGTCGGCGAGGGGCGCGGCGCCCGCGCCGGCTCAGTACGGGTCCGGCTCGAGCGCGCCGTCCTCGAATTCGAGCGGCGCCAGCGGGCCGACGGTCACGTCAGGTCGCTCCCGGAGTTCGGCCGCGACCGGCGCGGAGACGACCAGCGAGTCGGGTTCTAACGTGTTCCGGATCCGGGCGACCCGCAGCTCCGCGGGGTCGGCCACGCCCGTGGTCGAGCAGGCCAGCAGGAGCGCGGTGGCGTCGTCCGGGACGACGAAGGGGAGCTTCGCGCGCCGCGGTTCGCCGCTGGTGGCGATGTTGACGTACGTGTCCGCGAAGTCGACGGCGGCGACCAGGTCCCGGTGGACGAAGTCGGCGAGGCCCATCCCGACGGCGTTGCCGTGTGAGGGGTCGGTCAGCGACCGGGCGTAGATCCGGGTTATCGACGGGGTCTCCGGTTCGCGCTCGCCGTGGAAGTCGTAGCGCCCGAGGACGTTCGTGTCCATCCCGGTGCCGGACTTGTCCTTGCCCGTCTCGTCGACGACGAGCAGGTCCAGGTCGTCGACCGGGAGCCCGGCGAGGTGGTCGGCGGCCAGGTCCAGCAGCTCGGGCTCGCGGTCGAGCACGTCGTCCGCGTCGACGCCCTCGATCCGCGCGGCGCGGTGGTCGGCGTTCTCGACGAGCGCGATCCCGCCGACGATCGGCGTCTCGCGCCGGAGCACCTCGTAGCGGTCGGCGATCACCTCGGCGAAGTCGGTCGCGATGGCGGCGTTGTGCAGCGACTCCGCTCCGCGGTGCTTGCCGAGGCCGACGACGGCTATCTTCGCGAGACCGCTCTCGACGTCGCCGCGGAAGTCGGTGTGGGGCTTGACGCGGTTCGCGAGCAACACCGCGTCCGCCTCGACGGCGTCCCGCGCGGCGAGGACCGGCCGACCCAGGTCGTCCTCACCGACCGGCTCGACGGCCATCGAGGAGCGGATCGCACAGCCCAGCGACTCCTCGGTGATCCCCAGGGCGGCGAGGGCCTCGCGCTGGCCCTCGGCGGTCGCGCCGCCGTGGCTCCCCATCGCCGGGACCACGAACGGCTCGAAGCCCCGCTCGTCGAGGCGGTCGACCGCCGCGGCGAGGACCGCCGGCATGTCGTCGATGCCGCGGCTCCCCGCCGTTATCGCCACCGACGACCCGGGCGCGAGATCGTCGAACTCGTCGATCGCGTCGACGGCGTCGCGGGCCGCACCCCGCACGTCGTCGACGGTCTCGGGGTCGCGCTCGCGGCGCGCGACGGCGAACTCGGGCAGGTCCGCGACCGCGTAGTCGTTGCACTCGGCCAGCGCCGCGGCGTCGGGGAACTCGAGGTTCATCGTCCCTCCGGCGCGGTGGTCGACGCCGTCGCCCGCTCCGCGCGGTTGCGCGCGATCCGCGCGGCGAGGGCGACGGCGTCGACCACGCTCGCCTCGCTGGCGACCCCCTCGCCCGCGATGTCGAAGGCGGTGCCGTGGTCGACGCTCGTGCGGACGATCGGCAGCCCGATAGTCACGTTGACGCCCGAGACGGCGCCCTCGCCGGCGAACCCGAGCATCTTGATCGGGATGTGGCCCTGGTCGTGGTACATCGCGACGACGCAGTCGGAGTCGCCGGCGGCCGACCGCGCGAAGACCGTGTCGGGCGACGCCGGTCCGCGAACGTCGAGCCCGTCGGCGCGCGCCGCCTCGACGGCCGGTTCGATCTCGCTGTCCTCGGTGCTTCCGAGGAGTCCGCCGTCGCCCGCGTGGGGGTTGAGCCCCGCGACGGCGATGGTCGGGTCGTCGATACCGAGGTCGCGCAGCCCCTCGTGGGTCACGTCGATCGTCGTTCGCACCCGCTCCGTAGCGACCCGCTCGCAGGCCTCCGCGAGCGGGACGTGCGTGCTGACGTGGGTGACGACGAGGTCGGGGTCGAAGTCGCCGCTCCCGCCGAGGTCGGCGCCGTCGACGCCCTCGACCAGCATCATCGCGTAGTCGTCGGTGTCGGTCGCCGCGGCGAGCAGGCCGGTGTGGCCCGCGTGCTCGCTCCCGGCGAGCCGCGTCGCCTGCTTGTTGATCGGCGCGGTGGCGATGGCGTCGACGTCGCCGGCGGTCGCCAGATCGATCGCCCGTTCGACGTACGCGAGACTCGCCGCGCCGTAGGCCTCGCGGACGACGCCGTGCTCCAGCGCGTCGGCGTCGACGTTGTCGAGGTCGAGCACGGGGATCGTCCCCGGGTCGAACGCCGCCTCGGCCGCGTCGTCGACGGCCGCGACGGCGAGGTCGAGGCCGCGCAGGGCGACGGCGTCACGCATCGCGTCGGCGTCGCCGACCACGAGCGGCGCGGCCGTCTCGCAGAGGGTCGGATACGCCGCAGCGACGACCTCCGGGCCGACGCCCGCGGGGTCGCCCATCGTCACCGCGACTGTGGGTCGGTCCATGTTACCGATCCACCGCGTCCAGGCAGTTGAGTATGACCCTTTCGCCGCCGAAGCCGCCGGCCTTAGTCACCACCCGCGTCCCCGCCGCCGGCCCCGTCGCGATCTCCCCGACCGGAACGCCCTCCCCGACCGCCTCGCCCGTGAGTGCGATCTCGTCCGCGCCGAGCGCGTCGAGGACCGCGCCCGCCACGTCGCCGCCGGTCAGGAAGAGCCCCGCGGGCGCGGCGCCGTCGACGGTCGCCCGCGCCGCGGCGGCGAGCGCGTCCGCGACCCGCTCGGCGGCGAGCGCGTCCGTCTCCCCTTCCTCGGCCGCCTCGCCCGCTCGCTCGGCCGCGACCGCCGCTCTCGCCGCCGCCACGTCGTCCGGTCCCGTCGCCGCGGTCACGACCGCCCGACCCCGCCAGTCCAGCAG
>JBDGSU010000116.1:0-10200 GCA_042217395.1 Halosimplex sp.
CGGCGCCCGCGCGGGCTACGTCAACCCCGACGAGACCACCTACGAGTGGCTCGAACAGACGGACTACTTCCAGGAGAACCCGGAGAAGTTCGAGGAACTGAAGCCCTACTGGGAGTCCATCCGCTCGGACGATACGGCCGAGTACGACGACGTGGTCCACATCGACGCGAGCGAGCTGGACCCCGTCGTCACCTGGGGCACGACGCCCGGTCAGGGCGTCGGCGTTCACGACCCTATCCCGGCGCCCGAGGACCTGCCGGAGGGCAAGCAGGACACGGCCCGGCGCGCCCAGGAGCACATGCGCGTCGAGCCCGGCGAGACCATGGAGGGCTACGACATCGACGTGGCCTTCCTCGGGTCGTGTACCAACGCGCGCCTGCCGGACCTGCGCCGCGCGGCCCGCGTCGTGAAGGGCCGCCAGGTCGACGACGACGTGCGCGCGATGGTCGTCCCCGGCAGCCAGCGCGTCCAGAAGCGGGCCGAACAGGAGGGCCTGAAGGACGTCTTCGAGGCGGCGGGCTTCGACTGGCGCAACGCCGGCTGTTCGATGTGTCTGGGGATGAACGACGACCAGCTGGAGGGCGACGAGGCGAGCGCGTCCTCGTCGAACCGCAACTTCGTCGGTCGCCAGGGCAGCAAGGACGGGCGGACCGTCCTGATGAACCCGCGGATGGTCGCCGCCGCGGCCATCGAGGGCGAAGTGACCGACGTCCGCGAACTGGAGGAAGCGGAGGTGGCCGCATGAGCGAGACGCGAAGCGTCTCGGGAACGCGAGCGGGGAGCGAAGCGACCCGCGAGCACACCGTGCGACCGCCGGAGGTGGTCGCATGAGCGACGCCGAGGACATCCCGTCGGTCGACTACGTCGAGGGGGCGGGCATCCCGATCCGGGGCAACGACATCGACACCGACCAGATCATCCCGGCGCGGTTCATGAAGGTCGTCACCTTCGACGGCCTGGGCGAGTTCGCCTTCTTCGACCAGCGGTTCGACAGCGCGACTCCCGAGGAGTCGCGAGACGGAGACGGCGGAGCCGTCGGAGTGGACGAGGAGAAAGACCACCCGTTCAACGAGGAGCGCTTCCAGGACGCGAACGTCATGGTGGTCAACGACAACTTCGGCTGTGGCTCCTCGCGCGAGCACGCGCCCCAGGCGCTCATGCGCTGGGGAATCGACGCGATCGTCGGCGAAGGGTTCGCGGAGATCTTCGCGGGCAACTGCCTCGCGCTCGGCATCCCGACCGTCACGGCCGACCACGAGACGATCAACGCCCTCCAGCAGTGGGTCGACGACAACCCCGACGGCGAGATCGAGGTCGACGTGCGTGCCGAGACCGTCACGTACGGGGACACCGAGATCAGCGTCAACGTCGACCGCGCCCAGCGGGAGGCCCTCGTCGAGGGCAACTGGGACACGACGGCGCTGATGAAGGCCAACCGGAACGCCATCGAGGCGACCGCCGACTCGCTGCCGTACGTCGACCGGTCGCGTTCCGGCATCGAGTCGGACGACTGACGTCGGGCCGGCGTCGATTCCGCCTCTCCTGCGACCGATTCCCGTACTACCCCATCGAAATCGCGCGTAAGCCGACGATACCGGGCGTCGGTCGACACTACGAGTACGGACGACCCTCCGGTGACCCGACCGTCGGCCCCCTATCGAGCGACGGCTGGAGGTAGACCGAACGTACCGCGAGCGCTCCATCGCAACGATCGGCGGGCCTTATGTCTCGTCTCTCGCTGGTTCAGGGAGTGTCCGTCGACGAGTAACCGACGGACAGCGGGCGGACGAAACGACGGGAAGAGATACCGAGACAGATGTCCCAACACGATAGCGACCCAGCGAGAGACGAGACCGAACAGCCCGCTACGAGCACGCGCCGGAGGTTCCTCTCGGTCGCCGCCGTCGGCGGTTCGGCGGCGGTCCTCGAACGAGTCGTCGGCGGGCGCGCCAGCGCCCAGCGGATCGAACTCGGTGGTGAGGTGACCGGATGGGTCGGGCGCCGCCCCGCGGCCATCGAGGGGGCGACGAACCCGACGCTGCCGCTGACGGCGGGAGAACAGTACCGGCTCACCTGGGAGAACCTCGACGGCGCGCCCCACAACTTCGTGATCGAGGACGCGGACGGGGCCGAGCTCGTCAGGAGCGACATTCTCGGCGAGGAGGGAGCGACGCAGACGGTCGAGTTCACGGCCAGCGAGGAGATGGACGAGTACTTCTGCGAAGTGCATCCGAACACGATGCGAGGCGGAGTCGAGATCGCCGAGGCGACGCCCACTGCGACACCCGAGCCGACGCCGACACCGCGACCGACCGGGACCTCCGAAGCGACCGGGACCGAGACGGACGAACCGGAACAGACCGGAGAGACCGAGACTGCCGAAGAGACCGAGACGCCCGAAGAGACCGACACATCCGACCACGAGCGACACGACGAGCCGGGATTCAAGGAGGCGACCGTCGAGGAACAACGCGGCGACGTCGCCAGGTTCACCGTCTACACCGGCGACGCGGACGAGGCGAGGGTCGTTCTCGGGTCGGACGACGTCAACTTCAGAGTCTCGTTCACCGCGGTCGACGGGAACGACGACGGCGAGGTGACGGTGGCCGTCGACACGTTCGTCGCGGGCAGGCGTGCGGACGCCGGCGTCAGCGCCGTGGCCAGCGCCGACGAGATCGAGGACTACGAGCAGGAGACGGAGACGTTGTCCACGCCACTCGAGGTGACGACGTACCCGATCGAGCTGTCCGTCGACGGTGAGGTCGAGGCGCTGGCCGCGCTGACGCTCCTCCCTCGCGAGACGCGCTCGGCCCGATCCGGCGTCGCACTCGGGACGGTCGACCCCGGAAACGAGACGGAGTTCGTCGAAGCGTTCGCCGCCCGCGACGAGGTGGCCGTCGACGACTGGGCGGTGGTCGAGGTGAACGCGACCGGCATCTACGCCACGTTCGACGGGAGAGAGGCGATCCGCGACGAGTCGCTCGGGTACGAACTGACGGTCGAGCAGGCGAACGTCGTCAACGCCTGGCCGGAGGAAGTACCGCTCGAGGACCTCGAGTTCGTCGTGGACGAGGACGAGGACCGGTTCTTCGTCGCCGTCGACAGCTCCGAACTCGAACTCGAGGAGACCTACGAGGTCGTCTTCGCGATCACGGACGAGAACCCGTACGTCCCGTCGGGCGAGCGCGAGGAGGTCTCGGCGCAGTTCACCGTCGTCGAGCGGTCCGCGTCGTTCGACGCCGACGAACCGATTCGGGTTCCGCCGGACGAAGCGACGCTCTCCGGGTCGACGACGGTCGCCCCCGGCACGACAGTCACCGTGTCCGCGCGGGGAACCGGTCGGCGCCCGTTCCTGGAGCAGACGGCGGTGACGGTCGACGCCGACGGGACCTGGTCCGCGACGCTGGATTTCTCCGACCTCGAACCGGGGACGGCCTTCACCGCGGAGGTGGTCGGACTGAGTCCGACCGTGGACGGTACGGTCTCCGCCGGAGAATAGGCGCGACCTATAGTAGGATTTGAAAGCGTTTACACGGTCGATCGCACGACAGCGTACGATCGTCCGAGCGATGTCTTTCAAATCCTACTATATCTGCCCTCCCGCGAGGCCCCAATCGCTATCTTGCGCGGGCCCCTCTCCCGAGCCGTGGGCACGTACGACCTCTCACACTCGCTGGCGACCGACATGCCCGTCTATCCGGGCACCGACCCCGTCCGGGTCCAACCGGACGCGACTCGCGAGGCCGACGGGTACCGGACGACCAGACTCGACCTCGACTCGCACGCCGGGACCCACGTCGACGCGCCCGCCCATCTCACGGACGGGCCCGCGCTCGACGAGTTCCCCCCGGAGCGGTTCCGCTTCGCGGCGACGGTGGCCGACTGCCGGCCGCTCGACCCCCGAGAACCGGTCGACGTCGGTGCGCTCTGCGACGCGCTCGTCGTCGATCCCGCCGCGGTGGACCTCGTGGTCGTCGCGACCGGATGGGAGCGCCACTGGGGCGACGACCGGTACCTCGACCACCCCTACTTCACCGGCGAGGCGGCGGCGTGGCTCGCCGATCGGGACTGCGACCTCGGCGTCGACGCGATCAACCCGGACCCGACGCCCACGGGGAACGCCACGGCCGACGAACCGGAGGGGTTCCCCGCTCACCGGGCGCTGCTCGAGGCCGACCGCCTGATCGTCGAGAACCTCCGCGGCCTCGAGCGCCTCCCCGAGCGGTTCGTACTGCGGGCCTATCCGCTCCGGTTCGCAGACGCCGACGCGTCGCCCGTCCGCGCGGTGGCGACCACCGACCCGACGACCGCGGAGTGACCCCACAGCGGCGGGAGTCCGCCCCCACATCGACACGCTCTTTTCGCGGCCCGGCGCACGTACGGCCATGACTCACGAGATCGCGGTGATCCCCGGCGACGGGATCGGGCAGGAGGTCACGCCCGCGGCCGTCGAGGTGCTGGAGGCCGTCGACGTCGACTTCGAGTTCGTCGAGGGCGACGCGGGCGACGCCGTGAAGGAAGCGACCGGCGAGGCGCTGCCCGCCGAGACGCGCGACCTGGCGGCCGACGCGGACGCGACGCTGTTCGGCGCGGCCGGCGAGACGGCCGCGGACGTGATCCTCCCGCTGCGCGAGGTCGTGGGATCGTTCGCGAACGTTCGCCCGGCCCGCTCGTATCCCGGACTCGACGCCGTCCAGCCCGATACGGACCTCGTGTTCATCCGGGAGAACACCGAGGGCGTCTACTCCGGCATCGAATCGGAGATCACCGAGGGCGTCCGCACGCTCACCCGCGTCATCACCGAGGACGCCTCCCGGGAGATCGCCGAGTACGGCTTCGAGTACGCCGAGCAGAACGACTTCGACGACGTGACAATCGCCCACAAGGCCAACGTCATGCGACAGACCGACGGCCTGTTCCTCGAGACGGCGGAGGCGGTCGGCGAGGAGCGCGACGCCGACTACGACACCGCGCTGATGGACGCGCTCGCGATGCACCTCGTCATGAACCCGGAGGACTACGGCGTCGTCATCTGCCCGAACCTCGCGGGCGACATGCTCTCCGACCTCGCCGCGGGCCTGGTCGGCGGCCTCGGCCTGCTCCCGAGCGCGAACGTCGGTCCGGACAACGCGCTGTTCGAGCCCGTCCACGGTTCCGCACCGGACATCGCCGGCCAGGGGATCGCCAACCCCTCGGCGATGATCCTCTCGGCCGCGATGCTGCTCGACCATCTGGAGTACGGCGACGAGGCGACCGCCGTCCGCGAGGCCGTCGAGGGCGTCCTCGCCGACGGACCGCGCACGCCCGACCTGGGCGGCGACGCCTCGACCGACGACGTGACCGAGGCCGTCCTCGACCGGCTCTGATACGGATTATTGCAAGACAGTCCGGGATCGACCGCACGACTGCGTGCGGTCGACCCGGTACACGCTTGCTTCGGATCCGTATGAGACCACCGGAAAGCGACCTTTTCGACCCCCTATTCGGCCACCGAAGCGCGACGGGAGTCCTCCAGATACTTTGCTGTCACTGCGACACCAGCGATGCGGTGAACCGGGAACGAATCGGGATCGAACAGAGGTAACATATACCACGCCCCGCGCCGTAGAGGCGGTCGAGCACTCGCGTCGGCGCGCCCGGCGGGACTCCCGGAGGAGACGATGGTATCACGACCGACCGGAGGCGGTAGGGATGCGACCGGGGGGAGCGGGAGCGAACCGATCGACTTCGAGACCGCACAGCGCGCACTCTTCGAGGTCGCCGGGCTCGACGTTCGTTCGCGGTTCGTCGACCTGGGTCCATCTCTGGGACGAGCACACGTCTTCGAGACCGGACCGTCGAACGGCGAGGTGCCCCTGGCGTTCGTCCACGGGACGGACCTGTTCGGTGCCTCCTTCGCGCCGCTCCTGAGGCGCCTGGGTGACGTACGGTGCGTCGCGTTCGACAGGCCGGGGTACGGACTCAGCGACCCGTTCGCGTACACGGAGGGGAACGTCAGGAAGACCTGTGTCGACTCTCTCGCCGGCGCCCTCGATGGGGCGGGGATCGACCGCGCCGACGTCGTCGGTCACTCGATGGGCGGTCACGCCGCTCTCCTGTTCGCGCGCTCCCGACCGGAGCGAGTGCGACGCCTCGTCCTGCTGGGGGGGCTTCCGGGCTTCCCCGGAACCAGTCCACCGATCCGTCTCCGCCTCCTGACGGCGCCGGTCCTGACCCGGGTGTTCCAGCGGCTTCGAACGCCCGACGAGGCCGCGGTCCTCGAGATGGCGGACACGTTCGGCGAAGCCGAGGCGATCCGCGACCACCCGGAGCTCGTCCGCGCGATCGCCGCGCACGAGCGGGACCCGAAAGCAGGTCGCACGGGCGTCGGCGAGTTCGGCGCGCTGGTCTCGCTTCGTGGGTGGCGACCGTCCGTCCGGATCGGCGACGCCGACCTCGACGGCGTCCGGGCCCCGACGTTGCTGATATGGGGACGGAACGACCCGCTCGGGCGGCCGGAGGACGTCCGCGAGGCCGCGGGTCGCCTCCCCGAGGTCCGCTTCGAGGAGACGGACACGGGTCACATCCCGTTTCTCGGTCGACCGGGCCGGTGTGCGGAACTGATCCGGGAGGCGCGGGGCGTGGCCGCGGACGCGGGCACGTGAGGAGCGGCGCTCGAGCGCCGGAGTGCGGAGCGGGGCGCGGGTAGCGGCCTGTCCGCCCGGCTCCCCAGCGCTAGTCGCGAGCGAGGACGCAGACCTCTTCCCACTTGCCCGTAGATTCGAGCCGCTCCTGGAGGTCGCCGGCGTACATCTGAGCCATCTCTTCGGCGGCCGCGAGCTGTTCGCGATCGACGCCACCACCGCCACCGCCACCGAGACCGAGGGCGTCCTTGACGTTGCCGAGGATACCGCCCGACTCGTCGGACTGGCGGCCGCCGCCCGGTGCCATCCCGCTCGCCCGGTCGACCTTTTCCAGTTCGGGGACGATCGTCTCCACTTTGCTCGTGTCGGCGACGAGTCGGGCGCGCTCGGGATCTTCGGGGTCCTCGATCTCGAACTCCACGGCGGTCATGATCAGCCCCCACTGCTGGCGCGAGAAGTTCGAGACCGCGACCTTCTCGGCGAACTCCTGGTCGGTCTGCATCCGCTCGCCGACGATCCGGTCGCTCCAGTCTCCGTCGCTCATACCACCACGTAGAACGCTCTCCGGTATGTATCTCCCGCTCGCGGCCGAGAGACGGCGAACCCGCCCGCGGTCAGCTGCCGTTGCTCTCGCCCGCGGAGTCGACGCCCATCGCGTCGAAGAGCTTCTTCCGGACGGCCTCCTCGGTGAGCTGCAGCAACGTGTCGCGGTTGTCCTCGTTGGTCTCGATGCCGGTGAAGATACCCAGCGGGATCTCGACGGCGGCGTCGGTCGAGTGGCCCTTCGCCTCGCCCATCTCGCCGAAGGCGTCGTCTAACACCTTCCCGATGTTCATCCGGATGTCCTTCGAGCGGGCGGCGAGGTAGATGGTGTCGTCGGCGATGGCGAAGACGGCGGTGGTCGTGATCCCCTCCAGGTTCAGGAGGTGCTGGGCGGCCTGGGCGAGCGCGTCGCGGTCGCGGATGAACCCGGCGTTGGAGACGAGGTGAGAGCCGCTGACCTCGCGATTCCGGATGGCCTCGGCGAGCACGTCCAGCGTCTCGGGCGACATCGACGGCGACTCGACCTGTTCGAGCGTGTCGTGGTCGGCGAACGGATAGAGGTAGGCCGCGGCGGTCAGGTCGGCGGGCGTGGTGTCGCGTTTGAAATCCAGCGTCTCGGCGCGGATACCGTAGAGCAGCGCGGTGGCGACCTCCTCGCTGAGATTCAGATCGAGCTCCTGAATGTACTTCGTGAGGATGGTCGACGTGGCCGAGACGTTGGATCGGACGTCCTCGAAGCGGGTGTCGAGATCCTCGTCCTCGTACTCGTAGTGGTCGACGAGGATGTCGATCTCGTCGGTCTCGGCCGGCGCCCCGCCCTTGGCGTAGTCGACCAGCGCGACGGTGTCGTACTCGCTCATGTCGACCTCGTCGCGCGAGACGAGGTCGATGCCGAGCAGGTTGACGAACGCCCGGTTCTCCTGGTGGCCGATCTCCCCCTCGTAGATGATGTCCGCTTCGACCTCTCGGCTGGCCGCGATGTCCCGGAGCGCGGCCGCGCTGGCGATCGAGTCCGGATCCGGGCTGCGGTGGACGAGGATCGCCATGCGGCCTTCGGTGTCGTCGATGACCTCCGCGAGGTTGCGGGCCTTGTACTCGAGTTCGCCGGTCTCCAGGGCGCGCAGGGCGGAGTCGGCGATGACCGCCGAGGGGTTGATGACGACGTCGGCGCCCAGTTCCGTGAGTTCGTCGGCGGAGACGGGATCGGAGGCGCGGGCGACGATGAAGTGGTCGTCGCCGCGCTCGCGGAGATTGGCGACTGCCGCGGAGTTGGCCTCGACGTCCGAGGACATGATGAGGACGACGTCGCAGTCCGCGACCTGGTCGACGACGGACTCGTCGCGGATGTCGGCGACGTTGGCGTCCAGATCCTGGTCGCGCAGGGCCTCGACGCGACCCTCGTCGCGGTCGATTATCTCGACCTCCTTGCCTTCGCTGACGAGTTCCTCGGCGACGGCGTGGCCCACGCTCCCACACCCGAGGATGGCGTAGCGAGACATCGACGCCATCGTGATGCCCGTACTCATAGTGTCACCTCAAGGCCGACGACGCATATAATTCCCCCTTGTTCGCGCTCGCGCGGCGACGAACAGTAACGTATTTCAACCAACCTCCGTAACTCGAATCCGTGGGCCGGTAGCTCAGTCCGGCAGAGCGTCTGACTCTTAATCAGACGGTCAGGGGTTCAAATCCCTTCCGGCCCGCTCACTCCCTGCTTTCTCCGGATCCCGGCGAAACCCGCATACAGCGACGCGATCATCGCTCCAATCGACGCTCCGGGACACCGAGTCCGCTTGGTGACCGTGGGTTGCCTACCGCTATCCGGTGATTACGCGGAGCCCACTTAATTCTCGGGGTGGTACGGGTCACCCCGGGCGTCGAATGAAAACCAGGAGTCACACCCACGCGAGACCCGCATCCAAACCATACTCCTCCTCGACTACCTCAACCAAATCCCTCCACACCGACTCCGGGACCTCCTCCGGAGCGTACCCATCCGGCACGCACACCTCGGGCATCAAATCCTGCTCCCGGAGCACGTAGAGACGCGCGCGCCACGGGATGCGGTCATCGCTCGGGATGACACCCTCCTGCTTCGCGTGCCGCCACGCCTCGAAGACTTCCTCGTCCGACAGTTCACCACTCGGACTCTTCGGGTCACGCTCCCCGGCGTCGCACAACAACCACGTGAGCGGCGTGTACGTGCTTTTCACCGACGCGTGGTGGTCATACGCCCGCTCTTCATCGACCACCTGGAAATGCCGCCCCGTCGAATTCAACTCACCAAGGAACGGGTTCGGCCCGCGGTCACCCGGAGAGTTCGGAACACCGTGCCCCGCAACATCCGAGATTTCCAAGTCAAACAGCGCCGATTGCTCACCCTCCGACTCGACCTCCCCGTCACCGCCGACCGCCGACCCACCCACGTCACTACCCTGCTCCGCGCCGCCCTGCTCAGTGACTTGGTCACCGTCTCGCGGCGCGTGCCGCGAGGGGTCGAACGCGTCGAACTCCCGCGGCGGCTTCGCGTCCGCGAGGACCTCCCGAAGCGGGTCATCCGCGTCGCACGTCTGGAGGTAGTCCGCCATGTCCGTCTCCCGACCTTCGACGCGCGGAAGCACTCCGACGCTCGCCTCGACGTCGTGCGCCCGGAGTACCGCTGCCGTGCTCAGGGCACCGTTAAGACCCGGCGAGATATCCGCGTCGTCCTCCGGGTCATCATTGTCCATTACCACGTACACGTCCTCCGCGTCTTCGACGTGCTCCGCGCACGCTTCCCGCTGGCTGCGGGACACGTGCGTCGTCGCCGGACCGAACGCCGCGTACCCCGCCTGTCTCGCCGCGAGAACGTCCGTGAGCCCTTCCGTGACGACGACCTCGTCCGGGTCGTCGGGGAGTCGCGCCGCGCCGAACAACGGCTCGTCCACGGTTGGGTGCGTCACCTCGCGGTTCGTGGAGTGTTTGAGGTACTTCCCGGCAACGTCATCGGTCCCGCCTGTCTCTCGCGCCGCGAAATACCGCACGTCCCCGTCGT
>JBDGSU010000177.1:0-10154 GCA_042217395.1 Halosimplex sp.
CCTCGGCGAGCTGGTGGAGCGAGCGGGCGAGGCCGTCGCTGGAGTCCATCATCGCCGTGGCGGCGTCGGCGAGCGCCCGCCCGGTGGCCACGCGCGGTTCGAACCGGAACAGCTCGTTGGCGCGTTCGACGTCGCCGGGTTCGCCCCGTTCGAACAGGCCCAGCGCGGCACCGCTCCGGCCGAGCGTGCCGGTCACGCAGACCGCGTCGCCGACCCGTGCGCCCGAGCGCAGGACTGGCTCGTCGGCGTCGCCCAGCGCGGTGGTGGCGACGGTGAACTCGACGTGGTCGTCGAGGTCGCCGCCGACGTACTCGGCGCCGACGGCCTCGCAGACGTCGACGGCGCCGTCGACGAAGTCGGCGAGTTCCGTCTCGTCGAAGGCGGGCGCGGCGTAGACGGCGACGGCGGCGGCGGCCGCCCCGCCCATGGCGGCCACGTCCGAGAGGGAGGCGCCGACCGCGCGCCAGCCGGCAGTGTAGCGGGTCGTCCCGTCGGGGAAGTCCGTCCGGTCGTGGAGCATGTCGGTGGTGACGACCTGCCCGTCCACGACGGCGGCGTCGTCGCCCGCCGCAGGCAGGCGGTCGGCGAGCAGACCCAGCGCGGTCCGTTCGTCCATAGGTCGCGTTCGCCCCCTCCCGGGAAACCCCCTGCGGTTCGCACGGAGCGGGCCGCTGCCAGACGGAGCGGACGCGCCGCTCACGCGACCACTCCGGAGGGTTCAAGCACGGGACGCTCCTCGTTCGCGGCATGGACGGGGACAGGTGGGCGACTGTCGTCGGCTTCGCCGGCGCGGTGGTCGTCCTCGCGGTTCTCGTGTGGGTGGTGGGGATCGAAGACGTCCTCACCCAGCTCCGGGGGATCGAAACGGAGTACCTGCTCGTCATCCTCGGCATCGCGGTCGTCTGGCTGTTCATGTGGGGATTAGCGCTGCGGACCGTCCTCGGCGCACTCGACGCGCCGATCTCCGTCGTGATGAGCGCGCTCGTGTTCGCCGGCGCGGTCTTCTCGAACAACGTCACCCCCTTCGGCCAGGCCGGCGGCGAGCCCGTCAGCGGCTACCTCATCTCGCGGGCGACCGACCGCGAATACGAAACCGGCCTCGCGGCCATCGCCTCCGTCGACGCGCTGCACTTCGTCCCCTCGATCGCCTACGCCGTCGTCGGTCTCACCTTCGTCGTCGCCGGCGCCGCCCAGTTCGGCCGCAACCTCATCTTCGCGACGACCGCGCTGGTGGTCTTCGTGGTTGGCATCCCCGCCGCGGTCTACCTCGGCTGGCAGTACCGCTACGAACTAGAGGCGACCGTCGTCCGCGCCGTGACGCCGATAATCCGGTTTCTCGGCCGGGTGATGCCCCGCAAGAGCCCGCCGACCGCGGCGGCCATCGAGGTCCGCATCGAGGGGTTTTTCGCCGCGATCGACCGCGTCGCCACCGGCCGGGCGACGCTCGTCGAGGCCATCGGCTTCTCGGCGCTGGGGTGGCTCGCGATGTGTACCTCGCTGTGGCTCTCGCTGTTCGCCCTGGGTCACCCGGTCCCGTTCTCGGCGGTCCTGCTGGTCGTCCCGATGGGCGCCGTCGCCGGGATGACGCCCCTGCCCGGCGGGCTCGGCGGCGTCGACGCCGTCCTGATCGCCCTACTCGTCTCGACGACCGGCATCACCAGCGGCGTCGCCGGCGCGGCCGTCCTCGTCCACCGCGGGGCGACCTACGTCTTCCCGACGGTCGTCGGCGGCGGCGTCGCGTTCGCCCTCGGCACGGGGGACCGATAGGCGGTCGCTCTCCCCCGCGGCTCACGGGTCGCTTCGCTCCCCGTTCGCCGTTCCGTGGTCTCGCTCCGCTCGACCACGCCGCTCGCGGGTCGCTTCGCTCCCTGTTCGCCGTTCCGTGGTCTCGCTCCGCTCGACCACGCCGCTCGCATCGAGACTCCTTCCGGTCGCGTCTCGCTTCGCTCACGGCCTCGCCGCCCGCGTTCCGAGGCGCTCCCTGTGTCGCCTTCCCGTGGGCGCCCACCGAACGATGCCCTTAAATGACGCGGCCCGGAATCACTCTCCAATGACGACACTCTACGACGTGCCCGCGGAAGCCCTCAACGAGGCGGTCGCGGAGCGTCTCGCCGAGGAATCGGCCGTGGAAGAGCCCGACTGGTTCACCTTCGCCAAGACCGGCGTCGGCCGCGAGCTCCCGCCCGAACAGGAGGACTTCTGGCAGATCCGCGCCGCGAGCCTCCTCCGGAAGGTCGCCGTCGACGGTCCCGTCGGCGTCGGCGCGCTCCGGACCGCCTACGGCGACTCCAAGCAGGGCTCGAACCGCTACGTGGTGCGCCCCGACCAGTCGACCGACGCCAGCGGCAAGATCATCCGCGTCGCGCTCCAGCAACTCGAAGACGCCGGCTACGTCCAGACCGCCGAGGGCGAGGGCCGCCGCATCACCCCCGAGGGGCAGGCCCTCCTCGACGAGACCGCCGGCGAGGTCCTCGAAAACCTCGACCGCCCGGAACTCGAACGCTACGCGTAGACCGCTCCCCGCGGGTTCGTTCTCTCGATTTCCCGGTCGAGAGTTGCATCGCCCGCCGCCGGTGGTGACGACGTTCGACGCCGCAGGGGACCCGCTGGCGGTCGACCGCTCCGAAATCGTTTTCCCGCCGACTCGACAAGGGACGCCCATGAGCGGCGACCCGAACGACGAGGAGTTAGAGAAGCTCCGACAGGAGAAGATGGAGCAGCTGCAGGAACAGGGCGGTCAGCAGGGCCAGGGCGTCGACGAGGAGGCCATGGAGGCCCAGCGCGAGCAGCGCGAGGCCCAGAAGAAGGCCATGCTCCGCAAGCACCTCACCGACGAGGCGCGCAAGCGGCTCAACACCGTCCAGATGTCCAAGCCCGACTTCGGCGAACAGGTCGAACAGCAGGTGCTCGCGCTGGCCCAGAGCGGCCGCATCCAGGGGAAGATCGACGACGAGAAGATGAAACAGCTCCTCAAGGAGCTCCAGCCGGACAAGAAGAGCTTCGACATCCAGCGCCGGTAGATGCCGACCGTCGCGACGCTCTACTCCGCCGGCAAGGACTCGGCGCTCGTCGCGGTTCTCCTCGACCCGTTCTACGACGTCGTCCCGTGTAGCTGCACGTTCGACCTCGGCGTCGGTCCGTCCGTCGCCGAGACGGCCCGCGAGGCCGGCGAACGGGTGGGGTTCCCCGTCGCGCGCGTCGAACTGGACGAGTCGGTCGCCTACGAGGCCGTCGAGCGGATGGTCGACGACGGCTACCCCCGCGAGGGCATCCAGCTGGTCCACGAGCACGCGCTGGAGACGGTCGCGGCGCGCGACGAAATTGGGGGACGGCCCGTGGCGGCGCTGGCCGACGGGACCCGACGCGACGACCGCGCGCCCGTGATCGAGCGGCCGTTCGCCCAGAGTCTGGAGGACCGCCACGGCGTCGACTACCTGCGACCGCTGGCGGGCTACGGCCGCGGAGCCATCGACGACCTGGCCGAACGACTGTTGACGGTCGAGACCGGTCCGAGCGAAGTGCTCTCGACCGGTGACTACGAGACGGAGCTACGGGCGTTGATGGCTTCGGAGTACGGTGAGGAGGCGGTTTCGGCGGTGTTCCCCGAGCACGTCCAGTCGCGCGTCGTGGGTCTGAACGACTCGCAGTAGTTCGTTCAGTTCGGAATGCGCAGTTATTACCAACGTCCGCGCCGAACGGAGTGAGGCGCGGTTCACCGGCAGAGCTTCGCTCTGCCGAGCCTGCGGTCGTTCGCGGTGCTCACTCCCGCAGACACTGAACCCGAGCGAAGCGAGGGTTCAGCCTTTTTCACCCATGTTTTTGCCGCGAGTGGTGCCCACAGCGAGCGTAGCGAGCGAGGACACCCGAGCGGGAAAAAGATGGCCTGTACCGAACGTCGGCGATGATGTGGTTCGAGGTGGGTCGCAGGACGACTACTCGACGACCAGTTCGGTCTTCTCGCGGACGGCGTCGGCCTCCGCGAAGTCGCCGCCGCCGAGCAACCCGCGGGCGGCGTTCTTGCCCCACTCGACCGCCGGCTGGGTGAACGTCTCGACGCCGTAGAGCTCGCCCGCGAGGATACACGCGGCCTCCACGTCGAACAGCAGGCGGCCGACGCTCTCGGCGTCCATCGCGTCTATCTCGACGCGGACGGAGGGTCGTTCGGCGGCGGCGAGGCTGGCCTCCGTCGCCTCGAACTCCGCGTCGAGCAGCGTTCCGAGGTCCTGCCCGCCGAGGTACTCCAGATCCGAGACGTCGGTCTCCGGGATGGGACGGTCGGGGCGCTCGCGCGGGCGGACGACGGTGACGAGCTTGTCCCGGGGACCGGCGCGGTAGAGTTGCAGCTGCGAGTGCTGGTCGGTCGCGCCGAGGGCGCGAGCGGGGGTCTGCCCGCCGCCGTCCTTGCCGAGGCTCTCGGCCCACAGCTGGGCGAACCACTCGGCGAACGCCTCCAGCCCCTCCGCGTAGGGCATCATCGCGTTCACGCTCGCGCCGCGCATATCGAGGGCGTACGTGACCGCGCCGTAGGCGTAGGCCGAGCAGTCGTACAGCGACCCGGCGAGCGCGTCGGCGCCCGCGCGGCCGCCGGCGAGCAGCCCCTCGAGGTCGACGCCCAGCAGGGCCGCGGGCACCAGCCCGACCGTCGAGAGCGCCGAGAAGCGACCGGGGACGCCCGCGGGCACGTCCAGGGCAGGCAGCCCCTCTGTTTCGGCCAGCTCGCGCAGCGGCCCGGACTCGCCGGTGGTGACGACGGTCCGCTCGGTCCAGTCGACGCCCGCGGCGTCCATCGCCTCGCGGACGACGAGGAAGTTCGCGAGCGTCTCGGCGGTGGTACCCGAGCGAGAGACGACGTGGACGATCGTCTCGGAGAGGGGCAGTTCGTCGAGCAAACGGTCGACGTGCGCGGGGTCGACGTTGTCGAGGGCGTAGTGGTCGACGGGCGAGTCGGCCGCGAGCGCCTCGGTGATCGTGACCGCGCCCAGCGCCGACCCGCCGATGCCGACGGTGAGCACCGCCGCGGGGTCGAACCCCTCGACGGCGGCCTCGATCTCGTCTGCATCGGTGCGTTCGGGGAGGTTCAGCGCGGCGTAGCCGAAGTCGTCGTCGGCCATCCCGCGGGCGATCCGGTCGTGGGCGTCGGCGACGCGCTCGTCGAGGTCGTCGAGGTCGGCCCGGGCGATCCCGGGGTCGGACTCGCTCGCCAGCGCGTTCCCGATGTCGACTCGCATATCCGTCCGGTCGACCGGGCGGACAATAGGCCTGTCTCTGGACGGTCAGTCCGAGGGGTCGGGCCGACCCGGGTCGCCGCGGAGTGCCGCCCGCGCGTTCGCGACGGTCCGCCGGAGGAGCCCGCGGACGCTCTCGCGGCGCCGGACGAACAGCGCGGCCCCGAGGAGGAGGTAGACGGCGGTGTAGGCGTAGAGGATCGCCATGCTGAGCTCCGCGGCCGCCGGTTCGGCGTACGCCCGGACGACGTAGAACTCCGCGAGGACCTGCGTGGCGAACAGGCCGAACAGCGCGAGGGCCTCACGGGTGCTGATCTCGAAGTTCGCGAGGAGCGCGACGGCGAAGAAGCTCTGGGCGGCGGTGATCCAGATCTCGGCGGCCTGCTTCGCGTCGAACGGGAGCGCGCCGACGGCGCCGGCCGAGACGGAGTAGACGACGGCGAGCGTCCCGATGAGCAGCGTCCACTGGTTGAGCTTCGAGGAGATGAGCGCGTTGAACCCGGCGGTGGTTCGCGCCTTGTTGACGAGGTAGGCGACGACGACCAGTTCGGGGCTCTCGGAGGCCAGCGGCGCGAACCACTGGATCATGAAGAACTCGGGGACGCCGAACCGGAGCCCGAGCAGTTCGAGCCCCTCGGCGAAGGGGTGGACCGCGGTGAAGATGATCGCCCCCGAGAACGCGAACCCGAGGAGGACGACCGCGACGCGCGGCCCCCGCGAGAGGCGCTGGAAGTACGCCGGGACGCCGACGTGTCCCCCGGACTCCTCGACGTCGCCGCGGACGATCACGAACAGGTACGCGAGGTAGAGCCCGACGAGGACCAGCGAGTCGAGCGGGCCGATACCGCCCCCCAGCGGGACGAGGAAGGCGAACGCGGTCGCGGCCAGCAGGAACGTGATCTCCAGAGAGATGCCCCGATCGAGCGTGACCACGTCCGCGAGGAAGCCCGGACGGCGCTCGACCGCGGGGTCGGAGGACCGGCTCGACCGGTAGATGCTGAACAGGGCGATCCCCGACCAGCCGAGGCCGATGAGGATGCGGTTCGCGCCCGTCATGTTGGCGACCGCGAGGTTGGCGGCCTCGGCGGACCCGGCGCCGGCCCGCCACGCGTACAGCGCGTCGACGGCGTACTCCGGCGCCACGGCGAGCACGGCGAGCACGGCGATCGCGAACGCCCGCGGGACGTCTTTCTCCGCGGTCTCGGCCGCCCACGCGAGCAGGAACGCCGCCCCGAGGATCGCGGCCCCGCCGACGAGGACCGCCGCACCCGGCGAGACGTTCTCGCCGGGATGGACGGCCCCGTATCCGCCGTACGAGACGACGGTCCCGATCCACGGGAGCGTCAGGGCCAGCGCGACCGCCACGGCGACCAGCGGGTGACGGAGCCGTCGTGACATCTATCCGGGCACTGGCGTCCCCCACGTATAATCCACAAGATGTCGGCAAGACCGCCCGAATCGACCGGTTCGGCCCTCGTCGGCGGCAGACTCCGCGTCGACCGGTGCGCGTGCGAAACCGCCGGTACGCCGCCTGTGCGTCCCGTACATGGAGGTTTGAGCGGTAGATCGGCCGCGGACCGGACCGGTCACTCGTCGAGAAACCTGACGTCGGCGCCGCTCGCGGTCCGTTTCACGCTCTCGATGCCGCGCTCGACGCCCTGTTTCGAACTGTACCCCTCGCCGCTGTCGGCGACGACGTTCCCGTTGGCGGCGACGAGGCGCCACCGCCACTCGCCCGCGCTGTCACGGAAGACCTCGAAGGTGGCACTGCTGGGCATTCACCCCCGTCGTAGCACCGGACGCGTGATAAGTCCGACCCCGCCAGGGCCCGACCCCGCCGAGACGCCCGGAACGGCGTCTCACCGGCGGAGCGGAGCGTCGGGGAACGGGTGGTTTATTCCCGGCCGAGTCCAAGGCCCGGGAGATGAGCGACGTCACGGACGACGGGGCCGCCGGAGACGCGAGCGTCGCGCCGGTGTCGACCGGGGACGGCGAGCCGGTGTCGACCGGGGACGGCGAGGAGAGCTACGGTGGCATCCTGACCGCGTACCCATACGCGTTCCGGACGAGCGACTCGTGGACGTTCAAGACGTATACGGCGATCAGCGGGCTGCTCGCGGCGGTCGTCGTCGTCCTGTTCGCGTTCGCGCTCGTCACCCTGCTCGGCAGTACCGGCGGCGCGCCCGGCGGGACGTTCACCTTCTCGCGGGCGTTTTTCGTCTTCCTGATGTTACTGGTGCTCGCGCCGCTGGTCGCCCCGGTCCTGCTGGTCGCGCGCCGCCACCGCCGGACCGGGTCGGACGCCCGCTACGACCGCGCGCTCGCCGTCGGCGGGTACGGATACCTCCTCGCGCTGTACCTCAGCCTCGTGATCACGACGCCTCCGGACCTGCAGGAACACCCCGGCGGCGTCGTCGGTGCCCTCGCGTCGTTCCTCTACGGACTCCCCCGCGCCGCCGCCGTCCTCCCGCCGGTCCTCGCGGTCGCCCTGATCTACCTCGCGCACCGGCGGTCGGCCTGAACTCCCGCGCGGACCGAGCCGGCGCAGTCGCGGACCGCCGTCGAAACGGGGAAAAAGCCCGGTCGGCTACTGGCGTCCATGAAGACAGGGACGTTCGTCGTCACCGAGGTCGACGAGGGTTCGGCGGTACTGCGCGACGTGAGCGACGGACAGATCCACACGCTCGGGTCGAACCCCGACCTCTCGGTCGGCGAGGCCCTCGAGGGGACGCTCGCCCCGGAACCGCCGATGGACGTGGTCTGGACCGTCGAGGAAGAGACGCGTCGGTTCACCGTCTCCGTCGAGGAACACGACGAGCCGCCCACCCAGCGAGCCCGCGACCTCGCGGCCGACCAGCCCGTCGGCGAGGTGACTACCCGCGAGCGGGCCGGTACCGGCGAAGTTCACGTCCTGACCGTCCCCGAGGAGTCGACCGACAGCGCGGTCGCCGACGTGCGCGACGACCAGGCGACGATAGAACGGGCCGCCCGCCTCGGCGTCGAACGCGTCGAGATCCGCTCCGAACCCGGCGTCGTGAGCGTGCGCTACCTGCCCTGAGCGAATTCACTCCGTCGGCCCGTCGGCGCTCTGGACGCGCCAGCCGCCCTCGATCCCGCAGGCCTCGCGGACCTCGTACTCGATAGCCGTCGATTCGCCCACCCGGTCTCCGCCCTCGACCGACTCGATCCGCAGGGGGACGTCCAGCGTGTCGCCGCAGCAACCGACGCCGGTGAACTGCTCGGTGATCTGCCCCTCCTCGACGCGACCGAGCGTCTTCCGCAGGTACGCCCGAAAGGGCGACCCCTCGACGATGTCTCGACCCCACGTGCTGAGGTCGGCGGGATAGGATATCACGACCCTCGTCGCGGCGTCCGCCGTCGATTTCTCCGCCGTTCGGCTCATATGGTCCCGTAGGGTCGTGACGCGGAAAGCGGTTCCGTCGGATTCGCGTTCGACCCGAAACGGCGGTGTCGGGAGCGAGCGTGAGCGGGACCGAGACCGGGCGAGAGCGGGCCGTCGCCGGCCGCGGACCGGACTCCGCATACGGAGTATCGCGAGACAGTTCGGGATCGACCGCACGGGGTCCCGGGTCGACCCGGTACACGCTTGCAATACTCCGTATCAGATCAGCTGTTCGAACTCGCCCAGGAACTCGTCGTAGGTGTCGATGGCGGACTCGATGGGGTCGGCGCTGGTCATGTCGACGCCGGCGCCCTCCAGGAGTTCGAGCGGGTACTCGCGCGAGCCGCTGGAGAGGAACTCCCGGTACCGTTCGGCTGCGGGTTCGCCCTCCTCTAAGATGCCCTCGGCCAGCGCGACCGCGGCCGAGATGCCGGTGGCGTACTGGTAGACGTAGAACGCGCGGTAGAAGTGGGGGATGCGCATCCACTCGCGGGCGATGCGGTCGTCCACGTCGGCGTTCGCGTAGTACTCGCCTTTCAGATCGCCGTAGACCTCGTCCAGCCGGTCGGCGGTCAGGGCCTCGCCGTCCTCTTCGAGCCGGTGGGTCTCGTGCTCGAACTCCGCGAACATGGTCTGGCGGAACAGCGTCGATCTGAACCGTTCGAGGTACTGGTTGAGGACGTGCCGGCGCAGGGTCTCGTCCTCGACGACGTCGAGCAGGTGATGCGTGAGAAGCGTCTCGTTGACCGTCGACGCGACTTCGGCGACGAATATCTCGTAGCCGCTGTAGACGTAGGGCTGGTGCTCGCTGGTGTACTCGGAGTGCAGCGAGTGGCCGAGTTCGTGGGCCAGCGTGTACATCGAGGCGACGTCGTCCTGGTAGTTCATCAGGATGAACGGCTGGGAGTCGTAGGTGCCGCCGGAGTAGGCGCCCGACTGCTTGTTCGCGGTCTCGTAGACGTCGACCCAGCGCGAGTCGAGCCCCTCGGCGAGCCAGTCCTGGTACTCCTCGCCCAGCGGTTCGACGGCGCCGGTGACCCACTCGCGGGCCTGGTCGTACTCGACGTCGGGGCTCTCGCCCTCGACCATCGGGACGTACAGGTCCCACATCTTCAGTTCGTCGGCGTCGATGGACCGCCGTTTGAGGTCGGCGTGACGGTGGAGGACGTCGAGGTTGTCGTCGACCGTCTCGACGAGGGTGTCGTACACCTCCACGGGGACGTTCGGGCCGTCCAGCGCGGCCTCGCGGGCGGTGTCGTAGTCGCGCGCTCGGGCGAGTTTCACGTCGGTCTTGACGCTGTTCTTGTACGCGGCGGCGATGGAGTTGCGGTAGTCCTCCCACTCGTCGTAGAACGTCTCGTAGACCTCGTGACGGAAGTCGCGGTCGGGGTTCTCCTGGAGCGTCGTGAAGTTGTTGAGGGTGATCCGCCGGGACTCGCCGTCGGGGTCCTCGACGGCGGGGAACTCGATATCGGCGTTGGTGAGCATGTTGTACACCTCGCCGGTCGAGCCCAGCACCTCGCCCA
>JBDGSU010000143.1:0-10136 GCA_042217395.1 Halosimplex sp.
GACATCGACCGCCTCTACGAGCACATGATCCAGAAGATGTCCGGCGAGGGCTCCATCTCCGGCAAGGTCATCTCCGCCATCTCCGGCGTCGAGATCGCCCTGCACGACGTCGCCGGCAAGCTCGTCGATCTCCCCGCCTATCAGCTGCTCGGAGGCAAGTATCGCGACTCCGCGCGCGTCTACTGCGACCTGCACACCGAGAACGAGGCCGATCCGCAGGCCTGCGCGGAAGAGGCCGACCGCGTCGTCTCGGACCTGGGCTACGACGCCATCAAGTTCGACCTCGACGTCCCGTCGGGTCACGAGAAGGACCGCGCGAACCGTCACCTCCGCGCGGGCGAGATCGAGCACAAGGCCGAGATCGTCGAAGCGACCACCGAGGCCGTCGGCGACCGCGCCGACGTCGCCTTCGACTGTCACTGGTCGTACGCCACGGGCAGCGCCAAGCGCCTCGCAAAGCGACTGGAGGAGTACGACGTCTGGTGGCTCGAGGACGTCGTCCCGCCGGAGAACCACGACGCCCAGCGCGAGGTCACGCAGTCGACCGCCACCCCGCTGGCCACCGGCGAGAACGTCTACCGCACGCACGGCAACCGCGACCTCATCGAAAACGAGGCGATCGACATCATCGCCCCCGACATCCCGCGCGTCGGCGGCATGCGCGAGGGGCAGAAGATCGCCAACATGGCCGACATGTACTACATCCCCGTCGCCATGCACAACGTCTCCTCGCCTATCGGAACGATGGCCTCCGCGCAGCTCGCCGTCGCCATCCCCAACTCCCTGGCCGTCGAGTATCACTCCTACGAGCTCGGCTGGTGGGAGGACCTGGTCGAAGAGGACGGCCTCATCGAGGACGGCCGCATGGAGATCCCCGAAGAGCCCGGGCTCGGCCTGACCCTCGACCTCGACGCCGTCGAGGAGAACATGGTCGAAGGCGAGACGCTGTTCGACGCGGCTCCCTGAGCCGCGTCGAACCGGCGACGCTTCGCGTCGACTCGTTCGACGAGGCGTAGCCGAAGTCGAGCTCGAAAATCTTCGATTTTCGGTATTCGATCCGATTCCATGAGTCGCGTCGAACCGGCGGCGCTCCGGTCCGTCACGTTCGGGCCGGCCTCCGCACCGTTTCCTCTATACGTTTCACGTTCTCGAACGCCGGGGTGACCGTCTACTCGATGGTAGAATTCGACCGAGTTTGCGCGGCCGATCGGTGACCGCGTGTGATCCCTCCGAGCCGTGGCCGTCAACGCCTCCGAGAACCCCCTTCGACGATCAGTGACTGCTGTTTCGGCAGCGCTCGGTCGTCCTCATCGTATACAGAACACCGTCTCGATCGAACAGAACACGTAAGTGCCACGGTTCGAATATACGGCCATGAGCGAACCGAAACACCCGGTCACGACGGTCGACCGGACGCTGGAGATAGTCGAGATCATCCAGGAGCTCGACGGGGCGGGCGTCTCGGAGATCGCGAGCCGGGTCGACGTGGGCAAGAGCGCGGTCCACAACCACCTCAACACGCTCGCCAACCGCGAGTACGTCGTCAAGGAGGGCGACGAGTATCACATCGGCCTCGCCTTCCTCGGACTCGGCGCGTACGCCCGCCAACGCAACGACATCTACGACGCCGCCCACAAGGAGGTGGACAAACTCGCCGACGAGACCGGCGAGCTCGTCAACCTCCTCGTCGAGAAGAACGGCATGGGCATCTACCTCTATCAGTCCCAGGGCGACAACGCCGTCGAACTCGACACCTACGAGGGCAAACGCGTCCGCCTCCACTGTACCGGCCTCGGGAAGGCCGTGCTCGGCTTTCGCCCCGAAGACGAGGTACGCGAGATCCTCGAAGAACGGGGCATGCCCGCCGAGACCGAACACACCATCACCGACGAAGACGAGTTCTTCGACCAGCGCGAGGAGATCCGCGAGCAGGGCTACGCCATCGACGAGGAGGAGCGCCTCAACGGACTCCGATGCGTCGCCGCGCCCATCACCGACGACGACGACCGCGCCATCGCCGCCATCAGCGTCTCCTGTCCCGTCCACCGCGTCGACGACGACCGCTTCTACGACGACCTCCGACAGGCCGTCCTCGGGGCCGCCAACGTCGTCGAACTGGAACACAATTACTCCTAACCACCTTTTTCTCGCCCGGGTTTCCTCGCGCGCCGAAGGCGCGCTGCGGGAACCCGGGCGACAAAAACGTGGGCGAAAAAGGCGCGGCCTCACTTCGTTCGGCCGCGTGAACCGGCGCGCGAAGCGCGCCGGATGCTATAGTAGAATTTGAAAGCGTTTGCACAGTCAATCGCACGACAGCGTGCGATTGTCTGAGCGATGTCTTTCAAATTCTACTATAGTCTGCAACTAAATAAATCGGTTTGAGCTGAACGCCCCATCAAACAGAAATCGTCCGCGCGAACGGAGTGAGCGCGGTTCCCCGGACGCGACCGCAGGGAGCGTCCGGCCTTTTTCCCCCAAGTTTTTCCAGCGGAGGATCCCCGCAGCGGCCCGAAGGGCCGCGAGGAGCTCTCCGCTGGAAAAAGTGGGCTTACATAGCGCCGCCCATGCCGCCCATGCCGCCCATGCCGCCGGCGGGCGGGCCGCCGGCCTCGTCCTCCTCGTCGTCGCCGACCGAGAGGTCGCCGGCGGAGATGACGTCGTCGATGCGGAGGATCATCGTCGACGCGTCGACGGCGGAGTTGACCGCCGTGGTCTTCACGCGCAGCGGCTCGACGACGCCGTCCTCGAACATGTCGACGAGTTCGCCGGTGTCGGCGTCGATACCGAGATCGGTCTCGCCGCCGTCGTGACGTGCGGTCATGTCGACCAGCGCGTCGATGGCGTCGTGACCGGAGTTCTCGGCGAGGATGCGCGGGCCCTCCTCGAAGGCCTCGGCGAAAGCCTCCACGGCGAGTTGCTCGCGGCCCTCGACGGAGTCGGCCTCCTCGCGGAGCGCGAGCGACGCCTCGATCTCCGGGGCGCCGCCGCCGGGGAGGACGTGGCCGTCTTCGATAGCGGCCGAGACGACGCCGATGCTGTCGATCACGGCGCGCTCGACCTCGTCGAGGACGTGCTCGGTGCCGCCGCGGAGGAGGATGGTGCCGACGCCCTCGATGGGGAGGTCGCCGAAGACCGTCGTCGACTCGTGGTCGGCCTGTCGACGGACGGTCTTGTCGCGGATGACCCGCTCGGAGACGCTCCCGGCGGAGCCGAGGTGCTCCTCGGTGACCAGCGAGAGGTCACCGACGCGCTGGGCACCGGTCGCCCGCGCGAGGCGCTCGCGCTTGTCGTCTTCGACGCGGCGGTAGGCGGTGATTCCCTTCTGGGCGAGCAGATCGGCCGCGTACTCGTCGATGCCGCCGTCGACGACGAGCACGTCGGTGCCGGCCTCGACCACCTGGTCGATCTTCTCGGCGAGTTCGGACTGCTCGCGTTCGACGAACCCCTGCAGGTCGTCCATGTTGCCGACCGAAGCCTCGACGCCGACCTCCGTCTCGGAGACCTCGATATCGCCCTCGTAGACGAGGACGTTGGCGTCCTCGCGCTCGCGGGGCATGTTCTGGTTCACCGGCTTGATGTCGAAGAGGATGCCGTCGACGAACTCCGAGTCGTCGATCGATCCGCCGTAGAACTGGCGGACGACGACCGAGTCCTGGTCGACGGAGCCGTCGTCCCGGACGGCTGCCCTGACCGCGGAGACGACCATCGACGAGAGCAGGTCCTTGGCCGTCTCGGCGCCCTTGCCCGTCATCGCGGTCCCGGCGACCTGTTCGAGCGTCTCGACGTCGTCGGGGTCGACCTCGGTGGCGACGTCCTCGAAGACGTCGACGACCGCCTCGGCCGCGTGGTGATACCCCGAGACGATCGAGGTCGGGTGGATGTCCTGTTCGAGCAGGTCCTCCGCGTTCGAGAGCAGCGCGCCGGCGAGGACGACCGCCGACGTCGTGCCGTCGCCGACCTCTTCCTCCTGCGTCGTGGCGACGTCGATGATCATGTCGGCGGCCGGGTGGTCGACGTCCATCTCCTCGAGCAGCGTCACGCCGTCGTTCGTGACGACGACGTTCCCGCTCTCGTCGACGAGCATCTTGTCCATCCCGCGTGGGCCGAGCGTCGTCCGGATCGTCTCCGCGACTGCTCGCCCCGCCTCGAGATTCATCGACCGGGCGTTCTCGCCCGACGTGCGCTGCGATTCGTCGGAGAGGACCACCATCGGTCCGTCCGCCATCTGTCGTGCCATGTGTGGTCACAACCGCCTCTCGGGGAAATAAGATTTGCTTTCCGTACGTCGACCCCGCCAGACCGGGCCAGACGTCACACGACGGTCGCCGTCGTCTCCGTCTCCGGCCGGCGTTCGCGCGTCGCTATCCGAGTGAGATCGGTCGATAGAACTCGAACGGACCGCGGAAACGGGATGGCGGTCAGTCGCCGAAGCCGGCGGACTCCTGGGCGTCGTACTCGTCGTCCGAACCGACGAGTTCGGCGCTGTTCCAGTACTCGTGGTCCTCGACCGCTCGGAAACAGGCCGCGTCGGCCTCGCCGGCGGTCTCGAACAGGTCCGGGTGATCCCGAGTGCAGACCTCGCGGGCCTCGGGACAGCGCGTGTGGAACTTACAGCCCGACGGCGGGTCCTCCGGGTCCGGGATGTCGACCTCGCGCACCGGCGGTTCCTCCTGGATGCGCTGTTTGGCCAGATCCGGGTCGACCGTCGGCGTCGACCAGCGCAACACCTTGGTGTAGGGGTGCTGGGGGTTCTGCAGGATCTCCTCGGGCGGGCCGATCTCGACGATCTCACCGAGGTACATGATGGCGATGCGACCGCCGGCTCGCTTGGCGAGGTACCGGGCGTTGGCCAGGTCGTGACTGATGAAGACGTACGACGTGTCGAACGTCTGCTGCAGGTCGAGGATGAGGTCCATCATCCCGACGCGCAGCGAGACGTCCAGCGCCGAGATGGCCTCGTCGGCGAGGATGACGTCCGGGTTCATCAACAGCGCGCGACCCAGCGCGACGCGCTGTTTCTCCCCGCCCGAGAGCTGGTGGGGATACCGCTCGGCGTAGTCCTCCGGCGGCATCATGTCGACGTACTCGAGGTACCGATAGATGGTGTCCTCGCGCTCCCTCGGACCTAACTCCGTCCGGTACTTCTTGAGCGGGTCCGAGAGGATCGCCTTCACCCGACGGGAGGAGTTCAGTGCGTTGGCCGGGTCCTGGTGGATGATCTGCATCGCCCGGCGGATCTCGGTGTACTCGATGTCGGCGCCGCGGGGGTTCTCCTTGGCGCCCCAGATGTCCTGGCCGCGGTACTTGACGGACCCGCTGGTCGGCTTCTCCAGACCGATGGCCGTCTTGCCGAGCGTGGTCTTCCCGCAGCCCGACTCGCCGACCAGCACGACGATGTCGTTGTCGTAGAGGTCGAAGCTGACGCCGTCGACGGCGCGGACCTTCTTGTCGGTCAGCGCCCGCGTGACGATTCCGCCGGGCTTGTAGTGGACGTTGACGTCCTCGACCGACAGGATGGGGTCTCCGCGGTTCTCGGTCGTCGTCGCCTCTTCGGCCGGTGCGTCGTCGGTCGTGGGTTCGTCTGTGCTCATCGGTTAGTCCTCCGAGACCCCGTGGTCCAGCGAGTACTCGAGGTCGTTGCGCGCCTGGTCCGTGTAGAAACACGCCGCCGAGTGGTCGTCGCCGGCCGTCACGAGGTCGGGGTCTTCGATCTCGCAGCGGTCGTCGGCGATGGGACACCGCGGGTGGAACGAACAGCCCGTCGGGATGTTCACCGGGTCCGGCCGCGCGCCCTCGATGGGCTGCATCTCGTCGATGTCAGAGTCGATGCTCGGCACGGAGCGCAACAGCGCCCGCGTGTAGGGGTGGGCCGCGTCTTTCAACAGCGACCGCGTGTCGCCCACCTCGATGAACTCGAAGGAGTACATGACGCCGATGCGGTCCGAGAGGCCCGCGACCAGCGGCAGGTCGTGGGTGATGAAGACGATAGTGAGGTCGAACTCGTCGCGGAGCTCCCGGAGCATCGAGATGATAGAGCGCTGCATGAGCAGGTCGAGCGCCGCCGTCGGCTCGTCCATGACGAGCACCTCGGGCTCGAGCACGAGCGCGAGGGCGATGAGCGCCCGCTGTTTCATCCCGCCCGACAGCTCGTGGGGGTACGAGTTCATCACGCGGTCGGGATCGAGGTGGAGCGCCTCGAACAGGTCGTAGACGTGGTCCATCCGCTCCTCGAGGACCGCGTTGTGTGCCTGGATGGTCTCGGTGAAGTGGCCCTTGATCTTCATCGTGGGGTTGAAGGAGTTCATCGCCCCCTGGAACACCATCGAGACCTCCTCCCAGCGGAAGTCGTCCAGTTCGCCCTTGCTCATGTCGAGCACGTCGATCGAATCGTCGCCGACCGCGTCGTACGAGCCGATCTGGTCGGCGCTCGGCGTGCCGTCGTCGTCGCTCTCGCGCGGGTGATAGGTCACGTCGCCCGAGAGGTGGCCGGGATCCTCGACGGCGTCCATCAGCGCGGCTGCGAACATCGACTTGCCCGAGCCCGACTCCCCGACGACGGCGAGGATCTCCTCGCGCCGGATGTCGAGCGAGACGTCGTTGAGCACCCACGCCTGTCCGCGGGACATACTGAACTGCACGCGGGCGTCCTCTACTTCCATGACGATGTCCTCGTCGGCATCGTCCGATTCCTCGTCCGCTGTCGATTGGTTGGATTGTCCGATCGCCATGTCAGCACACCTCCGTCAGTCGCGTCGGTTCGCGAGCGCCCATCAGAGACCACCCGCCTCGTCCTGTTCGTCCTCCGGGACCGTCTCCGAGTGGCGCGCCAGCAGGCGCGGGTTGAACACGCGGTCCAGCCCCTGCGAGAAGAGGATGAGCGAGAAACTCATCCCGGAGAGAGCCAGCAGCGGGAACAGCAGCCAGTGACCGGCCCGTCCGGGCGCGGCCACGGCGTTGCCCTGCCGGTAGGCCAGTTGCATCATGACGCCCCAGTTCAGCGAGCTGAACGGCAGGACGCCGATGAAGTACAGCGCGACCGACTGGAAGATGACCGCGACCGCCGCGCCCGCCGCCGAGACGAGCACGAACGGCGCGACCTGGGGCACGAGCTCCTGGCCGACGATCGTCGGTGTCGAGAGGCCGATGGATCTGGCCGCCTCGACGTAGTCTTCCTCCCGTAACGCGAGTACCTGTGACCTGAGCATCCGGGCCAGTCCCGGCCACCGGTCTATCGCGATGATGGTGCCCACGACGAACGGGTCCTCCGGCGAGAAGATGGCCGCGAGCACGATGATCAGCGGGAGCCCCGGGAGCGTGATGAACACGTCCGCGATCGTCATCAGCAGCGTGTCGATGATACCGCCCTTGTAGCCCGCGATCATCCCGACGAGCACCGCGATGCCCACCGAGAAGACCACGCCCGCCAGTGCCATCTTCAACATGTTGGGCGTCGAGTGGACGAGCGTCTTGAAGACCCCGCGACCGAGGTTGTCGGTCCCCAGCGGCATCGACCAGTCCACGAACGGCTTCAGGTAGTACGGCCCCTCGTTGATCTGGGGCGGCGGGACGAGCCAGACGCCCACCGTCCCCAGGAGGAGATAGAAGACGACCCCGATGCCGCCGATCCGGGTCCGCCAGTCGGTCCAGGCGACGCGGAACGGCGTCGCGACGTAGAAGTCGAACACGCGACGGGCTCGCTCCGCCGGCGGCGTCCGTCGCCGCTCGACCTCCTCGTCCGTCCCGAAGATGCTTTCCTGCGTGACGCCGCCGTCGCTCCGTGGTGATTTCTCGGACATCGTTAGAAGCTCTCCCTCGTTGCCCCGGTCCCGGCCCGCGGGTCGATGAGCCCGTAGGTGAAGTCGGCGATGAGGATCGCCGTCACCGTGATCCCCGAGAAGAACACGAACGCGGCCATCACGAGCGGGTAGTCCTGGTTGACCGTCGCCTCGAGCATGAACCAGCCGACGCCGTGGTACTGGAAGATGCGCTCCGTGATGACGCTCGAACTGAACATCCCCGCGATGCCCATCATGAAGCCGGTGTATATGGGGAGGATGGAGTTGCGGGTGAGATAGCGCGTCAGGATGCGGTTCGTGCTCAGCCCGCGCAGCCGCGCCGAGCGCAGGTAGTCGGCCCCGATGACCCGGACCGACAGCGCTCGCATCCCGATGGCTCCGCCCGCGAAGCCGACGATGAACTGCGAGATGATGGGCAGCGCCGCGTGCCGGGCGACGCCGATCATGAACGGGAGATTGAACCCGGGGTCGACCGCCGGCGGTGCGCGCCCGCCGGTCGGGAACAGGCCCCACTGGAAGGCCAGCACCGAGAGCATCACGATGGCCGCCACGTAGTAGGGTATCGAGCGCATCACGAGGACGAACACGGTGAGTCCCGAGTCGATCTTGGTCCCCTCGTGCCACGCCATGAACACGCCGATCGCGATGGTGGCCGTGAATCCGAGCATCAGCCCGTAGACGCTCAGGAAGATCGACCACGGCATCCCCCGGAAGAGGATGTCGAAGACGGGGTCCTGAAACAGGATGGACTCGCCGAGGTCCCCGTGGAGGACGATTCCCCTGAGCCAGTTGAAGAAGGCGATCGGGATCGGTTTGTCCGGGTTGATCCCGGTCAGCTGTTCCATGGTGTCTGCGAGTTTGGCCGTGTCGACCTGTTGGCCGCGCTCTTGCATCCGCTGGATGCGGTCGGCCATCAGCGCTTGCACCGGCCCACCCGGAACGAGTCGGTACAACGAGAACGTGATGAACATCCCGATGACGAACGTCACGATCGCTTGCGCGAATCGACGTATGTAATAGTTCATACTGTGTGTTGGTGTCTCAATCCGTATTAATTCTTCCGTCAGAGTGCCGTGACCGCGCTGTAGACGATGTACAGGGCGTATGCGCCCGCCGGAACGGCGGCCACTTTGTACGCTTCGTCCATCGTCAGGTCGCGGACCTCGGCGATGGCGAACGCGCCGATGTAGCCGGCCCACAGCGCGAACACGACGCCCACCGCGGTCGCCGCGACGACGACCGTCTCACCCGCGGCCTGTGACCACACCGCGTTCGCGACGTCGGTTGCGATGCGGGACTGGACGTTCACGTCGGCCGGCTGAACGTCCATCGTGTAGGACATGTAGACCATCGCCGCGGCGTGGATGACGTTCGCGATCAGGATCGGGAACATCGCCCACGCCATGCGCTTCATCGCCAGGTACGTCGTCCCGATGGTCGTGTAGAGCCAGCCGACGTAGTACGACCCGATCCCGTACCAGATCCACAGCAGGAACGCGCCCACCAGCGGTTCGAGGATCCGCTGCTGGAGGTTGAACCTGACGTCGGTGTTGATGACGACCGACTGGATGGGGTCGAACTGCGCCAGCAGTTCCTGGAGCACCAGGTAGTTACCGACCGCGCCGATGACGCCGACGACGAGCACGAGCGCGAGTTCGGACCTGAGCCCCCGCGTGCCGATGTACTCGTCGTAGAATCGCTCCGGATTCGTCAGCAGGTCGCGGTAGAGACCCAGCGTCCGGCTGAGGTACGAGCCCGGGTTCCGCACTGCGTTGGAAACTCCCATGATTGTGTCTCCTGAGTCCCGTTAGGCCGGTGCCTCGATGGTCGGGACGGGGATCTCCTCGAGCACGTCGTCGACGATCTCCGACTTGTCGACGTCGTTGACCTGCGACTCCGCCGTGAGTCCCAGGCGGTGTGCGATCACGGGCTGGGAGACGGTCTTGACGTCGTCGGGCGTGACGTAGTTCCGGCCCTCGATGACGGCCTGCGCGCGCGCCGTCTCGTAGAGGCGCTGCGTGCCCCGCGGGCTCATCCCCGTCTCGACGCGGTGGTCCTCCCGTGTGGCCCGGGACACGGCGGCGATGTACTCGAGCATGTCCTCCGTGACCGTGACGGTGTCCGGGACCGACTGCAGACTCATGACGCGGTCGTGGTCGAGCACCTGACCGACCGTCGGCGTCGTCGACGTCCGGTCGTTCCGGCGCCGGAGCAGTTCGACCTCGCCGTCGACGTCGGGGTAGCCGATGCTCGATTTCACGTTGAAACGGTCGATCTGCGCCTCGGGCAGCGGGAAGGTCCCCTCCTGCTCGACGGGGTTCTGCGTCGCGATGACGAAGA
>JBDGSU010000172.1:0-10074 GCA_042217395.1 Halosimplex sp.
AGTGTCAATGTCTTGGTAAGGACGAGAGCCCGGGTTCAAATCCCGGCCTAGGCTTTTTCCTGTATCTTCGGTGGCTTCAGCGTCTTTGCCGTGATCAGCCATGACCGAAGCTCGAGGACTGTACCGAGACCCCGTTCGAGCTCCAGCGAGAGGCCGAAACCGAGAAGTGTCGTAGAATTCGAAAGACATGGCTCGGACGATCGCACGACTGCGTGCGATCGACCGTGCAAACGCGTTCATATTCTACTATAGTACTGGAACTCCGGTTCGAGGCCGTCGATGGCGGCGTACCCGAGCGCCAGTCCACCATCGCGAAGTCCGTGAGGCGCAGGAAGATTCGCAGGCCGCTGGAGACCATCACCGGCACCGCCAGGTCCAGCGCCTCGGTGGCCGTCTCGCGGTCGACCAGGCCGTAGCGGGCGAGTAGCGCCGGGGACCCCTCGACGAGCCGACGCGGGGCCTCGCGGACCGTCCCATCGGTGGGAGTGGCACGATACTGTCGGTTTCTCGCGTCCTCCGACGGCGTGCGAGACCGAACGTCCAATTATTCTCCAGGTGGGGTTGCTAATAGAGCGGTGAGAAGCATGCACCGCGGTATTTTGCGGGACCGGGTGCCGCTTTCAGGACCGAAAGATCTGAACGCGTTTACACGGTCGACCGCACGCACTCGTCCGAGCCGTGCCTTTCGATCCATACGGCTACCCGATGCCGGGGACCGCGCTCAAGAGGTGGTACAGTCCGTAGCTGATGATGCCCGCGCCGAACATCGAGCCGACCCACGACCCGACCGTGATACCGACCTTTCGCGGTGAGACCCCGCTCCCGTCCGACGAACTGGCGGCGAGCCCGCTGCCGACGATACTCGCGATCATCACTTTGTTGAACGAGATTGGGATCCCGAGCACGATCGCGAGTTGCGCGATCAGAAAGGCGGGGATCAGGGCCGCGATCGACCGCCTCGGACCGAGCGAGGCGTACTCGTTCGAGACGGCCTGCACGAGTCGCGGTCCTCTGATCCACGCTCCGAGGAGGATCCCACCGCCGCCGAGTGCGAGCAGGTAGATCGACGGGAGTTTCAGATCCGTCTCGAACACCGCTTCCAGCGGGCCGGTGGCCAGTCCGACCTGCGTGCCGCCGCTCGTGAACACGACGACGAGCCCCAGCACGACCAGGAACTGGTTGATGCCGGCGGTCTCGTCGCGTCGGAGCAACGCGCGGGTCCCGACGAGCGCGACGAGGCCGCAGATCACGCTCACGACGACCATGCCGAGCGTGTACGAGCCACCGACGACCGTCGGCAGGACGCCGAAGGAAGTGGCGAGGTAGCGGGCGACTGACCCCTGTGCGCCGCTGGCGGTCGGGATAATCGTGAGCTGGATGTTGGCCAGCGCGTAGCCGACCGCACCGCCCAGGACGGGGATCCCGACGATCTCGGGAACGGCGTCGCTTCGAAGTCCCCGGGCGAGCCCGTACGCGAGAACGCCTTCGACGATGGGGATCGCGAACCAGAACCCGAGGATGACGACGTACTCGTGAACGGCGAACCCACCGCCGAGGGCGATTCCGGCACCGATCATCGCTCCCGTGACGGTGAACGCCGACGGGATCGGATACCCGTAGGAGTTCCCGATCGTGATGAGCGTCGCGGCGGTCAACAGGGCCGCCGCCGCCGCGAGCGGCGTGATCGTCACGCCGGTGACGAGGTCTTTGCCGATCGTTTCGGAGATACTACCACCCTGGAGGACCGCTCCGAGCCCCGCCACGATCCCGACGAACAGTGCCGCTCGGAGGACCGAGACCGCGTTCGCGCCGACGGCGGGCGCAACGGGCGCCGAGTTACTGTTCGCTCCGACGGTGAACGACATGAACAGGGCCGCGAGTAACGCGATCGCGAGAACGAGGAGTACCGATGCCATTTGATTATCTCTCTCTCCGGAGGCTCTGCCGGTGAGCCGCTGGAACCGATCGGGTCCGACTGCGCGTCGCCATCTGTCCGAACCCTTCGTCAGGGGACGCATGAACCCATCGAAATCGCATCTATCGGCTGGCGGTGAGCCGACCTTCTCGTTGCCCTCCGCCGCGGCCTGGAGGTCACGGAGGAGGAACTCCGTATCATACGGATTCGTGCAAGCGTTTACCGGGTCGACCGCACGCAGTCGTGCGGTCGATCCCGGACTGTCTTGCACTAATCCGTATCAGGCCGCCTTCGCGACGAGGCCGAAGAAGATCCCGGCCAGCAGGGCGAAACTCAACCAGACGACCACGAGCAGCGCCGCTCCGGGGCCGTGGACGACCTGGTCGGTGCCCGAGAGCAGCCACCAGAGGAAGCCGGTCACGAGGAGTGTGAACGCGAGACAGACCGCGACGAATAGCGACGCGCGGGCCAGTCGCGAGCGCAGACCGGCCCAGCGTGACTCTCCCGGGGCGCGCGTCGTCGTCCGACGGAGCGAGAGGAGGACGTAGCCGAACGCCCCGGCGACCGCGAGCACGAACGTGAGCGCGATCCCGTTGACGTCGCCCTGCTCGGCCATCGCCTGCCAGGCGGTTCCGAAGTCCTGCATCAGGACGGCGCCGACGATGAGCGCCGTCCACACCGACGAGTGGTGGACGAGGAACGCCCCGGCCTCCCGCAGACGCACCCGCCACGGGGAGGCGCCCTCGCTGGAGGGGAGCAGCGCTCGGACGTGAGTGGCGAGGCCGAGGAGGTATCGATCGAGCGCCCACTCGCGGGCGTCGTCGAGCGTCTCGACGGCCGACGGGCGGTCGCGGACGGTCCCGAACGCCGGCGCTTCGAGGAGGTCGCGGACGCGGGACTCCTGGCCGACGTCCATCGCTCCCTCGACGAGTTCGCACCAGACCTCGGCGCTCGCGGTCTCCCAGGCGTCGGTCTCCGCCGCCGTCCAGTCGCGGCCCTCGGGCGCGCGGACCGCCCACTCGAGGAACGACCGGCGGGCCGCCCAGTCGTCGGCGCTCTCCGTGGATGCGCTCGCGGCGTCGAGGCTCGCGAACGCCGCGCGGAGGAGGGGGAGCCGGTCGGGGGGCGTCCACCGAGCCGAGACCGTCTCGAGGAGGGCGTCCCAGTCGTCCGGCGACCGGGGCGGGTCGAGCGGGTGCCACGCGGCGGCCACGGCGTCGAGCGCCTGCGCGTACGCGTCGACCCGGTCGTCGAGGGCGCGCGCGGCCTCGCGGAGGCGCTCGGCCTCCGCCGTCGGGAGCACTGGCGCGAGCGCCTCGACGACCGCGGAGAGGTCCTCGCCGAGGGCCCGGAGCGCGTCGGCCGCGTCCGCGGCGTCGTCGAGGCTGTCCGGGTAGAGCGCGCCCAGCGCGCTCCGGAGCGCGCTCACGGTCTCCGCGTGTCGGGCGACGAACGCGTCCGGCGTCTCGTCGAGCCACGGGGACGACCCGCCCGCGAGGATCCGGTCTTCCGGTGGGTGGACGAGCGCGACGAGGCCGAGGAGGGTGTCGTCGGTCGGTCGGTCGCGCGGTCCCTCCGGAACGCCGAGCGCGTCGGCGAACGCGTCGAGGGCGTCCCAGAGGCTCGTCCCCGCGTCTGTCGCGCTCGCGAGCCGATCGCGGGCGCCCGACCGGGCCCTGACGAGGGGGTCCGCGTCGGCGAGGGCGTCGCGACGCCACGGGTCGGCGGGCGCGTCGGGACCGTCCTCGCGGATGGCGTCGACGGCGGCGCCGACCGGGATCGGCCGCCCGGTCGCGTCCGCGTACGTCCGGCGGGCGACGACCTCGCCGAGCGCCCGGTAGAACGCGGGATGGGGGTCGCGGACGGTCGTCCGAGCGAGGACCTGTATCGGGCGGAAATCGGGGTCTCGCTGGAGGTTCCAGCGGAGCTGGTGCTCGAAGTTGTCCGCGAGCTCGGCCGCGAACGAGTCGGCTCCGTCGGTCGGGAGCAGCGTCAGGAGGACGCCGAGGTCTGAGATCGACTCGAGGACTCTCGAGTCGAGCGCGCGCGCACACTCGGGGCCCTCGAACTGGATGAGTCGGAGGACGACGGCGGCGAGGGTCTGCGAGCGCGTGTCGTCGCCGGGCGGGACGGGAACCCCGTTGGCGGCGACGGTCGAGCGGGCGCGTTCGTACCCGCCGTCGAGGTGCTGGACGGTGCTCAGGAGGAAGACGACGCGGAGCGCGCGCTCGCCGGGCGCGAGGGCGTCCCAGCGCGACCGGTCGCCCAGCGGCGCGAGCAACGCGTCGATCCGGTCGAGGTCGAACTCCCGGGGACCGACCGCGCCGACGCCGCGGTCGGCCGAGTCGGGTCTGACGCGCGCGAGTTCGCGGAGCGCCGGCGAGGCGTTCTCGGGAACGACCACGTCCGCCGGCCAGCCGTCCGATGGCGCGCCCTCTCGCACCCGTCGACGCCAGAACCCGGCCCGCGCCCGGAGGAGCACGCGGTGGGTCTCGGAGAGCGACTCGTCCGGGGGGACGGCGGCGCGCGCGACGGGGTCGGGGAGCGTCGCGAGCGTTCGGGCGTGCTCGTCGAGGAGCGAGAGCGGCCCCACGAGGGCGGCCACTTCGCGGGGTTCGTCGGCGGGGCGGAGCGCGTCGTCGATCCGGTCGAACAGCGACCGCCACGCGTCGGCCGCTTCGGTCTCGCCGAGGAAATCACGGGCGAGGAGCGCATCGAGGAGTTCGCCCCAGCGCTGGAGGTAGATCGGCGGCGTCCCGCCGAGGTCGTCCCCTCCCGTGTCGACGACGAGGTCGACCGCCGCCGGTCCGACGGTCTCGGCGAGGTCCGGAGCCGACAGGAGGAGGCGGACGGCCAGCAGGCGGACGGTGGCGTCTTCGGGGTCGAGGGAGGGGTGGGCTGCCTCGACGGACTCGGTGTCGAGCGGGTTCCCCGACGTCAGCAGTTCGGGGAGCGACGACCCGTCGGCGCGGTCGGTCGCTCGCGCGGCGGCCTGTACGAGGAGGATGCGGCGACGCGTCCGGTTCCTCCCGAGCGCGGTGGGTTCCCCGAGTTCGAGCGAGCGGGCGGCGGCGTATTCCCGGACGGCCGCGAGCAGGTCGGGGCGCTCGCCGAGGTGTCGGCCGACCGCGACGGCGGCGGCCTGATAGACCGCCGGGTCGGGCGACCGGAGGTGGAGCGCGAGAAACGGGACGAGGTCCGCGGCGAGCGTCGGCGTCCGCGAGAGGACCTGGAGGCGCAGGAGGAGTTCGTCCCGGCGTTCGACGTCCCCCGAGCGGGCCCACCGCGACTGGAGGTCTTCGGCACCGAGCGCGGTCGTGAGCAGGTCGATGGCCTCCTCGCGCGAGTACCCGTGCGCCCGAAGCGCGTGCAGGACGTCGGCGACGCGCGGGCCGCCCTCGACGGGCGAGAAGAGCCGACTGAGGACGCGCTCGGCGCCGCCGGTCGTCGCGCCGTCGGCGAGCATGCGTTCACGCTCCGCCGGACGCGCGTCCGCGAGTTCGGCGACGCGCTCGCCGAGGGCCTCCGCATCGGTCGATCGGTCGACGTCGGTCACGGTGTGGAGTGGACGATCCGATAGAGGGTCATCGGCCCGAAAAGCGTACCGACGACGCGATGGCGGCGCTAACTGACCAGTAAGTCAGAACCTTCTTGACTAACCAGTTAGTAGGTAGGGGTAGAGAATGCAGACCGAGACAGCGGAGGAGATAATGGCGGCAACGGGCCGCGCGCTCTGCGAGCACGGGTACGCGGACCTGACGATGCAGCGGATCGCGGCGGAGGCGTCGATGACGACGGCCGCGATCCACTACCACTTCGACACGAAAGCGGAGCTGTTGAGCGCGTTCCTCGACGACCTCGTCGACCGGTTCGAGGCGCAACTGGCCTGTGATGCGGATGACCCCCGCGAGCGGCTGGACGCGTTCCTCGAGGCCGTCTTCACGCCGTCGACGGGCGACGACAACTTCCCGGTCGCGCTGATGGAGCTGAAAGCGCAGGCGCCCTACCACGACGCCTTCCGGGAGCGGTTCCTCGAACTCGACGAGGTGATGCTGCGGGTGGTCGAGACCGCTGTCGCCGACGGAATCGAGGCGGGGTACTTCGACGACGCAGATCCCGACGAGGTCGCGCGGCTCGTCGTCACGGCGATCAACGGCGCGCACGTTCGGACCGTCGCCCTCGGCGAAGACGCCGACGAGACTCGCGCGGTCGTCGAGCGGTACCTACAGCTGCACCTGGGCTGGCGGCCCGACCCGGAGGTGGCGGCGTGAAGCTGTTCAAGGGACAGGAGGAGCTGAACCTCACCGAGGGGGGCATCGTCGAACCCCTGGTGTACCTCTCCTTGCCCATCGTCGTCACGAACCTGATGCAGACCGCCTACAACCTGGCCGATACGTTCTGGCTGGGGCAGTACTCGACGGACGCGCTGGCGGCCATCAGCTTCGCGTTCCCGATGGTCTTCCTGCTCATCTCGCTCGGGATGGGCCTGTCGGTGGCCGGGAGCGTCCTGGTCGCCCAGCACACCGGGGCCGACGAGACGCGAAAGGCCGAGTACGCCGCCTCGCAGACGGTCGTCTTCGCCTTCCTCGGGTCGCTGATCCTTGGCGCCATCGGGTATCCGTTCGTGCGGCCGTTCCTCCAGTTCCTCGGCGCGTCGCCGGACGTCCTCCCGGGCGCGACCGCCTACATGCAGGTGGTGGCGCTCGGGCTGCCGTTCATGTTCGGCTTCTTCGTGTTCATCTCGCTGATGCGCGGCGCCGGCGACACGATCACCCCGATGATCGTCATGTTCGGAACCGTCGTGCTCAACGTGGTGCTGGACCCGTTTCTCATCAACGGGTGGACGCTGGTGGCCAACGCCCCCGTCGTCGGGACGGTCGCGTTCCCCGAACTCGGGATCCAGGGCGCGGCCATCGCGACGGTCTTCTCGCGGAGCATCGCCATGCTCGTCGGCGTCTACATCATGCTGTCCGGCTCGCGCGGGATCCAGATCCACCTCTCGCAACTGGTGCCGGACTTCCAGTACCTCCGGAAGATCCTCGCGATCGGCGTCCCGGCCTCGATCGAGGGGACCGGTCGCGCGCTCTCGATCAACGCCTTGCTGATCGTCGTCGGGCTGTTCTCGACGCCGGTGGTCGCCGGATTCGGGATCGGGACGCGCGTGTTCTCGGTCATCTTCCTGCCCGCCATCGCCGTCGCACGCGGCGTCGAGACGATGTCGGGCCAGAACATCGGCGCCGGCGAGTACGACCGCGCGGAGGCGGCGAACTACGTCGCCGCGAAGGGGCTGTTCGTCGTGCTCGCGCTCCTGGGCGCGCTCATCTTCCTCTTCCCGGCGCCCATCGTGAGCGCGTTCACAGACGACGCCGAGGTGCTGGCGGTCGGCACGGAGTTCCTCCGGTACGTCTCGCTCTCGTTCGGCTTCATCGGCGTCATGCGAGCGTTCACGGGCGGGTTCCGCGGCGCCGGCAAGACGATGATCGCCGCGGCCATCTCGGTCCTGACGCTGGCCGGCATCCGGCTCCCCGTCGCCTACGTCGCCTCGCAGGGACTGCTCCCCACGGACCTGTGGTTCCTCGGCAGCGTGGACCCGCGGGGCATCTGGATCGCCTTCTTCGTCTCGAACGTCTCCGGCGCCGTCATCGCCTGGCTGTGGTTCCGGCGGGGCACCTGGCGGGAGGGAGACGTCCGCGAGGCGCCCGAGACGGACAGCTTTGAACCGGACGACGTCGAACCCGCAACCGATGACTGACGAACGATTCGCTCCGACGACCCGTCGCTCGACTCCGACCGCGCCTGCCCGCCCCCCGTCCCGCTCGTCCGCCGGGGGTGAGACGGCGTGACCGAGTCGTACTCGGACGTGCTCGTCCCGACGGACGGCAGCGGCCTCGCGGTGCGGGCGCTCGACGAGGCGCTCACCGTCGCGGCGCTCGCCGACGCGAACGTCCACGTGCTGTACGTCGTCGACGACGCGGCCATCGCCGAACTGGCGACCGATACGGGCGTCGACGACGTGAGTTTCGACGCCGACGTCGACGAGCTCTTCGACCGGTTCGAGGCCGCGGGCGAACACGCCATCGACGACCTGCGCGCGAGGGCGCGCGACCGCGGCGTCGAGGTCACCGCGGCGATACGGCAGGGACTCCCCCGCGACGAGATCCTGGCGTACGTCGACGAGCACGACATCGACCTGATCGTCATGGGGACCCACGGCCGAAGCGGCATCCAGCGCTACGTGCTCGGGAGCACGACCGAACAGGTGCTCCGGCGAGCGCCGGTCCCGGTCCTCTCCGTTCGCAGCGACGAGGATCACTGATACGGATTAGTGCAAGACAGTCCGGGATCGACCGCACGCAGTCGTGCGGCCGACCCGGTACACGCTTGCACTAATCCGTATGAGGCCGGACTCGCGGCCGTCTCTCGGATCGGTCGACCGCGGCCGTCACTCGGATCGGTCGCCCGACGCCGGTCACCCGAAGTCGGTCCGACAGGCGACGGACCACTCGCAGTCGGCACGTTCGCGGAGTCGGTCGTAGAACCGGCGCAGCCCCGCGGATTCGGTCTCGGGGAGGACGTGCAACTGGACGGCACAGCCGCGGACGGTCACGCGGAAGACGTCGGCCGTCTCCTCGTCGCGGACGAGATACAGCGGCATCGGCAGCTCCATGAAGTCCCCCGAGCGATACGGCCCCGATTCGAGGACGTCGACGACGAGGCCGTCGAGGTCGGCGTCGGAGCGGTCGCCCGCCGGTGTCAGGACGAACACCGTCTCGCCCTCGTACTCGACGCCGCCCCCGCGGGGGTAGGTGCGCTCGGGCCGCCCCGGGATGGCGAAGGAGTGGTCGCGCGCCGTCATGTGGTCGCCTCGCGAGGTGGTACGTCGGGATCCCTTGTAAGTGCTCGCGCGTCGGTGAGGTGATCTGTGCGGCGTTCGAGCGTACCGTGAACTTCTGTTCGGGGTGGCGTGAAAGAAAGCGACGAGGCTGCGACCGCAGTCGACAGTGGGCGCTGAAAGCCCTCGGTCCGGTCGCGGGCCGCGGCTCGCTGTGCGCGCTCGCGGCGCTCGCGTGCTTGCGTCGCCGGGGCACCACGACCGGACCTCGACCTTTCAGTCCGCCAGGAACGTCCGATCCGCACTGCACCGCAGGCAGCCACATTCCTCCCCAGCCGATTCGCTCCCTGCGGTCGCTCGTCCACCGGAAGACTCACTCCGTTCGTCTTCCGAGCCTTCGCTCGTATCACTCGCGAAGATAGCGAGGGACCGAAGGTCCCTCGGACCGTGCGAACGGGCGCTTCGCGCCCGTGAGCAGACCTCGCGCAGTTCCGTCGCGCGGTCCTCGCAGTGCTCGGACACGCGCTCCAGCGCGCGCCACCGCGACTGCTCGATGAGTCCCCCGTACGTAGCAGTCGTCCGGGGTCGGAGAGCGACGAATCCGGACCAGCGGGACGGCGATCCGCTGGTCAGTCGTCGGTGCCGGGTTCGGGCTCGGGGTCGGCGTCGGGGACGGGAGCGGGGCCCGTTCCGGGCGCGGAGTCGGTCAGGTCGGCGTCGCGCCAGGTGCCGCGCTTAAACCACCCGAACGCGATGGCGGCGCCGGCGACGTTGGAGACGGCGAAGGCCAGCCAGATGCCCTGGTAGCCCATGTCGAAGGCGGCCAGCGCGGCGAGCGGGGCGTCGACCAGCGCGGCGACGGGTGCGAGGGGGATCGAGTGGACGAGGTCGGCGAGCCACGAGCCGGGGTAGGCCAGGTCCTGCGAGGCGACGAGAGCGACGGGCAGCCGGATGGCGCCGAGCATGCCGATGGAGATGAGCGCGGCGGTCATCGTCTTGCCGGCGCCGCGGAACCCGCCCTTGTAGGCGTGGAAGATGCCGGTGAAGCCGAACGTGGGCGCGACGTAGCGCAGGAAGACCCGGCCGATCTCGATCACCTCGGGGTCGTCGGAGAAGACGGCGACGACGTCGCCGGCGCCGAGCCAAGTCCCGACGCCGACCGCGGCGAGGACGACGAACATCGTGCGGGCGGCGAAGCGGGTCGCGGCGGCGGCCCGCTCCTGCTCGCGCGCGCCGATGTTCTGACCCGCCATCGTCTCGACGCCGCGACCCACCGCGATGGCGGGCAGGAAGATGACCGAGAACATCCGGACGCCGACGCCGTAGG
>JBDGSU010000165.1:0-10052 GCA_042217395.1 Halosimplex sp.
AGCAGATGTGCCAGCAGGGCACCTACCGCCACCAGATCATGCCCTACCCCGACCGCTGGGACTGGAGCGGCGCCGGCCTCTGCAACGAGTGGGCCTACGCCCGCGTCGCCGAGGACCTCGCCGACATCGAGGTGCCCGACTACGCCAAGGTGATCCGCACCATGAGCGCGGAGCTCTCGCGGATGCTCGGCCACTTCCTCGCGGTCGCCACCTACGCGCTCGACGTGGTCGGCGAGTTCACCGCGGCCTTCCAGTACGGCATCCGGGACCGGGAGATCATCCAGGATCTGCTCGAGGACCTGACCGGCCAGCGCCTGATGTTCAACTACTTCCGACTGGGCGGGGTCGCGTGGGACCTCCCCGAACCGCGCGCGGACTTCTTCGCGGACGTCCGCGAGTTCGTCGACGGCCTCCCCGCGAAGCTCGCCGAGTACCACGACCTGCTGACGAGCAACGAGGCCTTCCAGATCCGGACGGTCGACACCGGCGAACTCGACCCCGAGACGGCGAAGGCCTACGGCGCGACCGGCCCCGTCGCCCGGGGGTCGGGCATCGACTACGACCTCCGCCGGGACGACCCCTACGGCTACTACGACGAGCTCGACTGGGACGTGGTCACCGAGGACGGCTGCGACAACTTCGCGCGCGTGCTCGTGCGCCTGCGCGAAGTCGAACAGTCCGCGCGCATCGTCGAGCAGTGCGTCGACCTGCTCGAGGACTGGCCCGACGACGAGCGCGAGATCCAGGCCAACGTCCCGCGGACGCTTCGTCCCGATCCCGACGCGGAGATCTACCGCGCGGTCGAGTCCGCCAAGGGCGAACTCGGCATCTACGTCCGCTCGGACGGGACGGACAGCCCCGCCCGCTTCAAGATCCGCGGCCCCTCCTTCTCGCACGTCTCCCTGCTGCCGGAGATCGCCCGCGGCGAGTTCGTCCCCGACCTCATCGCCACCATCGGCAGCCTCGACCCCATCATGGGCGACGTGGACCGGTGAATCGACTCGCTCCTCAGTTCGGATCGTAGGGGTCGGTCGGGGTGTCGAGGCGAACCACGTCGTCGACCCGGTCGAAATCGTCGTCGAACGCGTAGAGGTAACCCAGTCCCTCGGTCTGTATGTACGCGACGATGCACGCGTCGACGAGCGAGAAGGTGTCGTGTCGTCTGAACGGCGCCTTTCCGGTGGCGAAGGCGTCTGCGGTGAGCGAATCGACGTTGAAGCGCGTATTCTCTTCGAGACGGTCGAGGAAATCGACGGCCGCGTCGTGACCGGCGTGCGTGACGAGGCCGTTCAGCGTCTCCGCGAGAACGTAGTCGAGGACGACCGCGTCCGGGAGCGAGCCGTCGTCGATTCCCCGGAGTATCGGAAGTGCGTCGTCGTGGGCTTCGTCTCGCCGGCACGCCGCCGCGAAGGGGTCACTCGTGTCGAGCAACGCGCGCGGCATCTACTCGACGTCGACCCCCCAGGCGTCGTGTTCGGTGGTCGCGTCGGTCGGCGTGTCGCCGTCGTACCCGTCGAACGCGGCGAACGTCCCGGTCTCCCGCCGGACGACCTCGACTCGGAGGTCCCCGTCGGCTTCGAGATGCCGCCTGAGTCGGTCCCCGTCGTCGATGTCGAGCTCACGACGGGTCCGCGCCGGGATGTTCGCCTGATTCCCCGAGACTTTGCTCTCGGCGTCGGTCCGGTCACCGCTCGTGTCCGGCGGTGAGCGCCGCGCGGACAAAAACCTAGTGTGGCACCACACTACCCGGGCGACCGCCCGACTGACGACCGCTGTCGGCACCAGCACGCGCCGCGACCACGTTCCGCGCCAACGACCGACACGATAGTCGAACCACCGATCGATATCTGTCGGTAACGGGCCTGTAAAGCCTGAAACGCGTCTTTGAACCACCGGCCGTCCTATTAGTAAACGTGAACGAGTGTGGGTATGCGACATAGACTGGCAACGATAGCGGTGGTCGCGCTCGTCGTTCTCGCGGGCTGTGCGAGCAGCGGTGGCGGCGACGGCGGCGCACAGATGGCGGGTGGCGACGGCGGGGGCGGGTTCGGCGACGGATCCGGCGGCGCACAGGCCGAGAGCGGCAACATCGGCGTCAGCGCCGGCGGCGCGCAGGACGCCAACGCCTTCCGGACCAACGTCGAGGAAGGGTACGTTCCACAGCCGACCGACCTCACCTACGAGGGGCTGTTCCACGACTACTACTTCGACACCGGACAGAGCCGGCCCTGCGAGGCGCTGTTCTGTCCCTCCTACAGCACCGCGGTGACCCGCGACCCGCTCTCGAACGACACCGAGCGGTTCCTCACCGTCGGGCTCAACTCGGGCATCTCGACGGCCGAGTTCGAGCGCAAGCCCCTGAACCTCGTGGTCGTCGTCGACACCTCGGGATCGATGGGGGAACAGTTCGACGAGTACTACTACGACGGCGGCGAGGAGAAGCGGGTCGAGGAGAACCGGCCGAAGATCGACGCCGCGGGCGACGCGGTCGTGTCGATGCTCGACCGGCTGAACGACGAGGACCGCGTGGCCGTCGTCGGGTACGACGACACCGCGCGGACGGTGCAGGACATGGAGCGCGTCTCGGAGATCGACCGCGGCGACCTCCGGAGCGAGGTCCGGGGGCTGCGGGCCGACGGCGGCACGAACCTCGACGCGGGCATGCGCGAGGCCCGCGATCAGGTGGCCGAGTACGCCGGTGATAGCGAGCGCGAGACGCGCGTCGTCTACGTCACCGACGCGATGCCGAACCTCGGCGAGACGGGAGGCGACTCGCTGCGGTCGCGGATGCGCTCGTACGCGAGCGAGGGGATCCACACCACGTTCGTCGGCGTCGGCGTCGACTTCAACTCCCGGCTGACCGAGGCGGTCTCGACGGTGAAGGGGGCGAACTACTACGCGGTCGACTCGCCGGCGCAGTTCGACGAGCGCATGGACGAGGGCTTTTCGTACATGGTGACGCCGCTGGTCTACAACCTCTCGCTGCGGGTCGCGGGCGACGGCTACGAGATCGAGCACGTCTACGGCTCGCCCCAGTCCGACGCGGCGAGCGCGGAACTGATGGAGGTCACCACTCTCTTCCCCTCGCGTCGGGACGGGAACAAGACCGAGGGCGGCGTGGTCCTGCTCGAGGTCGCGAAGACCGGCGCGGACCCGCCGCTCGAACTCGTCGCGAGCTACGAAGCGCCCGGCGGTGGCGCCCACCAGGTGGTCCGCAACGTCAGCTTCGAGTCGCGCGAGGTGCCGTACTACGAGTCATCGGGCGTCCGCAAGGCGGTCGCGCTGAGCGAGTACGGGACGCTCGCTCGCAACTGGATGGCCCACGAGCGCGCCGGCGGCGAGGCAGGCGTCGAGACCGCCGAGGCGCCGATCGAGTACCGCGAGTACGACGACCGGTGGGAACAGGAGTCGGTCCCGCTCGCGGTCTCCGAGCCCTACGGCGCGCGGATCGACCGGTTCATCGGGTACTTCCGCGCCCAGAAGACCGCGCTCGGCGCCGACCGGATGGAGCGCGACCTGGCGGTCCTCGAGCGGCTGGCGGCCGTCGACGGCTCGCCGACCGTAGCGCCCGACGACCGAGAGTCGGCCCGCGATCCGACCGCGACCGACGACCGACAGGCCGCGATGGGCGCCGACGACGGCGCGGGGCCGAACGCCGGCGACGCCCCGGCGTCGAACGCTGGAATCTTCGGTCTCGCAGACGGCGACCTGCCGCTGCTGGGCGCGCTCAATCTCCTCGTCACACTCTGCGTCGCCGCTTACGGCGTCACACAGAAGCGCCGGTCGCGCTCGAACGGCGGCGACGCCGTCTGAGCGACCGGCGGACACTCGACCCGACGAGCGCCGCGACCGACCGCAGCGGTAGCCGCCGGTGGTCGGTCTCCACCGCCGACGCGCTCGACCTGGACTACGAGACCGTACGCCACTCCCTCGAGGTGTACCGCGAGAAGGCCCTCGTACGCCGCAGCGGCGACGGATACGGTGCCGTCTACCTGCCGGCCGACCGACTCCGGCGCTACCGGGATACCGCCGAGGAGATCGTCGACCGCGTCACTCCGCGGTGAGCCCGTCGCTCGACTCGAACGACCGGGCGCAGTCGTTCAGAGCAGACCGATGCCCACCGCGTAGGGCCACGCCTGACCGCCGATGGCCAGCAGCGCGAGCGCGCCGCCGGCCAGCGAGACGTTCTTCAGGAACTGCGTCATCTCGTCCTGGGTCTGTTCCGCCGGGACGGCCCAGAAGTCGTGCATCGCCACCGCCGAGACGAGCAGGAAGACCGCGAGCGCGCCGGCCGCGAGGACCGGTGCGACGCCGAGCGCGACGCCCAGCCCCCCCAGAACCAGCACGACCCCCGACGCAATCACCGCGAACGATGGCGCCGGGAGCCCCTTCATCTCCGCGTAGCCGGCCAGCTGCTCGACGTCCGTGAAGTGGTTGAACCCCATGAACGCGAGGACGCCGCCGAACAGGAGCCGCGCGAGGAGGAAGACGACTCCCCCCGCGGCCGACTCGACGGCCATCAGACCACCACCTCCGCTCGAACCGCCGCTGGTAGCGCTTCTGTTCCGCTCGCCTCGTTCGCGCGTGCCTCTGACATCGAGACTACGTTCGATCCCCGCACACATATACGTTATCTGACATTCGTGTCACCGGGAGACGACGGTGTCACCGGGTGTCGAGTCGGTAAGCCCGGACGGCCGACCGCAGTCGAGTGTCGTCGTGATACCGGGTTCGGAAACGAACCAGCTAAGTGCGTCGGAGCGGTAAGACCGGTACATGGCGACCAACACCGACGCGGAGGCGGCGAACCCCGAGGCCTGTCCGGTGGTCGACTCGCTCGAACAGATCGGGTCGCAGTGGCGGCTCGTGGTTCTCTACGACCTCCAGGACGGTGAGAAGCGATTCAACGAACTGAAACGGTCGACCGGGTCGAGTTCGCGGACGCTCTCGCGCGTGCTCGACGACCTGCAGGAACTCGACCTGGTCGACCGGCGCCTCGAAGAGGACGCCCCCGTCGCGACGTTCTACTCGCTGACCGCGAAAGGCGAGTCGCTCTGTCCGATCTTCGAGGCCATCGAGGGATGGGCCGATGAGTGGCTCGGCGACGACGCCGACGACGCCGAGCGAATGGCCGCCGTCGAGGCCGTCGCCCGCGAGTGAGAGGGGTCCGCCCGCGATGGGCTGGGCCGACCGGTGCGCCGTCGGTGCGACTGGTCACTCCTCGACTGCGCGGAGCTGCAGCGACTCGAAGCGGTAGTCCTCCAGGTAGCCGCCGGGGCCGCCGACGCTGACGGTCCCGTCGCCGGTCTCGATCACGAGGCTGTTCTCGAGCGTGAAGTCGTTGGTCGGCGGGTCGACCAGCGCCTGCCGTACCTCGACCACGCGGCCGGCCACGCGGGTGCCGCTCCGGGTCTCGATATCGGCGCGCAGGTCGGCGCCGGCGTCGACGTGGCGGCGTGCGGTAAACGTCGCCGCCCGGAACCAGTCGAACGACGCCGGGAGGTCGACGGGGTCGGCCACCGACACCTCCTCGGGGAACGGCCAGTAGGCGCCGAGGAACGTGGCGACGACGGCCCCCGTCAGCCCCCACTCGGAGACCCAGACGACGCCCTCTTCGAAGTACGCGCCGTCGAACACTTCGGGACTGCCGATCATCGCCCGCTCGTCGTCGACCGCGTAGGCGAACGCCATCTCCCCGTCCCAGCAGCGAACGGCCGTCGCGAGGTCGCCGTAGCGCTCGGCGGCGTCCGGGGCACCACCGGTTTCGCCGACCAGCAGGAGGACGAACACGCCGCGCTCGCGGGCCACCCGCAGCTCGGATTCGATCTCCGGGACGACGTCGGCCGGCACCGCGGCGAGGATCTCGAACTCGGCGCCGGCGAGGTCCCGGCGCAGTTGCTTGAGTGCCTTCCGGCGGGACTTGGCCATCTCGATCTCCGACGTGCGGGGCTGGGTGGCCGAGTAGCGCTCCTCCAGGGCCGGCGTCATCGCGTCGATGCGGTCTTCGATCTCCGCCATCGCCTCGGAGGGGGGAAGCGCGCGGATCGTCGTCGGCGAGACGTGGTCGTTGACCCGGACCAGCTCGCGCTCGGCCAGCCGCTCGACGATGTTGTAGACGGTGCGCTGGGTGACGCCGGCGTCCTCGGCGACGGCGCTCGCGGTCGCCTCTCCGCGTTCCAGCAGAGCGAAGTACGTGTTGATCTCGTTGTCCGAGAGGCCGAACACTCGCAGCTGCTGTCTGAGCGCCGCGTCGTCTCCGCCGTCGGAGTCGGTCATCACGTGTCGATGTGGGCCCGCGGCTAATTGGTGTGTCTGTTCCGCAGCGAACGGCCGCGGGCGTTCGGCGGATCTCCGCTCGGGACCGCGACGAGAGATGGGAGCTAAGCTCGCGTCGCGGCCTCCGAGCCGAGTCCGTGGCAAGGAGTGCGAGCGCTTCGAACGAAGCGCCGGGACTGCGCGACTGGAACGGTCGGCGACGGCGGCGGTGTTACATCCTTACCCCTCCTCCGGCGGCTCGAACTCTTTGTCGTAGCTGGCCTGTGCGATGCCGCCGAGCACGAGGACGTCCTCGATGGAGAACGAGCGCTCGTAGTCGAACGCGCGCGCGTCCGGCGACGGCCAGTCGAAGTCGCGGACGTTGCCCCAGACGCCGCTGAGGTACTGGTGGAAGGGGAAGTGCGGGAGGTAGAAGTTGTAGTAGCGCGCGCAGGTGCGGTAGAGCTCCTGCAGTTCCTCCTCGCTGTTGCCGGGCTGGCGGATCTTGTTGACCGTCTCGACGAGGTTGACCTCGGTGGCGTTGTCCAGGTCGGGCGCTTTGCCGGCCTCCTCGGGCGCATCGAAGGCGCCGGGCTCGTCGGGCACCTGCTGGACGATGGGCTTGCCCTGCGTGTCGTACTCGTCGGTGGGCTTCGCTTCGTAGGGGCTGGCGGCGGTCGGGCTGCCGGCGACGAGGGTCTCGTCCCACCACGCGCCGCGGTCGTGGTAGTACTGGAAGACGTACGGGTCGCCGTGCCAGAACAGGGTGGAATCGTAGTTGAGCCCGCCGTTGGGGTCGAGGTTGTTCGACCACGTCGACCAGCTCTGCGTGGTGAAGTTCACGCCGAAGCCCCACTTCGACAGGTTCGCCCGGATGGTCTGGGCCGCCTGAACGTGCTCGGGGATCGTCGACGTCGCGAACAGATCGACCGAGGCGGGGTTGCCCTGCGGGTCGGCCCACTTGCCGTCCTGCTTCGAGTAGCCGACCTTTTTTCATGTACTCGGTCGCCTTCTGCGTGTTCGAGCCTCGCGAGTACGTGTGGAGTTTCCCGAGGAACTCGTCGGAGAAGGTGTTCTGTGACTGGGCGTCGAGCAGGAACGTGTCGTGTTCGAGCGGCTGTGCGCCGCCCTCACCCCAGCCGTTGGCGCTGACCTTGTTCCAGTCGACGGCCTCGACGAGCGCGCGGCGCACCCAGAGGTTCCGGAGGTGCGGGTCGTTCCAGTTGAACTTCCACATGTCACCGCCCGTGGCGCGCAGCCAGCGGGTGAACTCCTGCATGTAGTCCGGGAGCACCTCGCGGTTCATCGCCGCGCCCGGCGAGACGTCGCCGACGTTCACGTCCAGCACGCCCTCGGTCTTCAGCGTCTGCGCGCGGCTGCCCTCCGCCCAGTAGATGGCGAGGTTCTCGACGTTCGTGTTGCTCGCGTTGGGGTGGTCGGCGTCCAGCCGGAGGATCATCTTCTCCGAGCCGACGTCGTCCATCGACTCCAGCGCGTACGGTCCGGTCCCCGCGAGCAGCTCGTCCGTGCCGCCGTTTTTCGCGATCCGGTCGAGCCCCACGCGGTCGCTTTTCAGCTCGTCCGTGATGCTCGTCACCCGGTCGGTCGAACTCGCGTCGCGGTACCGCTGGAGGTACGGCTCCGTGAAATCGGGGTGTAACGGCGGGTCGCCGTCGACCGGCCCCGCGTACGCCGACGGGATCGGCTCGGCAGTCGGGTTCGGCTTCTGCGCGGGCACCGAGCCCTTGTCGGTCCACTGGTGGAGCGTCCACTGCTCCTCTGCCTCCTGGTTGAACGTCGCGTCCTCGGTGAACTTGTTGCCGCCCTGGAAGTAGTTGACGTGGTTGTGTTTCTCCCGGGCGACCGCGTCGTAGGGGTCGCCGTTCCAGTAGGTCGAGCGGTCGTCGTGGTGGTCCCACCAGTCGTACGGCGGCTGGACCTCCGTCCCCGCGATCCACGTCATGATCTCGATCTCCTCGTGGTCGGACTTGTGCGGCGTGGGGACCGTCGTCCCGCTGAACGACGTCCGAGTGGTGTGGACGTTGCGCAGCGCGTGCAGGTCCGACATCCACAGATCGCCGCTGGTGTTGTCCTGGGGCGTCCACGGGTTCCAGTCGAACACGTCCGGCGAGTTCGCGTGCGCGTAGGCGATCGTATCGACCACCGGCTCGCGGTCCGTCGCCGTCGCCGTGTCCTCGGTCTCGCCGCCACCGGCGTCTGTGTCGCTATCGCCGCCCGTTTCGCTCGATCCCGGCGTCGACGTGGCGTCGCTCGGACCGTCGCTCGCCCCCGAGTCACCGCTCTGACTCGGACACCCGGCCAGCCCGACCGCACCCGTCCCGGCCAACAGTTGCGCGTACCGGCGGCGCGAGAGCCCGCGCTCGTCCCCGCCGCCATCGTGATTGGCTACCGCGATCCGTGCCGTACTCTGTTCCATCCCACTGAATAACTTCTAGTAAACATATTTCTTCGAGATATTTCAACGTCGGTAGCCGCGTCGACGCCGTTTCACGTGGCCGACCGGCCGGAGAACCGACCGGTTCGGAAACCACCCCGAACCGACTCTCCCCCAGATCCCACCGAGAGAGCACCACGCAGCCGACGACCGGCGGGAGTTGTGTGACCCGTTCGGCAGAGATTCGATATCGCGTTATGGGATTTATCGCCGGGCACCGGGCCGTCACGCCGGGCTTTTCCCTATCGGCGAAGTACGGGCGTGTAATGGTCCAGAACGTCGCATCCGTGATCGCAGACCTCGAGCCGGAGGACTTCTATCTCCTCTCGGGGGTCGAACAGGGGATGCGCTTCTCGGAGTACGTCGACCGCGAGAAGCTCCCCGAGTACACTCGCCTCTCCGCCGAGGACGTGGACTACCGGCTGGACCGCTGCGAGGACCGCGGGCTGGTCGAGCGCAAGACCATCCAGTACGAGGGGTTCAAACTCACTTTCGAGGGCTACGACGCCCTCGCCCTGCACACCTTCGCCGAACGGGAGACCTTCGACGGCGTCGGCGCCCCGCTGGGCGTCGGCAAGGAGAGCGACGTCTACGAGGTCCGCTCGTATCGCCCGCTCGCGCTGAAGTACCACCGCGAGGGCTACACCAACTTCCGCGAGGTGATGAAAGAGCGCGAGTACACGGCGGACCGCGACCACGTCTCCTGGCAGTATACCGCGCGCAAGGCCGCCGAGCGCGAGTACGACGCCCTGGAGACCCTCTACCCCGACGTGTCGGTCCCCCAGCCGGTCGATCAGAACCGCCACGCCGTCGTCATGGAGAAGGTCGACGGCGTCGAGCTCTCGCGGACGAAACTCACCGACGCGCAGGTGGTGCCCGTGATGGAACTGATCCTCGAGGAGATGGCGACGGCCTACGCCGAGGGGTACGTCCACGCCGACATGAGCGAGTACAACGTCTTCGTCACCGAACAGGGCGTGGTCGTCTTCGACTGGCCCCAGGCCGTCCCCACCGACCACGACAACGCGCGCGAACTCCTCGAGCGCGACGTCGAGAACCTCGTGGGCTACTTCGCCCGCAAGTACCCCAGCCACGTCGACGAGGTCGACGTCTCCGGTCTCGCGAACGCGCTCGCCGAGGACTCCTTCGAATCGGTCGCCGAATTCGCCGTGTAGCCACCGCTCGACCCGTTCCCCCGACGTCTGACCTGCTACCGCCGACAGAACGACCCGACACGCATCGCGTACGTAAACCACATGCCACGATATAAAATTCGAGGAGGTCGTCCGACACGTTTTCGGGATCTACAATTCTACAAACCACCAGACAACTGATACACCGG
>JBDGSU010000004.1:0-9980 GCA_042217395.1 Halosimplex sp.
CTCGTCGATAGGGTTGCGTACACCCCTGATGCGTCGGCCAGCCGGTCGGAATAGAACCAGCGGTCCCGCTCAGACGGGTCACTGCAAGACAGTCCGGGATCGACCCACGACTGCATGCGGTCGAACCGCGTGCGGTCGACCCGGGACACGCGTGCTCCGAATCCGTATCAGTCGACCAGCGCGGCCTCAAGCACTTCCAGCGGATGGCGGATCTCGTAGCCGGTGCCGTGTTCCATCTGCATCGCGCAGGTCGGACACTCGGTCATGCCCGTCTCGCCCTCCGCGTGCTCCATGTGGTCGAACATCTCCTCCCCGATCTCCATCGAGTAGTCGTACTTCTCTTCCTTCCAGCCGTAGGTGCCCGAGATGCCCGAGCAGGAGTCGCCCACGTCCTCTACGTCCACGCCGTCCAGCTCCCGGAAGAGTTCGACGGCCTGGCGGTCCAGCCCCTGGTTGCGGGCGTGGCAGGGGGCGTGGTAGGCGAAGTCGTCGGCGAGTTCGCCGGTCACGTCCGCCTCGGCGACGGCGCCGGCCAGGTCCTCGTGGATCCGCAGGTACTCGACGGCCTCGTAGGTGCGGGCCGCGACCGCCTCCGTTCCCTCGAAGTCGAACAGTTCGGGGTACTCCTGGCGGAGGCTCATCGAGCAGGAGGTACACGAACAGACGGCGTCGTAGCCCCGCTCGACCAGCGCCGAGAGGGAGTCGACGTTCGTCTCCGCGTCGCGCCGCGCGTCGTCCAGCATCCCGTTGGCGAACATCGGCGTCCCCGAACAGCCCTGCTCGGGGACGGCGATCTGGTAGCCGAAGTGCTCGAACAGTCGGACGAGGGCCTTCGCCACCTCGGGCGTGTTGTACTCGGCGTAACACCCGTGGAAGTAGGCGATCCGCTTGTCCTCCGAGCGGACCTGCGCGCCGCCGCGGGCCCGCCACCACTCGGTGAACGTCCGCTCGGCGAACTCGGGGAACTCCCGCTCGCTCGTGATACCCATCGTCTTCTCCATCAGCCAGCGCGCCGGCCGGAAGTTCATCGCGAAGTTGGCGACCTTCGGGACCTTGCTCGCGAGGAAGGCCGACGTGCGGTAGTTGGCGAGGATCCGGTTGCGAACGTACTCGACGGAGAGCTTGTCCATCTGCTCGTCGACGTAGCGCCCGCGCGTCGTGTTGTGCATCTGGCTGAGCGGGACGCCCGAGGGACAGGCGTCGTCACAGCGCATGCAGTTCGAGCAGGACGTGACCGACTCGTCGACCTCGTAGTCGTCGTCGGACTGGGTGAGCCGCCACTGCTCGGGGCCCTGGAACTTCGGGCCGGGGAAGTCGTCGTCGACCTCCGCGACAGGACAGCTCGTGTCGCAGGAGGAGCACTTGTAACAGGAGTCGGAGCCGGGTCGCAGGTCGAAGTCCTCGGCGTCGCCGAAGACCTGCGTCGGTTCCCGCTCGGGGTTCGGTTCCGCCGGTTCGAACTCGCTCGTGGTGTCGGTGTCGCTCATCGTGGTATCACTCGTCGCGTCGTCGCTCGTCGTCGCCCCGACGTCCGCGGCCGCGTCGCTCGTCGGTTCGCCCCGCGCGGGGTCCTCGGCGTCGCTCACCGGGCCACCTCCGCGGCGCCCGCGCCGGCGGCGTGGCCGGTCGCGACGGAGACGCCGCCGCCCGACTTCTCGGCCGCGAAGTCGTACCCGCCCAGCACCGACCCGGCGGCCCGGAGGTTCTCGAACTCGACCGCACCGTCCGCGTCGAGCGGACGCAGGTCGTCGTCGGTCCGGACGCCGAAGCGGGCGAAGGGGTGGTCGCCGAACGCGTCGCGGTCGAACCACTCGTAGCGGTCGGCGGGGTGGGGGATATGACAGTCGAAGACCGGTTCCTCGACGCCCTCGCGGTCCGAGCCGATGCCCTTCCCGACCAGCCCGCCCGTCGCGAGGACGAACTGGTCGGCCGAGAAGGGGATCTGCGCGCCGTTGCGGTCGACGTAGACCTCCGCTATCCGCCGTGCACCGCCGCTCCCGTCGCCGCCCCCCGCACCGCCGTTTCCGGCGTCGAAGTCGACGACGGGGTTGCCCGTCTCCATGCTGACGCCGGCGGCGTCGAGCGCCGCGTAGAGGTCGTCCTCGAGGCGAAGTCCCGGCAGGGAGGGCGGTCCCATCGGCACCTCGAAGACCGGGACGCCGAGCGCGTCCGAGAGCCCGTCGCGCACGGCCGCGGGGTCGTCGTCGCCGAGGACGGCCGGGAACCCGACGCGACCGGCGCCGTCGAGGTGCGGTTCGACGGCGGCGGCGAGCGCGTCGCGAGCGCGACGGGTCCGGCCGCCGCCGCCCCCGACGGGCGCGTCCTCGTCGAGCAGTTTCGCGTAGCGGGTCACCTTCGCGTCGGCGTTGATATCGCCGGGGAACGAGACGGTGACGCCCCGTACGTCGAAGGGGACGCCGGCGTTGCGGAGGTGCGCGGCCGCGTGGGGGGCGTCGAAGTCGACCAGCGTCTCGAAGCCCACGAGGAGGGCCTCGCGGTCGTCGCTCGCGACCCCTGCGGCGGCGCCGGCCGGGTAGCGGGCAGTCGGTTTGACCGTCCCGCCGTGGGTCGGGAGCAGGGCGTTTCGGTCGGTGTGGCCGCCGCGGTAGCGGTCGGCTACCTCGTCGAACAGCCCCATCGCCTCCCGGACGCCGTCGACGCCGACGGCGCTGTAGGGGTGTGTCTCCGGGAGGTCCGGGATCGCCTCGTACGGATCGACGAGCGGGCCGCCGTCGGTCCTCGCGTCTGCCGCGGTGGCCCCGGCGCCGGTCTCGACCCCGTCCGGCGCGTACCCGAGGATATCGACCAGTCCCGACGCCTGCGCGAGCGTGCTCTGCTTGTAGGAGAGCAGCCGCACGTGTGCGCCCTCGCGAGCCGCCGAGAGCGCGGCGAACGCGCCGGCGAGTCCGCCGCCGATCACGACCACGTCGGACTCAATCGCCATGGTCGCCTCCGTCGGTGGCGACGCTCGAATCCGGGCCGGCGGTGCTCTGCGCGTCACCCAGGCGACCGTCGTCGAACGCCGAGAAGTCGACCGACGACTCCGAGTCGGCCGGGTCGCGGTCGCGGTTCTGCGTGGTCGCGTGCAGCGCGTAGTTGAGCATCGCCTGCGAGAGCTGTTCGCCCCACAGCGCGTGGCGCTGGCCCTTCCAGCGCTCCTGCAGCAACTCGTCCCACGCCTCGCGGACGGTCGGCTCGTCGTAGCCGTCCCGTAGCTCTCCGGCGAGCCGGTGGGCGCAGAAGCCGCCCTGGCAGTTGCCCATCGAGGCGCGCGTCCGGATGCGGACGGCGTTGAGGTCCGATCCGGACTGGTCGATCGCGTCCTGCACCTCGGCCCGGGTGACCGCCTCGCACCCGCAGACCGTGGGATTCGGGCCGTCGGTCTGCAGCACCGCGTCGGCCCGCGACCCCAGCCGTTCGACGCTCCGGCGACCGATCGGGGACTTGAGGCCGAACTCGTCCATGTAGTCCCGGAGCACGGAGAAGTCCTCGCTGCCCGGCAGGGGGACCTCGGCCGTGCGGCAGTCGGCGTCGATCCCGAACCGGTCGGAGACGTGGTCGGTTATCTGCTCGGCCATCATCCGGTAGGTGGTGAACTTGCCGCCGACGATGCTGGTCATGCCCGGCAGGTCGTCCCGGTCGTCGTGGTCGAGCAGGAAGAAGTCGCGCGTGATGTCCGTCGGGTCCTCGCTGCCGACCTCGGGCGGCTCGTACAGCGGGCGAACCCCCCAGAACGACCGGATAGTCCGGGCCTCCTCGAGCATCGGGATCAGCTCCGAGAGCGTCTCGATCATCAGGTCGACCTCCCACTGCTCTTCGGGGTAGTCCTCGGGGTCTTCGACTTCCTCGTCGGTCGTCCCGAGGATCGCTGTCGTCTCGTGGGGGACGACGATGTCGGCGTCGCCCTTCGGGCGACAGTGGTTGATCACGGTGTCGACCTGCCGCACGTTCATGATCGTCATCACGCCCTTCGAGGGCCGGACCGCGATGTCGAGGTCGGCCATGTCGCCGATGCGACCCGCCCACGCGCCCGTCGCGTTGACGACGTGGTCGGCGCGGATCTCCTCCGTCCCGCCCTCGGTCCCGTGGACGCGCACGCCCGGACCGGAGCTGTGCTCGACCTCGAGGCCGACGATCTCGCCGTCCTCGACGAGCAGGTCGGTGACCTTCGAGTGAGTCTCGACGCGCGCGCCGTGTTCGACGGCACTGGCGGCGTTGGCGACCACCAGCCGGAACGGATCGACCGCGCCGTCGGGGACGCTGATCGCCCTGTCGACGTCCTCGGCGAGGTGCGGTTCGCGGGCGCGGGCCTCCCGCCCCGAGATCACCTCCGCCGGGATGCCGCAGGCCTCGCAGCCCGCGAGCTTCTCCTCGAAGTACGACTCGTCGTCCTCGGGGCGCTTGACGAACATGCCGCCGGTCATCTCGACGCAGTGGCTCGCGATGTCCCGGAGCACGCGGTTCTCCTCGATGCACTCGCGGGCGCTCGCCCGGTCGGAGACCGCGTAGCGCCCGCCGCTGTGGAGCAACCCGTGCATGCGTCCGGTCGTCCCGTGGGTCAGGTTCCCCTGTTCGACGAGCGTCACGTCGAACCCGCGCATGGCGAGGTCGCGCGCGACCCCGGACCCCGTGGAACCGCCCCCGACGACCGCGACGTGGGGTTTCGATGCCATCTCTGTCCCCACTTCGGAGCCCACCTACTTTACTTCACCGACGCATCGGGGAACGTCGATAAACATTGGTTCACCCGGCCCGCCTCCGCTACCCGCCCGACCGGTCTCTTCGACGGGTGCCATCTCCGAAACTCGCCGACCTCCCCAGACAGTGACCGGATATCGACGAAATACGGCACGAAACGTCCGTATTACGGCCCCTTCGCGGAACTCTACGGATCCGCTGACGGCGGTAGGGATATTCTTCGCTCCCAGTACGACTCACCAACTTTACTCGGCCCCCCGAACCGTGAGTAACATTTATAATGGTTCCCCATATTGTTTACTCGCAAGGCGGAGGGCAGGGTAAACTGTCCGCCGACGGAGATTACGAGACTATGACAGAGACGTACATCGGTGCGATCGATCAGGGAACGACCGGCACCCGCTTCATGGTGTTCGACCACGGCGGCCAGGTCGTCGCGAACGCGTACGAACGGCACGAACAGATCTACCCCGAGCCGGGGTGGGTGGAGCACGACCCGATGGAGATCTGGGAGAACACGAAAGCCGTCGTCACGCGCGGGTTGGACGAGGCGTCGCTCGACGCCGAGCAGCTCGAGGCGATCGGGATCACGAACCAGCGGGAGACGACGGTGGTGTGGGACCGCGAGACGGGCAAACCGGTTCACAACGCCATCGTCTGGCAGGACCGTCGCACCACCGACCGCGTCGAGGAGCTCGAAGCGCAGGGCAAGGTCGAGTGGATCCGCGGGAAGACCGGGCTGGAAGCCGACGCCTACTTCGCGGCGACGAAGGCCGAGTGGATCCTCGAGAACGCCGAGCCGCTGAAGCTCCAGAGCTCCCGGGGCGAGGACGTCCGAGAGCGCGCCGAGGCCGGCGAGCTCGTGATGGGCACTATCGACACCTGGCTCATCTACAACCTCACCGGCGAGCACATCACCGACGTCACCAACGCCTCGCGGACGATGCTCTACGACATCGAGGGGCTCAACTGGGACCCCGAACTCCTGGACGAGTTCGGCGTCCCCGAGTCGATGCTGCCCGAGGTCCGCCCCTCGTCGGACGAAGAGACCTACGGCTCGACCGACCCCGACGGGTTTCTCGGCGCCGAGGTCCCGGTCGCCGGGGCCCTCGGCGACCAACAGGCCGCGCTGTTCGGCCAGACCTGCTTCGACGAGGGCGACGCCAAGAACACCTACGGCACCGGGTCGTTCTACCTGATGAACACCGGGAACGAGGCCGTCGCCTCCGACCACGGGCTGCTCACGACCATCGGTTTCCAGCTGTCGGGCGAGCCCGTCCAGTACGCGCTCGAGGGGTCGATCTTCATCACCGGCGCCGCAATCGAGTGGCTCGAGGACGTCGACCTGATCAACAACGCGGCCCAGACGGCCGAGCTCGCGCGGTCGGTCGACTCGACCGACGGCGTCTACGTGGTCCCGGCCTTCACCGGGCTCGGCGCGCCCCACTGGGACGGCCGGGCCCGCGGGACCATCGTCGGGATGACCCGCGGCACCCGCAAGGAACACATCGTCCGCGCGACGCTGGAGTCGATCGCCTACCAGACCCGGGACGTCGCCGAGGCGATGGAGGCCGACTCGGGCATCGAGACGACGAGCCTGAAAGTCGACGGCGGCGCGGTCAAGAACGACTTCCTCTGTCAGCTCCAGTCGGACATCGTCCAGACGGAGATCGCGCGGCCCGAGGTCGACGAGACGACGGCGCTGGGCTCGGCCTACGCGGCCGGCCTCGCCGTCGGCTACTGGGACTCGGTCGACGAACTGCGGGACAACTGGCAGGTCGACCGCGAGTTCGCGCCCGAGATGGGCGCCGGCGAGGCCGACCGGAAGTACGGCCGGTGGGACGACGCCGTCGAGCGCTCGCTCGACTGGGCGCTGGAGGAGTGAGCGGCCGCATGGACATCGACGCGAGGATCAAACGACGACAGCGCCGCACCGAAGGCCCGCGCCTCGTCGAAGACTACGGGTCGCTGTCGCCCGTGGCGCACGTCGACGAACCGTCCGACCGCGGGCCGGTCCTGGAGCGGCTGCTGGACCACCTCGACCCGGTCTTCGACGGCAACCTCCCCCCGAACGCCTACGTCTCGGGCCCCTTCGGGTCCGGGAAGTCCGCCGTCGTCACTGCGCTGTTCACCCACCTCGACCGGGTCTCGACGGAGACCCGGTCGATCATCCACACGAGCACCCGCGCTGCGACACCCACCGCGCCGGGCTTCGCCTACGTCGACGTCCGCGAGACCGCCAGCGAGTTCGCGTTCTACCACGACGTCCTCGACGCCCTAGTCGACGGGTCCGTCCCCGACCACGGGATCAGCACCGCCGAGCTCAGAGAGCGGCTCCACGACCGCCTCGGCGACTCGGGGACCGGCGTCGTCGTCGCGGTCGACCACGTCTGCGAACCCGACCACGCCGACGCCGAGGAGCTGATCGACCTTTTCGCGGGGCTGCCGAGCAACGTGAGCTGGCTCGCCGTCGGTCGGCGCGACCCCGAAACGGTCGCGCTGACCGAGTACACGGCGGCCGAGATCCGCGTCGACCGCTACCGGCGCGAGACGCTCGTCGACGTGTTGATGACCCGCGCGTCGCTGGGGCTCGCTCGTCAGGGGCTCGACCACGAGCTCGCCCGCCGGATCGCGGACTGGGCCGACGGCAACGCCCACGACGCGCTGGCCGCCCTGTTCGTCGCCGCCGACCGCGCGAGCCGAGCGGACCCGCCCAGGATCGCCGAATCGGACGTCGAGGCCGCCATCGCCGAGATGCCGGACTCCTCCGTCTCGCTCGCACGCGTCCTCTCGCTCCCCGCGAACAAGCAGCTCACCCTGCGCGAACTGGTCGACCTCGAGCCCGAGGAGCGCGCGTCTGTCACCGAGACGACCGAGGCGATCAGCTCGGCCCCGACGGTCGACCTCTCGCCGGGCACGGTCAAGCGGTACCTCTACGAGATGGCCGAAGTCGGCGTCGTCGAGCGCGTCGAGTCCGACGTCACCAACGAGAAGGGGCGACCCCCGAGCCGGGTCGAACTCCGGTTCCCGCCGACCGCCTTCCGACGGCTGTACGACCTCCGCCAGTGACGTCGGCGCTCGCCGAAGAACGGAGACCCGACCGGGACCGGGAATCGCGCCGCGAGCCCCGTCGTACGGTTTCCCGTCGGGTAGTTCCGGATAGCGCCGATCCCGGCGTCGGCGCGAACCGGTACATCGCTATCGCAGAATTCGAAAGACGTGGCTCGGACGATCGCACGAAGTCGCGCGATCGACCGTGCAAACGCGTTCAAATTCGACTATACGAGAAACCGTTCAGCTATACAAGGAACCGTGTCAGTTCGAGCGCACGTGCGAGCGGTCCCCGGTACCGCCGGTGAGCGCGCTGGCGAGGGCGCCCTTGACGACGACGTCGTCGCCGAGATTGGTGAGCTGGACGTCGGGGACGTTCCCGAACACGACGTCGTCGAGCCGGTCGCGGATCGGATCGAGGATCCGCTCGGGGTTGTTGAGCGTGACGGCGCCGCCGACGTAGATGACCAGCGGGGCGAACGCGTGGATCATGTTCGCGACGGCGATGACGTTCCACTGGGTCACCTGGTCGACGACGTAGTCGGCGAACTCGTCGCCCTCGCCCGCGTGGTCGAAGACGTCCGCCGAGGAGAGCTCCGCACTCTCCAGCGGGAGCGAGGTCTCGACGGGGTCCTCGTCGTGGAGCTCCTGTGCGTAGCGGTAGATGTTGTTGCCCGAGCAGTAGGCTTCCCAGTGGCCGTCGATGCCGCAGCCGCAGGTCATGAACCCGTTGGGGTCGACGGTCATGTGCCCGACCTCGCCCGCGTTGCCGTCCCACCCGGACACGACGTTGCCGTCGACGCAGACGCCGGCGCCGATGCCGCTGGAGATGGTGAGGTAGATCATGTCGTCGGGGTTGCGGTCGGAGAAGAAGCGCTCGCCGATGACCCCGGCGGTCGTGTCGTTGTGGAGGTGGACCTCGTCGCTGTCGACGAGCTCCCCGATGGGTCCGGTCAGCGGGATGCGGTCGATCGTGTCGGGCAGGTTCGCGGGGTTCTCGATCACCCCTTCGGCGAGGTCGAGCGGACCGATCGAGCCGATGCCGACCGCGACGATACGCGTCGGGTCGACGCCGGCTTCGGCGCACGCCCCGCGGAGCGCGTCGAGGACTGCCTCGGTGACCGCGATCCCGCTGGGTCCCTGCGGCGTCTCCGTGCGGCGCGAACCGAGGACGCCCCCCGACTCGTCGCCGACGACGGCGCGGATGTTCGTCGCGCCGAGGTCGACCCCTGCGTAGGTGGCCATTGTACTCGTCGAGTGAACCGGACGCTACTTAACTGCACATATTCACCCGCTCGCGAGTACCCGTCCCGCCTCGTCGAGTCCGGCCTCTCCCCTCCGGGCGCCGATCCGCGTCGGCGGCGAGAGCCGGCTCGCGCCCCGTCAGAGCTCTTCGCGCTCGGCCGCGCGCTCCCGGGCGCGGCTCTCGATCGCCTCGTCGTAGACGATACCCCGCTCGGCGTCCAGCGTCACGGTCGACCCGGACTCGACCTCGGGCGAGAGCGAGGCGTTGGATATCATCGGCACGTCGAGTTCCCGCGCGACTATGGCGGCGTAGCTCGTCATGCCGCCGTGGCGGTCGATCACGCCGGCCAGCTTCTTCACGTCGCCGGTGAACTCCCCGTCGAAGTCCTCCGGCACGGCGAGGATCGCGCCCTCGGGGAGGTCGGTGAGGTCGCCGTCCTCGGTCCAGTGGAGCTCGCCCGAGACCAGCCCCTCGACGACCGACCGCCCCGAGGCGATGGTCTCGGAGGCGACGTGGACCTTGAGCATGTTCGCCGTGTTCACGCCCTCGAGTTCGGTCATCATCCCCGAGAGGACGACGACCGTGTCGCCGCTCTCGGCGGCCTCCGTGTCCAGCGCCGACTGGACGGCGTTGTTGATGACCGCGTCGGCGCCGCCCGCGGTGTACGGCGAGCTCTTCGGGATGATCCCCCACGAGAGCGCGAGGCGGCGGCGGACCGCTTCGCTGGGCGTCGAGGCGACGATTGGGATCGGCGGCCGGAACTTCGCGGCCTTCAGCGCGGTGTACCCCGACTCGCTGGCCGCGACCACCGCGCTGGCGTCGATGTCCCGCGCGAGGAACCGCGCCGAGCGAGCGAGCGCGTCGGTGCTCGTCTCGTCGGCCGCCGGCACGCGCTGCTCGCGGTTCTGCGCGTACTCGGGCGACTCCTCGACGTCGCGGACGATCCGGTCCATCGTCTCGACCACGCGGACGGGGTGGTCGCCGA
>JBDGSU010000150.1:0-9875 GCA_042217395.1 Halosimplex sp.
TGAGGCCGAACGACCACTGTCGGAATAGTTGCCGGGTATCATCGAACCTATCCTTTTTTCGGACCCTGCGGCCTCGAACGAGTATGGACGAGGAATCGAACGCGGATCGGTCTCGGAGCAAGGTGGCGGGACTTATCGACAGATACGACCTGGCCGGGCTGGGTGACGATCTCGAGGCGCGGTGGACCGCGGAAGGGGACGATCGGATGAGCCTCCGCGAACTGGCCGAATACGTGAACGAATCGCTGGTCGCAGCGGCGTTGCGAACGGCCGACGCGCAGCCGGTCGAGGGGGTCGCGGCGAACTACTACCGGTTGCTCACGAGCGACGACGTGAGCAGCGGGACGCGCATCGAAGTGGAGAACGAACTCGAGTCGCGGGGCGTCGACACGGACCAGTTGCAGTCGGACTTCGTCTCCCGCCAGGCCGTTCACACGTATCTCACGAGCGATCGTGACGCGAGCTACGAATCGTCCGGCCCGAGCGAGAGCGACCGAGCCGACGAGCGATTGCAGACGATCCAACGGCTCAAGAACCGCCTCGGTGCGGTCGCGGACCGCGCGCTGTCCGAACTCGACAAGGGGGGATATCTCTCGGTGGGAGACCCGCGAGTGACCGTACTCGTCACCGTCCAGTGTCGCGACTGCGATACCCAGTACGCGTTCAGCGACCTCGTGAACGACAACGGATGCGACTGCGCCCCGAAGGAGTAGGGCGTTCGAACATCTCGTCGTCTCCGGCCGTCTCTATGACAGCCCTACGAGTGTCATAGATAGAGGCGACGGGCCTTCGGTACCGGTCGGCAGCCCCCATTACATCCCTACGATTGTAATGGCATTTCCGGACCTGCACCGTCGGACAGATCTGATCGTCGAGGTTCCGATCACGTTCGTATCTGCCAGACCTGTCGGCCACGACTCAAAAATGAAATAATTTATCCGGGCAGCAAAACACTCTCGAGGTGGTATGAACCAGCAGCGAGTCACTGGGGACGGGGTGACCCTATCGGTGGAAAACGTCGGCGGGATCGACAGGTGCACCGTCGAGTTCTCTCCGGGGGTGACGATTCTCACGGGCCGCAACGCGACCAATCGGACGTCGTTGCTCCAGGCCGTCATGGCCGCGCTCGGGAGCGACAACGCCACGCTGAAAGGCGACGCCGAGGAGGGACGAGCCGAGCTCGATATCGGCGGCGAGACCTACACTCGAACTCTCACCGCCCGAGGGACGAGCGTGGTCGATGGGGGCGACCCGTACCTGGACGACCCGACGCTCGCGGACCTGTTCGCCTTCCTCCTCGAATCGAACGAGTGCCGTCAAGCCGTCGCGCGCGGCGACGACCTCCGTGAGATACTCATGCGGCCCATCGACACGCAGAGGATAGAGCGGGAAATCGCGGATCTGAAAATCGAAAGAGACGACATAGATTCAAAATTGCGGAATATATCTAGTTTGACCGGCAGACTTCCCAAACTAGAAGAAGAAAAGAGAGGTATAGAGTCAGAAATAGAGAATATAGAAACAGAACTCGAGGGTAAACGCTCAGAACTGGAGAATGCGGATAGGGAAATCGAAGAGACGAGAGAGAAGAAGGAAGAACTGGAGTCGAAGCTCGACGATCTGAATCGGTCCAGGGAGAAACTGCAGCGCGTACGTACCAAGATCGAGTCGGAGCGAGAGAGCATCGAAGCGCTCGAGGAAGAGCGAAACGAGCTGGAAGCCGATTTCGAGGACCGTTCCCCGGTCTCCGACCAGCGGATCGCGGACGTCGACGCGGAGATCCAGCGGTTACGCGGGGAGATCGACGCGATCGATCGGAACGTGACCGAGCTCCAGTCGGTCATCCAGTTCAACGCGGAGTTCCTCGAGGACGAAACGCCCCGGTTCGCGACCGAAAGCGACGGGGACAGTTCCGACGGGGGCGCCGTGACCGACGAACTGCTCGCGGACTCCGAGACCGTTACCTGCTGGACCTGCGGTTCGTCCGTCGAGACCGACCAGATCGAGTCGACCCTCGATCAGTTGCGGTCGCTCCGAGAGGAGAAGGTACAGGAACAACAGTCACTCGAGAGCGAGATCGACCGGCTCGAATCGGAGAAGCGAGACCTCGAGCGCGAGCGCGATCGATACCGTTCCCTCCAGGAGGAGATCGGCGACGTCGAGAGCGAGATCGAGAACAGGAGAGAGAACCTGGAGTCGCTACGTGAACAGCGCGACGAGCTCGAGGCCGATATCGCGGATCTCGAAGCAGCGGTGGGGGAGTTGCAGGGCGTCGACTACAGCGAGGTGCTCGAGATCAGCGAGGAGGTGAACACGCTGGAGTTCGAGCTCGAACGGCTGCGCGAGGACCGCTCGGAGATCGAGGCCGAGATCGAGCGGATCGAGGCGAAAGCCGACGAACGCTCGGAGCTCGAATCTCGACGTGAGGACATCCGAGAGCAACTCGACGAACTCCGGAACCAGGTCGACCGCCTCCAGGAGGAGGCCATCGAGGAGTTCAACGACCGCATGGAGACGGTGCTGGAGCTCCTCGAATACGACAACATCGAGCGCATCTGGATCGAACGGACGAGAGAGCGCGTCCGGGAGGGCCGGAGCAAGGTCGAGAAGGAACGCTTCGACCTCCACGTCGTCCGGAGCGTCGACGACGGACCGGTCTACGAGGACACCGTCGACCACCTCAGCGAGAGCGAGCGCGAGGTAACCGGTCTCGTGTTCGCGCTCGCCGGCTACCTCGTCCACGACGTCTACGACGAGGTCCCGTTCATGCTCCTCGACTCGGTCGAGGCGATCGACGCCGAGCGGATCGCCAAAGTCGTCGATTACCTGCACGGGTACGCGGACTATCTCGTCGTCGCGCTCCTCGAGGACGACGCGGCGACGCTGGACGAGAGCTATCAGCGGGTCACGTCGATCTGAGAGCGCCCGCGGCGAGGTGCGGATACTTCCGCGGACGCTACAGCTTTGTGGGCCCGGGCTGTCGAACGTCTGTGACCCAGGAGATCGAACGCATCGAGACGAGCGAGTTCAGCTACCGACTCCCGGACGTCGGGACCCCGCCCGGCGGGTTCGACGTCGTCTACGACCCCGGCAACGAGATGGAGCGGCGACTGTTCGCCGTCCGGATCGAGGTGAGCGACGGGCTGGTCGGCGAGTACGTCGGGAGTAACTCCCCGGGGGCGGCACAGATCAACACGGTCGCGGACTACCTCGTCGGTCGCGACCCCCTGCGCCGGGAGCGCCACTGGTCGGAGCTGAAACGCGCGCTCCGGAAGTACGACCGGATGGGGGTCGGGCCGCTCGACATCGCGCTCTGGGACTACGCGGGCAAGCGTTACGACGCCCCGATCCACGAACTGCTCGGGACCTACCGCGAGCGACTCCCCGCCTACGCGTCGACCTACCAGGGCGACCGGAGCGGCGGGCTCGACTCGCCGACGGCCTACGCCGACTTCGCCGAGCGGTGCCTCGAGCTGGGCTATCCGGGCTACAAGGTCCACGGCTGGGACGGCGACTGGCGCGACGTCGACCGCCTCGAAGCGACGGTCCGCGCCGTCGGCGAGCGCGTCGGCGACGAGATGGACCTGATGGTCGACCCGGCCTGCGACCTCGATACGTTCGCCGACGCCCTCCAGGTCGGCCGCGCCTGCGACGACCACGGCTACCTGTGGTACGAGGACCCCTATCGCGACGGCGGCATCTCCCAGCACGCCCACCGCAAGCTGCGCCAGCAGCTCGACACGCCGGTCCTCCAGACCGAACACGTCCGCGGGCTGGAGCCGGCGACCGACTTCGTCGACGCCGAAGCCACGGACTTCGTCCGCGCGGACCCGGAGTACGACGGCGGGATCACCGGCGCGATGAAACGGGCCCGCGTCGCCGAGGGCCACGGCCTCGACGTCGAATTCCACGCGCCCGGCCCCGCCCAGCGGCACTGCATGGCCGCGACGAGGAACGCGAACTACTACGAGATGGCGCTGGTCCATCCCGACGCCGCCAACACGACGCCGCCGGTGTACGCCGGCGACTACGAGGACGACCTCGAGGCGGTCGACGACGAGGGGACGGTGCCCGTCCCCGACGGACCGGGGCTCGGCGTCGACTACGACTGGGACTACATCGAAGCGAACCGGACCGGCAAGCGCACGTACGACTGACCGCTCCGTGGGGCTCGAAACGAGTTCCGGCAGGCCCCGACGGGTTCCTACCCGAACCTGATATCCGCCCACTCGGGGTGTTCGTCGACGCGGCGGTCCACGTCTTCGAGCGCCGCGAGCGAGCGCCGCAAGTTCGCGTAGGCATCCCCGCCCACGGAGTATCCCTGGATCCCGACGGGACCGTCGTACCCGACCGAACGGAGCAACCCGAGGAGGACGAAGTTGTCGAGTTCACCGGTGTCCAGCGGTTCGATCGTCGCCTGGCCGTCGCGTCTCGAGCTGCCACAGAGGTTCGCCGACTGCAGATGCGGAGCGGCCGCGCGGAGGCTCTCGTCGGGCGCCTCCCCGTCGACCGCGTACCAGTGGTACCCGCAGAACACCGCGCCGAGCCGCGGGTCGTCGACCCGGTCACAGAGGCGCGCGGCGTCTTCGACCCGCTCGAGCCAGTTGCCGACGTGCGGATACAGGGAGACGAGGAGGTCGTCGCCGGCCGCCTCGAGCAGCCGTTCGAGCCACGCGACTGCATCGTCGTCGGCAGCGGGGTCCGAGTTGGCCACGCCGTCGGCGCTCGCCGAGAGCGGCACCTCGACCCCTCGAACGCCCTCGAGGTCGCCCACGAGGTCGAGGAAGCGGCGGTTCTCGGCGTCGTCCGGCGGTGCGCTCACGTCCAGGCCGCCGTAGACCGCCGCGACGTCGAGGTCGTGCTCGCGCGCGACGGTCCCGACCCGTCGAGCGTCGTCCCAGTCAGACTCCTCGAACAGCGTCAGATACGTCGCGTCGTACCCCAGTTCGGCCAGCATCTCGCACCGCGTTCGAAGGGGATAGGTCCCCAGCGAGTGCCGAAACGCCGTGTCCATCGCGAAGTACGTCATCGGAGTCGCCGTGCCTCCGTCTCGTCGGAGCGCGTTCGCAGCGTCATCGCCGGTCCGACGCTGGCGGCGGTAAGAAGTGGTCCGAAAGCGGAAAGCGAGTCCCCGAACGGCCGTCGAACACGAGCGAGTCCCCGAACGGCGGCCGACCGTCCGTCTCCCGGACGCCGGCCCGACGGAACGAGACGGACCGCTCACTCCGTCGCGAGCGCGGGCCCCGGGCGCCACGTGTTCCCGTCGAGCGCGACGAACTCGTACAGCGCGAGCAGGCGGAGCGCGTGGATGACCGAGTCCGGATCGAGGCCGACGGACACTCGCTCGCTCGCCTCCTCGGCGATCTGGCTCTTCGTCGCCCCGTCGGTCTGGCGCACGATGTCGAGTATCGCCGCCAGATCGTCGACCACAGGATCGAGGTAGTCGGGGCTGTCCCCCTGGTCACCCAGTATCTCCGCGATGTCCTCGTATTCGCCGACGAGTTCGACCGTCGTCCGGACCGGTTCCGCGGAAGCGTCCTCTTCCGACATAGTATCTATCCGAACGCGCCGGATTGAAATGTATTTCCCATTCGATGGCCGTCAGACGGGAGTGGCTGTCACCAGTACCGCCACCGACGCCACGAAATGGAGTATTTCGGGAGTGGAGTGGTGTTATGTATCGACAGATCGGGTACGCCGGGGAACGGCACGCCGAGGCGGTCGCGTCAGCGGGCGCGGCGCTCGACCACCCGGATCGACAGCGAGTGCTCCGTCGCGAGTGGGCCGGAGACACGTGCCGTAATTTGACCGGGGACACGTGCCGCGAGCGTCCCGGAGAGACGGGCACGCGCCGGAACCGGCGACCGCGTTCAGACTACCGAGAACTCGTACACCCCGGAACCGATCTCGACCGCGAGCGCGTCCCCGTCGGTCTCGACCGACCGGACGCCGTCGGTCGAATCGGCGTCGCTGTCGGAGAGCGCAGCTCCCGACTCGGTCGCGTCCCGGTCGGCCGCGTCGGGGAGCCGCACCGTCGCGCTCCCGTTCCAGGGCACGGTCACCGACAGCTCGTAGCCCTCGTCGGTCCGCTCCCACGCGCTCGCGAGCTCGCCGCTGGGCGTCTCGACGGTCGCCTCGGCCCACTCGAGGTCCTCGACGAGCGCCGGCGCGACCGTGACGTGCTCGGTGGCAGGCCGGTCGCCGAGCCGGATCCCCGCGAGCACCTCGTAGAGGAACTCCGAGACGTGGGTGAACGGGGAGTGGTTGAGCGAGTTCATCCCCGAGCCGACGCTCTCGTCGGAGTTCCACCGCTCCCACATCGTGGTCGCGCCCTGTCGGACCATGTAGACCCACCCCGGCCGCTCGGGCTGGCTGACGACCTCGTACGCCAGTTCGGCGTAGCCGTGGTCGGCGAGCGTGAGGATCATCGGCCGGGTGCCCAGAAAGCCCGTCCGCAGTGTCCCGCCGTCCGCGCGGACCGTCTCGGCGAGGTTCGCGGCCACCGCGTCGACGTCGTCCTCGGGGACCAGGCCGAGAAAGAGCGGGACCGCGTACGACGACTGGGTCCCGGGACCGAACTCGCCCGCGTCGGCGTCGTAGAAGCGGTCGACGAACGCGTCGGCGACCGACGCGGCGCGCTCGCGGTATCGCTCGGCGTCCCGGTCGTTGTCGAGCACGCCCGCGATCTTGGCGAATGTCTCCGTGACCTGGTAGAGGAAGGCGGTGTTGAAGAGATCGTGGGGGAGCCCGCGCCGCGGCTCGTCGGGGTCGGCGTTCTCGAAGGTCAGCCAGTCGCCGTACTTGCCGTACTCGTCGCCGAGGACGCCCTCGTCGGCCGCCGCGAGCCAGTAGTCGACGTAGGCGCGCATCCCCTCGTACTGCTCGCGGAGGATCCCCACGTCGCCGTCGTGGCGGTAGAGATACCAGGGGATCATCACTCGCGTTATCGACCACGTCGGGTCGGCGGGGTCCTCCGGCGACTTGTCCGGGATCACGTCGGGGACGTAGCCCATCGGTGAGGCCGCGTCGTCGTGGTCGCGCAGCCACTTCTCGTCGAAGCGGACGGCGTCGAAGTTGAAGAGGAGCGAGCGCGTCGAGATCTGGGCGTCGCCGGTCCAGCCGAATCGCTCGTCGCGCTGCGGGCAGTCCTCGGGGACCGAGTGAGTGTTCCCTCGTAGCCCCCAGACGGCGTTGTGCTGGACCCGCGCGAGGTCGTCGTTCGAGCAGTCGAACTCGCCGCGCCGGTCCATCGCCGTGTGGACGGCCTTGGCCGTCACGTCCTCGGGGTCGAACTCTCCAGGGTAGCCCGAGATTTGCGCGTAGCGGAACCCGTGGTAGGTGAACCGAGGCTCGTAGGTCTCGGGGCCCTCGTCGGCATCCTCCGCGCCGGCGGCGACGTAGGTGTCGGTCGCGTCCGCGCTGCGCAGGTCCGTCGTCGAGAGGTCGCCCTCGTCGGTGAGCGCCTCCGCGTGGCGGATCTCGATTTCGTCGCCCGCGTCGGCGCCCTCGACGGTGAGTTCGACCCAGCCGGTGAGGTTCTGGCCGAAGTCGACGATCGGGCCGTCCTCGTGGTCGCGAACGGTCTCGGGCTCGAACTCGTCGACGACGCCCATCGACTGGACGCGCTGGGGTTCGAGCGTCCCACCTGGGGCGTCGACGACCGTCGCCGGGCCCCAGTCGAGTTCGTCCGTGTCGTCTCCGGTCGCGGCCCACCCCGACCGCTCCCGGCGCGCGTCGTACACCTCGCCGTCGTAGATGTCGTTCTCGACGAGCGGGCTCTCGGTCGCGAGCCAGTCCGGGCCCGTCGAGAGCGTCCGCGCGCGGCCGTCTTCGAACTCGACGGTGAGCACAGCTCGTGCCCGAGGCGAGCCGTCGGCGACCCAGTGGGAACTGTGCTTGGCGAACCACCCGCGGCCGAGCCACAGTCCGAGCGCGTTCTCGCCCTCGCCGAGGCGGTCGGTCAGGTCGTGGGTCGTGTAGAGCACCCGCCGCTCGTACTCCGTCCAGGCCGGGTCCAGCCGCGAATCGCCGACGCGCTCGCCGTTGCAGTACACCTCGCCGTACCCCACCGCGGCGACGTGCAGGCGTGCGGATTCGACGGACGAGTCGAGGTCGAACGACCGGCGGAGCAGCGGGGACGACGAGACCAGTTCGGAGGAGTCGACGCCGTTGACGAGGTGGTCGCGACCCCAGGTGTCGGTCTCGACGCTGGAGGAGGCGTCGACGGGTGCGCCGCGAGCGAGGTCGGTCCCCTCATCGTCGCGCACGGAGAGACCGGCGATGGCGAAACACGCCCACTCGTCGTGTGACTCGGTGCGGCGGCCGTCGCCGGATTCGTCGGGACCGCCCGCGGCCGGGGAGACCGTGAAGAGGTCGGTGGCCGTGACGCGGACGTAGCGGCCGCTGGCCTCGATAGCGTCGAGGGTCCGGGACCGGACCTCGTCGTCGGGCTGGCCCGCAGCGTCGGCGTTCCCGTCCCTGTCTCCGGCCCCACGCTCGCGCTCGGCGACGACGGTCGCCGTCTCGAAATCGGGGTCGTCGGCGACTTCGACGCGGTAGGCATCGGGGAAGCCGAACCCCGTGAGCGGATCGTCGGACCACGACGGCGTGACGACGTAGTCGTCCGGTGTCCGCACGACCGTGACGGGGTCGGCGGGGTGGAGCGCGACCGCCGAGATCTCGCGCGACGCTCCGAGGTCGACCTGCACCCACTCGTCGCCGGTCTCGGACGGGGCGTCGTCGGCCCGTTCGTCCGGGTCGCGCCAGCGACTTCGCCAACCGTTCGTGTCGCCGACGCCCGGCTGGTGGGCGATCCACTCGCCACGCCAGTCCTCGGGCGCGAGCGCCGTCGCGAACTCCGCGGGGTCGGCCCACCCGGTGGCGCCCGCGTCCGTCCCGAGCCGGACCGACCAGTAGTACGTCTCGTCGGCCGCCAGATCCGGGCCCTCGTAGGTGACGTTCGTCGCGGTGCTCGAATCGACGCGGCCCGAGTCCCACAGGTCGCCGCGGCCCTCGGCGACCGCGTCGCGGTCGCGGCCGACGACGATCCGGTAGCTCTCCTGGGCGGCGCCGCGGCGGTCGGTCGCGAGGCGCCAGGAGAACCGCGGGTCGTCCGTCGGGTCGACGTTCGTCGGCGCCCGCTCGTACTCGACGGTCAGGTTCGTCGGGTCCGGGGGCGCGTCCTCGGAGGTGTCCGTCGCCATGGGCTGTAGGCGGCGAGTAGCTACCTAAAGGTGGTGGAGAACGCAAACCGCGTCTACGTAGGGACGGACCGATCAGACTAGCAGTCACGCGAAAGCGGATTGCGTTGGCTCACGAAGATAGCGAGTCGTACGATTCGTCGAAAACTCACGAAACACCAGTATCAGAGGTGGTGGCGTTCGCGAACGCGGAGTGTGGGTACCCAACACGAGGGCCGTTTCTGAGTGGGTTTGGTGGTTAATCGGGACGGCTCTTTTGTAGAACCGCGGAAAGAATCGATACCGAGACACTCAATGACTGACTCGACGGGTTCACTGACCAGAGTATCGATGTGTATGGGATTTCTCGCTAAATTTCGGTGTCCCGTTCGAACATACCCATTTGTAGGAGTCATGGAAGAGAAACACTATAACACCCTGTCCGTAGTGTCCGCCGTTTCCGCTGTTCTAAAACTATAAGTAAGTCTGGTGCCCCCTCCCACCCCACTATGTCCGCAGTTCTCAAGTGGCCTCGCCTCACGACCAATCGAGAACTGCGGACGCGGTGGGGTGCTCAAATCCAACCGGTGCCCGATAGCTGGTGGGTTCGTCTTACAAACAGGTAACGCTCTTGCGTAGGAGATGAGGCTCCCACAGAATGGTTCACATGGTTTGATGAGACGACTTCAAAATGCC
>JBDGSU010000192.1:0-9776 GCA_042217395.1 Halosimplex sp.
GGCGCTCGACGACCAGATGGCCGAGATCGGCGAGATCGTCGACCTCATCGGCGACGTGGCCGAACAGACGAACATGCTGGCGCTCAACGCAAACATAGAGGCCGCGCGAGCGGGTAGCGGCGGCGGGGCGAGCGGTGACGGCTTCGCCGTCGTCGCCGACGAGGTCAAGCAACTGGCCGAGGAGACCCGCGAGTCGGCGGCTGAGATCGAGGCGCTCGTCGAGGAGACGCAGGATCAGACGACGGCCACCGTCGAGGAGGCGCGGCGGGCCGAGCGGCACATGGCGGAGAGCGTCGACGTGGTCGAGGAGGTCGTCGACGCGTTCGCGCAGGTGGCCGAGAACGCGGAGGAGACCGACCGCGGCGTCCGGGAGATCAGCGCGACGACGGAGGACCAGGCCACGAGCACCGAGGCGGCGGTCGCGACGGTCGAAGAGGTCGCGGAGATCAGCCGAACGACGGCGACGGAGAGCGAACGGGCCGCGGCGGCCGCACAGGAGCAGTCGACCGCCGTCTCGCAGGTCGGCTCGACCGTCGGGTCGCTGACCGAACGGGCCGAACGCCTGCAGTCGCTCCTGCGGAACTTCGAGACGAACGGGGACGGCTCCGGGAGGCACGCGACCGCAGAGCCGACAGCACTCGCGCTCGAGGACGGCGGCCGGCCCGAGTGAGTCGGCGGCGTGTGATTCCCGTCGCCGTGTCCGAGCCCCACGGGCGGATCCGTCCCAGCGGTCACTCGGTCCCGAGGCCCAGCCCGGGATGCCACCGGTCGACGCCCGCCGACTCAGCGGCGTCGTCCATGTCCGCGAGGATCGAGACGGCCTCGCTCGCCACCGTCGACGCCTTTCGCTCGCCCTCGGTCCGAAACTCGCCGGTCACCCGGTTCGCGTAGACGGTACAGACCGCACCCGCACGCAGCCCGTAGAGGTTCGCGAGCGTCAGGACGGCGGCGGCCTCCATCTCGAAGTTGAGGACCCCGGCCTCTCGCAGGTTCTCGACGAGGTCGTCGCTGCCCGCGGCCTCGAACCCCTCGAACCCGGGGCGACCCTGCCCGGCGTAGAAACTGTCGGTGCTCGCGGTGACGCCGACGTGGTAGTCGTAGCCCAGTCGCTCCGCCGCGGTCACGAGCGCGCCGACGACGCGATCGTCCGCGCTCGCCGGGTAGTCCTCGCGGACGTACTCCTTGCTGGTGCCCTCCTGGCGGACCGCGCCGGAGGTGACGACCAGGTCGCCGACCGACGCCTCCTCGCGGATGGCGCCGCAGGAACCCACGCGGAGGAGCGTGTCGACGCCGACTCGCGCCAGTTCCTCGACGGCGATCGCCGCCGACGGCGAGCCGATACCCGTCGACGTCACCGAGACGGGCGTCCCGTCGTACGTCCCGGTCGCCGTGCGGTACTCGCGGTGTCGGGCGACCACCTCCGAGGTATCCCACCCGTCGGTGATCGTCTCGACGCGGTCGGGGTCGCCCGGCAGGAGGACGCTGTCGGCCACGTCTCCCCGCGAGACCTCGAGGTGGTACTGCTGCTCGTCGTTCGGGTCCTCGCTGGCGGGCGTCTCCTCGGGGGCGGCCGCCCCCGGTTCGCGCTCGTCTCCGTCGCCGTCGCTCATCGCTCGACCATCTCCCGCGTGATGGTCTCGGGCAGCAACTCTCCGAGTTCGTACTCGACGGGCCCCTCGTCGCCCTCGCAGACGACGACGAACGATTCGCCGCAGAACTCCGCGAGCGACTGCCGACACATCCCGCAGGGCGTCACGCCGTCCTCGGCCGCCGAGGAGACGGCGACGCGGTCGAACTCGCGGTGACCGTCCCGGACCGCCGAGCCCAGCGCGACCTCCTCGGCGTGGAGACTGTTGCTGTAGTTCGCGTTCTCGACGTTACAGCCCGTGTAGACCTGTCCGTCGGCGGTCCGCAGGGCCGCGCCGACCGCGTACTCCGAGTACGGTGCGTAGGCCGCGTCGAGTGCGTCCCGAGCCGCTTCGAGTAACTCGCTCATGCTCGTACCCTGTCGCGCCCGGGACTTAGCGGTGGCCCCGGCCGGGCGGTCCAGAGCGCCCGCTTCGCAATCGATATGTATTCCCCGAAACACGTCCTCGGCAATGAGGCAGGCCCTCCGTCTCGTGATTACGACCTACGTCGCGCTGCTGGTCGCTCCGGTAGCGACGCTCGCACCGGCCCCGACGTGGCCGGCGTTCGCCGCGGGCGCGGTCCTCGGCGGCGCCGTCGGCTACGCCGCGACGGCGACCGTCGACTACCGCCGCGGGTTGCAGTCGCTCCCGGTGGTGCTCGGCGGGTTCGTCCTCCCGCTGGGGTGGCTCTGGCCGGCGTTCAGCGGTGCCGACTCGGCCGCGGCCTTCTTCGTCAGTCCGTGGTTCGTCGGCGCGCTCGCCGTCGTCCCGTGGTTCGTCGGGGTCGTCGCGGCATACGAGCGGCGGACGCGCGACCGCATCGACGCGCTGACCGAACGGGTCGTCTTCGAGGCGCGCAACCCGCCCCGGACGCGCCGGCAGACGAAGATCGCGGCCGGCGTCGTGATGGTGACGGGCGGCGCCGCAGTCGTCGTCAGTGTCGCCCTCGGGTCCGGGGATTCTGACTTCGTGTACTGGTGGTTTCCGGCGATGCTGCCGGTCTGGCTCCCGATACTCGCCGACTCTGACGGGAAGGAGGTCGCCGTCGCCGACGAGGGCCTGCGCGTCGAGCGACAGGTCCACGACTGGGCGACCGTCGACGGCTACGAACTGACCGACGACGCGCTCACGCTGCGTCGGCCCAGGTGGTATCACAGCGACCTCTCGTTCGACCGCGGCGACGTCGAGAACCTCGACGAAGTCACTGCGGCGCTGGACGAGCGGCTCGCCTGTGTCTGAGCGGCGGGATGTCGACAGTTCCACCGGCCCGCTCAGGCGTCGGCCACGGCTCCGCGGACGACGTCGGTGACCGCGTCGACCAGCGCGCCGACGTCGTCGCTCTCGGCGTAGACCCGAACGTACGGCTCCGTCCCGCTCGGACGGACGAGCGTCCACGAGCCGTCCGGGAGTTCGAGGCGGACGCCGTACTCCGTATCGACCGACGCGTCCGGGAACGCGTCGGGGAGTCGGTCGGCGACCAGGTCCATCGCCGCCGCCTTCGCCTCGTCGGGACAGTCGAGGCTGACCTTCCGGTAGGGGCGTTCGATGACCGGGTCGCGCAGGACGGGGAGCCCGGGACCGGCGACGAGCCGGGCGAGCACCGCGGCGCTCGCGACGCCGTCGATCCAGCCGCCGAACGCGGTGTGGACGTGCTTCCACGGCTCTGCGGCGAAGACCACCTCCGTGTCGTCGTCGCCCGCCGCCCGCGCGGCGTCGATCCCCTCGTGGAGCGCGCCGAGGCGGACGCGTTCGACCCGCCCGCCGGCCGCCCGGACGCGCTCGTCGATACGCGCGGAGGCGTTTGGCGTCGTGACGACGACGGGGTCGCCCGCGTCGCTCGCCGCGGTGTAGTGCTCGGCGAGGATGGCGACGACGGTGTCCTCGTGGACCACCTCGCCGCTCGCGTCGACGACGACGATCCGGTCGCCGTCGCCGTCGTGACCGAACCCGAGGTCGGTGTCGCCGTCGGCGACGTACGAGCGCAGGTCGCGCAGGCTCTCGGGCGTGGGCTTGCTCTCCCGACCCGGGAAGTGCCCGTCGACGTTGGCGTTGATCGCGGTCACGTCCGCACCGAGCGCCCGCAACACCTGCGGCGTGGCTCCGCTCGCGACCCCGTTGCCGCAGTCGATCGCGACGGCGAGTCCGTCCAGCGGGCCGCCGTGCCCGCGGGCGTACTCGGCGACCGCGTCGCGGTACGCCCCGAGCACGTCGGCGGTATCACTCGCGCCCCACTCGTCCCAGGGCGCGGGCGCCGCTCCCTCGTCGACCCGACGCTCGATCCGTTCCTCGGCGGCGTCGCCGTACTCGCGCCCGCCGGCGAACAGCTTGATCCCGTTGTCGTGGGGCGGGTTGTGGCTCGCAGTGAGCATGACGCCGCGACGCCGCTGGGCGGCGTAGGCCAGCGTCGGCGTCGGTACCTGTCCGATCCGAGTGACGTCCGCGCCGGCGCTCAGCAGCCCAGCCTCGACGGCGGCGGCGAGCCCCTCGCCCGTGGTCCTGCCGTCGCGGCCGACGACGACCGAATCGCCGTCCGCGCCGACCGCCCGGCCGACGGCCAGCGCCAGCTCCGGCGTCACCTTCGACTGCGCGTCGCCGCGGATACCCGCGGTCCCGAAGAGATCCATACCCCTCCAACGGCGCCGCGGCCGGTAACCGTTGTGGCACGCGGCCAGCGGCGACGGCGCGATCGAAAGGACCGGGTCTGCGACGACGGCGCGGCCGCTCACCGCCGGAAAATCGAGAGAAACGCTCGCGCTATTCGACGCCTTCGAAGTCCGGATAGCCGTTGATGTCGACGCCCGCTTCGGTGACCTCGGCGATGTAGACGCCGTTGCCGGAGCCGGTGTCGCGCTCGGCGGCGGCTCGGACGCCCGCGACGGCGGCGCTACGGGCCTCGTCCATGCTCATGTCGTCCTCGTAGCGGTCCTCGAGGGTCCCGTAGGCGACGGTGAGCCCGGAGCCGGTGACCGTGTAGTCGTCCTCCATGACGCCCCCGGCGGGGTCGATGGAGTAGACGTGAGCGCCCTCGTCGTCGATGCCGCCGAGGATCGGGTTGATCGCGAAGAAGGGGCCGCCGCGGGCGAAGTTACCCGCCAGCGTCGAGAGGGCGGTCATGCTCATGTCCTCGCCCTTGCGCGACTCGTAGAGGTTGACCTCCGCGCGCAGCGAGCGGATAAAGGACTGGGCGCCCCCGACCGAGCCGACGAGGGTCAGCGCGGCCGTCGGGTGGATCTGCTCGACCTTCTGGACGGTCTTGTTCGAGACGAATCGACCGCCGAGCGACGCGCGCATGTCCGTCGCGACGACGACGCCGTCGCCGGCGGTGATCCCGATGGTCGTCGTCCCGGTCTCGGCGACCTTGTTCTGGTCGCCTTGCGGGGACTCGTCCGGGAACGAGCCGATCTCCGGCTCCGTCGGGTCGGGGATGCCGGCGTCGTGGCGCTGCAGATTTTGCGAGAACTCCGAACCAGCGTGTGGGTCGCGCATGGAGGTCGGTATCAGTCCTGTGCTGATAATACCACCGCTTCGATCGCTCCCCGTCCGGCGACGGCGCCAGTTCGAACCACCTCGGCAGTCGCGGGACGGTGACCCCCGGTCCCAGAGCGTCTCCACGATCGAGCGTCGGTCCCGGAGCGTCTCCACGATCGAGCGTCGGTCCCGAGGCGTCTCCACTATCGGGTCTCGACTCCGGAGAGTCCCCAGCTACCGGGTGCCGTCGCTCGACGGGAGCGAGTCGCGACGAGAATCGGAGGTGCCGATCAGGCGGTTCGAGCCTCGGCGGAATCGTAGGCGTCGTTGACGCGGCTGACCGCGCGGTGGACCGGCAGCGTGAATCCCGCCTTCCGGACGACGAGCGCCAGCGGCATGAGCAGGATGCCGGCGAACAGGGTCAGCTGGTACAGTGCGAACACGATTGCACGGTTCAGAGTGGAACGCATCGTGGTGTGCTCGTCTTCCAGTCACACCGATACATAAATCTTCTCACCGTGGCGCCGTACCCCTCGGCGCTCGATCGCCCCCAGATCGGCGCTACCGGCCGATCCAAGATTCGTTGGATCCAGTCCAAGTGGACGCGTATTCGCGACCATTCGGCGGTAACGGGCCGTTTGGTGAGTCCGGCAATCCTCATAAGTTACGGCCATGATTCCGGTGACGTGCGCAACGGGGCGCGCGGGCGTCGCCGTCGCGATGTCGGTGCTGTGCCCCGCCATCGGCGGGGCGAGGGCCGCCCGAGCGGGTGTCGACTCGGGATCAAAAACACGATTACGGTGAAACGCCGAGAGGGGTGTATGAACTACATCGTAGTGATGGAAGCCGCCTGGCTGGTCCACGACGTCGACAACATCGACGACGCGCTGGGCGTCGCCATCAGCGAGGCCGGCAAGCGGCTCAACCAGGAGGACATGGACTACGTCGAGGTGGACGTGGGCTCGACGCACTGTCCGGCCTGCGGCGAGCCGTTCGACTCGGGCTACATCGCCGCCGACACGGCCCTCGTCGGGCTCGTCCTCGAGATCGATATCTTCAACGCCGAGAGCGAAGAACACGCCCAGCGCATCGCCAAGAGCGACGTCGGCGGCGCCCTCCGCGACGTCCCGCTGAAAGTCGTCGAGACGGTCGAGACCGAGGGCGCCGAGGAAGAGGACGTCTGACCGGTCGGACGGATCGCGAATCCCGGTTCCGGGGGTCGACGGGGGACGGCGGGCTACTGCGTGACGAGTCGCGTCCCCGTATCGGCGGTCACGAGCAGGTCGGCGACCCGCTCGGCGGCCGCCGTCACCTCCGGTTCGCTCTTCAGGAGGACGGTCTCGCTGGGGAACAGTCGTTCGCCGACGGAGAGCCCGTGGTCCCGCGCCGTCGATCCGGAGACGGTGAGGTAGACGCCGATCCCCGTCTCCGCGATGGCCGCCTCCTCTTCGTCGTGGCTCTCGTCGGGGTAACAGAAGTCGACCCCCTCGATGGCGTCGGTGCCAAGGACGCCCTCGACGAGCCGCTCGTAGCGGGGCGAGATACACAGCTCCCCCTCGTAGTCGTCGACGAACTCGCGGGTCAGATCGGCGTCGTGTCGACCGGCGACCTCGGGGGTCGCCAGCAGCGAGTGCCAGACGGTGTCCCCGAGCCCGGCGACGAGCCGGACGTCGGTGTCGCGCGGGTCGACCCGTTCGTTGACGTCGCCCAGTTCCGCCAGCGGCTCGGCCCGGAGTTCGACGACCTCTTCGAGGAACAGGTCGGCGCTGTCGAAGCCCAGCGGCATCTCGTGTTTCCGCAGCGCACGGAACGGCTCCTCGCGACCGACGAGGCGGAGGTCCAGGTCCTCGTCGACGGGGACGGTCACGCTGTCGAAGACGATCCGGCGCGGCATCCCGCGGCGGTCGTCCCGCACGAGGGTGTACTCCGGCGACCGGGGGTCGGCGTCGTCGCTGTAGGCCGCGAGCCGCTCGTAGACGTCGCCGGTCGCCGACTGGTCGCCCTTGGTGACCGCCTTCTCGTAGCGGAGCGTCGAGATGACGTCGTCGGCGAGGCCGGCGATCCCCGCCTCCTCGGCCAGCCTGTCGAGGACGGCTTCCAGCGGACGCCCCTTCCGCGGCACCGCGACGCTGACGGTGGTCATTACTATCGGGCACGCGAGCGGGCCGTAAAACGGGTCCGATCTCCGCCGATATCGCCGCGGTCCGCCCGTCGCCGGTCGGTCACGCGGGCACTCCGCGTCGCGGTCGCCGCCGAACGCACCGACCCGGCGGGTGGGCGGTCCGCGCCGGTCAGTTCCCGCCGATGACCGAGGAGAGCTGCTCGCGCCACTCCTTGAGCTCCTCGATCTCCTCGTTGATCTCGTCGATGTCGGACCTGACGTCCTCGACGTCGATGTCGCCGACCTGCGTCTCGAGGTCCTCGAGGTCGTCCTCGACGCCGTCGACCGACTCCTCGACGCTCTCGACGTCGCTCTGGACCGATTCGACGTCCGAGAGCACCTCGTCCATGTCCGATTCGAGCGACTCCATCGACGACTCGACGCCGTCCAGGCCCTCTTCGACGGCGGCGATCTCCTCGTCGTGTCCCGAGGCCATGGTGCGGACCTCCTGGAGTTCCGACTCGAAGGACTCGACCTGCGCGCGGAAGTCCTCGATGAGTTCGTCGCCGGTCCCGTTCTCGTCGAGGAACTCCTCGAGCGCGCTCGTGTACGCGAGGAGGTCCGAGATCTCCGTCTGGAGGTGCTGGATGCGCGCGTCGACGCTCCCGCCCGAGTCGTCGGCGAGGTCGAACGCCTTCCGGAGCAGCTTCACGTCCTCCGCGTCGACGTCCTGGTTGCGGATCTCCGTCGCGAGCGCGCCGACGAGCGTGTCGACGTCCGCGTCCTCGACGTCGACGCTCCCCCCGGAGGAGCCGTTCGAACCGCCGGACCCGCCGGAACTCCCCTCCGCGCCGTCGGGCTCGTTGGGGTCTTTCAGGTCGAGCGTCTCGACGTCGTCGCTCTCGTCGCCGTCCTCCTCGTCGAGCCCGGGGACCGCGTCGCTATCGCCCGAGATGACGTCGCGGACCACGTCGCTACCGCCCTCGTCGACGACGCCACCGCCGTCACCGCCCTCTTCGAGCGGCGGATCGACCCGCTCGACGACCGGCTGGGTGAGGAACTGCTCGACGTTGTCCGTCCCCGTCGCCCGGATCCCGTAGACCGTCGTGTACTCCGCCCCCGCCTCGAGTTCGCGCTCGAAGGTGATCTCGTCCTCGTCGATCGCCCAGTACTCGCTCCCGTACTCCGGATGAAACCCCAGGTCCTCGACCGCCACGTCCTCCGGGACCCGGTCGACCAGCGTCACCGTCACCGTCTCCGAACGGGCCGACCGGATCTCGAAGGCGATCGCCGGCACGGGGAACTCGTCCTCCTCGAACCGCTTGTCCACCGTCACCCCGTCCGACGACACCGACACTTTTTCGTACTGCTGTGAGTCGCTCATGTGTTCTCCCTCGTTTAGCGACCAACTTAATGATACTTATTGTCCAGTACCTTTCATTTCAGGGCAGAGGGGAGAACGCGTGGGATTTCCGGCGCGTCCGGATCCGCCGCGCGGTCGCCCCTCGACGGCGACCACGCCTCGCTCGTACGGATTCGAAGCACGCGTGTTCCGGGTCGGCCCGGGACTGCGTGCGGTCTATCCCGAACTGTCTTGCTCCGAATCCGGATCAGAGGTCGAACCGGTCGCCGATCTCGACTATCTGCAGGTTCTCCGGGTAGTCGAAGCTCGCGGCGTGGTTGTGGAGGACCGTGGGCTCGGTGGTCATGCCCTTCCACATGTCCCAGTGGCTCGGCACCAGCGTGTCGAGCCGGAGCTCGTTGGCGGCCTCGACGATCATGTTCTCGTCGCTGTACCACCGCGTTCGGACGCGCTCGCCGCCCTCCTTTTCGGGGAGGTTGCCGATGGCACCGAAGGCGAGCACGCCGACATCGATGTCGTAGGCCTCGCCGACTCGCTCGAACTCGCCGGGACGGGCGTCGCCGCCGTGGAAGAAGGTGCCGGCATCGTGCTCGAAGACGAACGAGACCGGGTGGACGGCGTCGGGGTCGTTGGCCGGCTCGACGTGGACGGTCAACTCGCCGAGTTCGAACGTGTCCCCCTCCTCGATCTCCGTGAGCTGGTCCTCGTCGACGTCCCACTCGCCGGTCCAGTCCTCCTCGTCGATCACGTCGTGGCCCGCGTCCGCCGTGTAGTACCGGGCGCCGGTGTTCGCCAGGATCGGCGCCTGGCTCGGCCCGTGGACGTGGTCGACGTGCTCGTGGGAGCCGAGGATCGCGTCGGCCTCTGACACGTCCTCGGGGTCGAAGGGAACGGGGATCATCCGGACCGTGTGCGGCGGGTCCCCGGTGCCCAGGTACGGGTCGATGAAGACGGTCGTGTCGTCGCTCGCCTTCAGGATGAAGCCGTTACAGCCGAGATACCAGATCGCGACGGTCTCGGGTTCGGCCGATTCGACACTGCGCAGGAGCCAGTCGCCCCAGTCGCTGTTCGCCGACATACTCCACCCTGCTCGTGACAGCCGCTAAGGCGTTGCGCTTTCCCGGCGTCGAACACGAGTCCGCCGTGTCCGAACCAGCATATCTGCGCCGCTCTCCGCCTCGCGGTCCTCGCCTCATACGGATTGCTCTAACTGTTT
>JBDGSU010000048.1:0-9771 GCA_042217395.1 Halosimplex sp.
ATTTGGTCGCTCTGTCGGGTTCCAGCATTATGAAATTATGCTCCTTCGACTCTAAGCCGTCGGCATCCTGCGATACGGGGACGACGACGTCGTCGCGGTCCTCGACCGGACCCGCGCGGGCGAGCGCGTCCGCGACCACGTCCCGGACGTCCAGGACGCGCCGATCTTCGCGGAGCTCGACGACGTCGACGAGCAGATCGACGCGCTCGTGGTCGGCATCTCGCCCATCGGCGGCGCGTTCGACGAGACCTGGCGCCCGGACGTGCGCGCGGCGCTCGAACGTAGCGCAGACGTGGTCGCCGGCCTCCACTATTTCCTCGCCGACGACGCCGAGTTCGCCCGCCTCGCCGAGGCCCACGGCGCCGAGATCCGCGACCTGCGCCGGCCGCCCGAGGACCTGACCGTCAGCGACGGGACCGCGAGCGAGGTCGACGCCGAGGTGGTCCTGACGGTGGGAACCGACTGCTCGACGGGGAAGATGACGACGACGTTCGAACTCGCCGCGGCGGCCCGCGAGCGGGGCGTTGACGCCGGCGTCGTCCCCACCGGCCAGACCGGGATCGCGATCGAGAACTACGGCATCGCCGTCGACCGGGTGATCTCGGACTTCGCCGCCGGCGCCGTCGAGCGGATGGTCGAGGAACGCGCCGCCGAGCACGACGTGCTGTTCGTGGAAGGGCAGGGCGCTCTCGCTCATCCGGCCTACTCGGGCGTGACGGCAAGCGTCCTCCACGGGGCGATGCCCGACCGACTCGTGCTCTGTCACGTCGCGGGCCGCGACGCCGTCCACGGCTACGAGCACGTCCCCATCCCGCCGCCCGGCGAGTACGCCCGACTCTACGAGTCACTGGCCGACCCGGTCGAACCGGCCGAGGTTGTGGCGGGTGCGCTCAACACCCAGCGACTGGACGACGACGAAGCGGGGGCGGCCGTCGAGGCGTACGCCGACGCCGTCGACGCGCCCGCGACCGACCCCGTTCGGTTCGACGCGGGCGAGATCCTGCCCGCGGTGCTCGGGGAGGTGTGACTCGATGACCGCCGACACCGATCCCGAACTCGCGACCGAGTTCGAGCGCGTCGCCCTGCCGCTCGCGGACCCGTTCACCATCGCCCGCGGGACGACCGAGACGACCGAGAACGTCGTCGTCCGGATCGGAGACGGGACGCACGAGGGCGTCGGCGCCGCGGCGCCCTCGTCGTACTACGGCGAGACTGCCGAGACGGTCGAAGCGGTCCTGCCCGACCTGCTGGCGGTCGTCGAAGACGTCGGTGACCCCCACGCCCGCCAGCGGATCGAGCGCGAACTGCGCGCGGTCGTCGAGCGCAATCCGTCAGCCCGCGCGGCCGTCGACGTGGCGCTGGCCGACCTGGCCGCGAGGCGACTGGACGTGCCCCTCTATCGCCAGTTGGGCCTCGATCCGGCGGCCGCGCCCGCCTCCTCGTTCTCGATCGGTCTCGCCGACCCCGACGAGATGCGGGCGAAGGCCGAGCGGGCGGTCGACGATGGATTCTCCGTGCTCAAGGTGAAACTGGGGGCCGGCCGCGACGTCGAGCGACTGGCCGCTGTGCGAGCGGGGGCGCCCGATGCGACGATCCGGGTCGACGCCAACGGGGCGTGGTCGCCGAGCGAGGCCGTCGCGAAGACCGAGACGCTGGCCGACCACGGCGTCGAGTTCTGCGAACAGCCCGTCCCCGCCGACGACGTGGCGGGCCTGCGTCGTGTGCGCGATCAGAGCGCCGTCCCCGTGGCGGCCGACGAGTCCGTCGAGACGGCGGCCGACGCCGCGCGGGTAGCTCAGGCGGCCGACATCGTCGTCGCGAAGGTCCAGAAGTGCGGGAGCCTCGCCGAGACCCGCCGCGTCGCCGAGGTGGCCCACGCCCACGGGGCCGAGGCGATGCTGGGCTGCATGGTCGAGTCGAACGCCGCCATCGCGGCGAGCGCCCACCTCGCGCCGCTGTTCGACTACGCGGATCTGGACGGGTCGCTGTTGCTCGCCGCGGACCCGTTCGACGGCGTCCCGATGCCCGGCGGGGAGGTCGACCTCGCGGCGGTCGACCGGCCGGGCAGCGGCGCCGTGGAGAACTGACACCGGGTCGCGTCGGCGCTCAGACCCACTCGGCGAACGACTCGCGCTCGCGACCCAGCTCGACGTACTCGCGCTGCATCGCGGCGAGTGCTTCCTCCAGATCCGCCCCGCCGTCGAGGTGTTCGCGGACGCGCGCTTTCTTCCAGCTGCTGGGCGTCACCCCTTCCTCCCACCGGGTCTCGATGGGGCCGAGGAACCGCTCGCGGGTCGCCTCGGCGATCCCCTGTTCCGCACAGCCCCGGCGGGCGGACTCGAAGACCTCGGCGAAGATCTCCTCCGGGTCGTCGGTCCGCTCGCTGTCGGCGGTGACCCACGACAGGTCGGCGTCGAGGCCGTCCTCGACCGCGGCGTAGAAGCTCCGTTCGGCCGCCTCCCGGGGCAACTCGGCGAGCGGGTGGTCGACGGCGACGAGCCCGCGGAGCAGTCCCGCCGTCAGCAACTGCAGCCCGACGATGTCGCGGACGGTCGGCTGGGTTGGCAGCGGGCGGTACTCGATGCGCAGCGAGCGCTCGTCGCAGGCGCCGTCGACGGCCTCTCCGCCCGGGACGCCGCGCACCCACCGCCAGAACGTGCCCCGCTTGTAGTCGAACTCCCAGGCCTCGCTCGCCGGGTCGCCGCCCTTCTGCCCCTCCTCTTCGACCGGTTCGCTCTCGATCCACTCGCGCAGAAACGGTGCGAAGGTGTCGTCGGCGGCGACGTGTTCGACGGCGTCGGCGGGCGAGTCGAGGTCGTCGGGCACGCGGACCTTTCGACTCCCCTGGTTCATCGACTGCTCGAAGGCGGCGATGCGGAGTTCGTGGTGCGTCTCGTCGACCAGCGCCTCCGCCGCGGACCCCTCCACATCGCCGTAGCAGTCGCCGGGGAGGAACGGCGAGTTCGCCGACAGCGCCATCAGCGGTCCGAGCGTGCGCGTCGCGAGATTGTGATACCGCGGGAACTCGCCCGGGTCGGGGACCTGCACGTGGGGCTGGATCGAGGTGGCGAGCGACTCGAAGAGGATCGTGCGGTAGCCCGTCTCGGCGCCGGGGACCGAGAAGTCGATCTCCCCGCCCGCGCGCCGGACGGCCTCGTTGTCGAGCGCGCCGTAGCGGGGGTCCATCCGCATGTTCCGCGCGACGAGCACCGGGTCCTCGGGGTCGCCGCCGGGGACGACGACGGGCCGGTCGCCGCCGAAATCGGCGCTATCGCCACCATCGACGTCGCCGCCCCGGATCTCGACGTCGTCGAGGTAGGCGTCGGTGCCGCCTTCGGGCGCGACGGCGGGCATCGCGTCGAGGACGATCTCCAGGCCGTGCTCGCGCGCTCGCTCGCGGGTCGCGGCCAGGTCGGCGGCGATCGCCTCGGCCTGCTCGCCGACCCCCTCGTCGTCGAAGCGGCTCGGGGCCGCGTTGAGTTCGGCGTTGTGCAGCCCCAGCTCCTTGTCGGCCGGCCCCTCGTAGACGGCGTCGGGGATCGGGGCGAGCGTCGGTCGGTCGCCCGACCGGTCCAGCGCGTACACTTCGAGTTCGAGGCCGAGCGTCGGCGCCGCGTTGTCGAAGCACCCGTCGGCGAGCGCGGCGGCCAGCGCGTCGCCCTGCCGGCGGACGCGCCGGTCGAACTCGTCCGTGCCGGCCAGCGAGCGCCGGACGAGCGAAGCGTGGTCGGTCATTGCGCGAAGGTCGGTCACCTCCGCCAAAAAAGAACCGGGCCGGCCGAGAGCGCGATGACCGGTCGTCGAAAGATTCACTCCGCTCGTCTTTCGAGCATGCGCTCACTTCGTTCGCGCAGACAGCGAGGGACCGAAGGTCCCTCGGGCCGTGCGAACGGGCACGAAGCGCCCGTGAGCAGACGCCGCTCAGGGACGAGGGCCCGCTTCGCTCGCCCTCGCTGCTCACGGCTCCCTCCGGTCGCCGTTCGCATTATCGAGGTCGTTCACTGCGTTCACGACCTCGCTATTCCTCGCGGGACACTTCGTTCCCCGCTCGGATATCGGAGACGCTCCCTCCGGTCGCGTCTCCCTATTCCTCGAACGTCGCCGACACGAACCCGTCGTCGACGGTGACGATCTCCCCGGTCGTGTAACTCGCCGCGTCGCTCGACAGGTAGATCGCCGCCCCCGCGATCTCCTCCGGTCGGCCGAGCCGTTCCTGCGTCGTCCGCGATTTGACGGTCTCGAATCGCGGTTCTCCCTCGGTGTAGGTCCCCTCGGTCTGGTCGCTCACGATGAATCCCGGCCTGACGGCGTTGACCCTGATCTCGGGGCCGAGTTCCTCCGCGGCGACGCGGACGAGCGTGTCCAGCCCGCCCTTCGCCACGGAGTAGGCCGCGAGGTTCGGGATGGCCGTCTTCGCCGACGCCGAGGCGATGTGCAAGATCGACCCCTCGTCCATCGCGTCGGCGAATACCTGCGTCGCGCGGTAGGCGCCTTTGAGCTGCACGTCGACGACGTCGTCCCACTGGTCCTCGGTGACCTCGTCGATAGACGCGCGGGCGATGTAGCTCGGCGCGTAGACGAGGGTGTCGACGGAATCGAACTCGTCGAGCACGGCGTCGCGCAGCGCCTCGACCTCGGCGCGCTCTGTCGCGTCGCAGGTCGCTTCGAGCGTGTCGGCTCCCCTGTCGCGGAGTTCCTCGGCCGTCCGGGCGACCCGGTCCGCCGAGCGCGAGGTGGCGACCACGTCCGCGCCTTCCGCGGCGAACCCCAGGGCGATGGCGCGCCCGATCCCGCTCGTCGCCCCGATCAGGACCGCGGTCTTGTCTTCGACGGTGACCGGCGTGTGCGTGTAGTCGAGTGGCATCTGCATCTCTTCTCGGGGCCACGGGCCTTGGGCGTTCGTCTCGGGGAAGATTCGTCTGTTCGACTGTCGAACACCTACGACGGACCGAAACCGGTTCGCAGTCGTCACCGATTCAGCGTGTGGATCGCCTTCCCGAGCGCGTTGGCGCAGGCCTCGCCGACGGCCTCGGAGAGGGTGGGATGGGTGTGGATCGTGGCGGCGACGTCCTCGAGTTGCGCGCCCATCTCGACGGCGAGCGCGAGTTCGGCGATCAGTTCCGAAGCCTCGGGCGCGACGACCTGGGCACCGAGGAGGAACCCGCTCTCGTCGTCGCCGACGACGCGGACGAACCCCTCGTCCTCGTCGAGGGTCAGCGCGCGACCGTTCGCCCGCAGCGGGAACTGTCCGACCACGGGGTCGAAGCCCGCCTCGGCCGCCTCGGCTTCGGTCATTCCCACCGTCCCGATCTCGGGGTCGGTGAACACGGCCGCGGGGATCGCCTGGTGGTCCAGGGCGGCGGGCTCGCCGGCGACGACCTCGGCGGCGACCTCGCCCTCGGCGCTGGCTTTGTGCGCGAGCATCGGCTCGCCGGCCACGTCGCCGATGGCGAAGACGTGTTCCACGTCGGTGCGGGCCTCGCGGTCGGTCGCAAGAAAGCCGTCCTCGCCCGGTTCGAGCCCGACAGCCTCGAGGTTCAGCGTGTCGGTGACGGGCCGACGGCCGACGGCGACGAGGCATTTCTCGGCGCCGAACTCCGCTATCTCTCCGTCCTCGTTCTCGGTCCGGACGGTGATGCCCTCGCCGGCCTCCTCCCAGCTGTCGGCGGACTGCCCGAAGTGGAAGTCGACGCCCAGATCTTCGGCGCGTTCGCGGACGATGCGGGCCACGTCGTCCTCGTAGCCCGGGAGGACGTCCTCGAGCATCTCGACGACGGTGACGTCACAGCCGAGCTTCTGGTAGACGGTGGAGAGCTCCATGCCGATGTAGCCGGCGCCGACGACGACCATGCTCTCGGGGACGGCCTCGAGCGCGAGCGCCTGTCTGGAGGAGAGCACGTGATCGCCGTCGAACTCGAAGCCCGGCACCTCGATCGGCCTCGAGCCCGTCGAGACGACGGCGTGTTCGAACTCGACGGTCTCGGCGCCCTGGCCCTCGCCGCCGTGGACGACGCGCGCTTTGTGCTCGCCGGCGAACTCGGCGCGTCCTTCGACGAGATTGACCCCCGCGGCCTTGCAGAGCTGTTCGACGCCCCCCGTGAGCCGGTCGACGACGCCGTCTTTCCACTCGACCATGCCCTGCAGGTCCACGGCGGGGTCGGCGTAGATGCCCATCTCCTCGGCGTGACCGGCGTCGTGGGCGACGTCCGTCGCGGAGATCAGCGCCTTCGACGGGATACAGCCGTGGTTCAGGCAGACGCCTCCGTAGGCCTCCTTCTCGACCAGAGTCACGTCGAGGTCGAGTTGCCCGGCGCGGATGGCGGCGACGTAGCCGCCCGGGCCGGCGCCGATGACCAGTACGTCGGTTCCCGTAGTCACGTCTCCGACGACCATTGTCCGTACCGATGGCGGCCGTGGTAAAAAGAGGCGGGTGTCGGTACCCCGCGACCGAAGTCGCGGGTCGCCCGTCACTTGGCGAACCGTCTGATCCCGCCCCGGAGGAAGAACCACCACAGGACGGCGAAGATACCGAGCATCGGGAGCGAGGCGACCACCGAGACGACGCCGGGGTGGGCGAAGACGTAGGTGATCCCCACCGGGAAGGTCCGCTTGGCAGGGGTGTCGATGAGCACCACGGCGAAGAGGAACTCGTTGTACGCGAGCATCCAGGCGAACACGAACGCCGCGGCGAGCCCCGGTTTGGCGACTGGCAGAAACACCCGGACGAACGCCCCGGCCCTGGTCGCCCCGTCGACCATCGCCGCCTCCTCCAGCCACTCCGGGATCTCCGAGAAGTACGGGATCAACAGCCACGTCGTGAACGGGAGCGTGAACCCCACGTACGCGACGACGAGTCCGACGCGGGTGTCGAACAGGGGCGTGTCGAGAAAGAGGAGATACAGCGGGATGGCGACGATGGTCTTGGGCACCATCGGGAACAGCAACAGCGCCCGAGCGGTGGTCTCGCGGCCGACGAACTCGAACCGGTCGTAGCCGTACGCGGCGGTCGCGGCGAGGCCCGTACTGAGGACGCCGGCGGCCGTCGCCGCGATGACGCTGTTCCCGAGATACCGCGGGAGGGCGGTGAAAAACACCGCGTTCAGATACGCGCCGAAGCTGACGCCGTCGAGCCACCAGCCGAGGCCCCGCCGGAAGAACTGCTGGGGACGGACCCCGTTCAACGACATCATCACCGACCAGACGAGCGGGAGGAGCACGACGGCCACGAGGGTCCAGACGACGAGGTGAAACGCCACTGGAGCGATGCGACGGCGGAATCGAGTCGTCGCGTCCGCGGTGTCCCCGGTTCGGCCCACGGGCCGGAACTCGGCGTGAACGACCAAGAGGGTACCGGAACGCCGCACGGATCGCGCGCGTTCGGGCGATTCGAGCGCGGAGACCCCGCCGGGATCGCTACTCGAGCAACAGCAGCGTCGGGTCTTCGAGGTACTCCTTGAGCGTGTTGACGAACCGCGCGGCGTCGGCGCCGTCGACGACCCGGTGGTCGATAGAGAGCGACAGGGTCAGCACGTCCCGCGCGACCACGTCGCCGTCGACCACCATCGGCCGTTCCTCGATGGCGCCGAGGCCCAGGATGGCCGTCTCGGGGTAGTTGACGATCGGCGTGGCGTACTCGCCGCCGATGGCGCCGAAGTTCGTGATCGTGAACGTTCCGCCCTGCATCTCCTCGCGGGCGATCGAGCGTTCGCGGGCTTTCGAGACGAGTTCGTTCGTCTCCGAGGCCAGTTGGAGCAGGCCCTTGTCGTCGACGTCTTTCACGACCGGGACCATCAGCCCCGCGTCCGTGGCGGTCGCCACGCCGACGTTGCGGTCCGATTTGAAGACGATCTCCTCGTTCTCCTCGTCGAGCTGGGTGTTGAGCACGGGGTGGTCGTCCAGCGCTGCAGCGACGGCCTTCATGACGAAGGGCACGTAGGTGAGCTTCACGCCGCGCTCGGCGGCGCGCTCTTTCAGCCGCTCCCGGGTCTCCACGAGCGCGGTCGCGTCGACCTTGTCGTGGTGGGTGACGTGGGGCGCGGTGAACTTCGAGCGCTCCATCGCCTGCCCGATGGTCCGGCGCATCCCCGTGTAGGGCTCGCGGCGGTCGCCCTCGGCCTCTGCGCTCCCGGCGGTCTCTGTGGTCGGTTCAGCGGTGCCGCCCTCCTCGGCGGCGGCGACCGCCTCGGCGTCGGCCTCCTGGGCGCGCTGCTGGGCCTCGGCGTACTCGCGGACGGCCGCCTCGTCGACGAAGGGCTGCCCGTCGCGCATCTCGTCGGTCGGCACGTCGTCGACGTCGACGCCGAGTTCGTCGGCGACCTTCCGGGTCGCCGGCGCGGCCAGCGTCCGCTCGCGGCCGGCAGCCTCGACGGACTGAGCGGCCGCGTCTCCCGACGATCCACCGGCGCTCTCCCCGCTCGTCGCCTGGCCGTCGCCCGCGGCGTCACTCTCGTCGCCGATCCGCGTGACGGCCGATTTCAACTGGGTGTCGCCGTCCCCGTCGCCGTCGCCGGTGTCGCTCTCCGCTTCGGCCGTCTCGCCGCCGTCTTCGCCGCCGCTCTCGGCCGCGGCGCGCACGTCGGCCTCGGAGACACGGCCGCCCGGGCCGGAGCCGTCGACGGTCGCGAGGTCGACGCCGAGTTCGCGCGCGAGTCGGCGGGCGCTCGGCGCGGCGAAGACGCGCCCGCCCTTGCCGTTGACCGACGAGGCGCCGGCATCGGCGCTCTCGCCGGTCGTTCCGGCGCTCTCGGCGCCCGCCTCGGTCTCCGCGTCGGCGGTGGCGTCCCGGTCGACCGCCGGCTCGGCTCCGTCCCCCGCCACGTCGAAGGTGATGATCACTTCCCCGACGGGGATCACGTCGCCGGGTTCGGCGAGCAGCTCGCGGACGGTGCCGTTCACCGGTGCGGGGACGTCCACGACGGCCTTGTCGGTCTCGACCTCGGCGACCACCTGGTCTTCCGTGACGCGGTCGCCGGGGGCGACGTGCCACTCGAGCAGTTCGCCCTCGGCGACGCCCTCTCCCACGTCGGGGAGCTTGAACTCGCGGACCATACCTCAGAAGTCGTAGGCGTCCCTGATGCCGTCTTCGATGCGCTCGGCCTCGGGCAGGTAGTAGTCCTCGAGCGCGTACAGCGGGTAGGGCACGTCGAAGCCGGTGATCCGCTCGATGGGCGCCTCCTGGTAGAGCAGCGCCTCCTCCTGGATGGTCGCCGTGATCTCGCCGGCGAGCCCGCCCGTCTTCGGGGCCTCGTGGACCACGGCCGCGCGCCCGGTCTTCTTGAACGACTCGACGATGGCCTCCTCGTCGAGCGGCGACAGGGTCCGCAGGTCGACCACCTCGACGTCGATCTCGCCGGCGAGGTTCTCGGCGGCCTCCATCGTCGGCCGGGTCATCGCGCCCCAGGTGAACACGGAGACGTCCGAGCCCTCGCGGCGGACCGCGGCCTCGCCCAGCGACACGGTGTACTCGCCGTCGGGGACGTCCTCGCGGAACGCCCGGTAGATGAGCTTCGGTTCGAAGAACATCACCGGGTCGGGGTCGCGGATCGCCGACGCGAGCAGTCCCTTGGCGTCGTACGGCGTCGACGGGATCACCACCTTGAGGCCGGGTTCGTGGACGAAGAAGGCCTCCTTCGATTCGGAGTGGTGCTCGGGGGCGCGGATGCCGCCGCCGTAGGGCGCCCGGATCACGAGCGGGCAGGTGAACTCCCCGCGCGAGCGCGTCCGCAGGCGCGCCGCGTGCGAGACGATCTGGTCGAACGCGGGGTAGATGAA
>JBDGSU010000046.1:0-9702 GCA_042217395.1 Halosimplex sp.
GGTGCCCTGCTGGCACATCTGCTCCTCGCAGCGGTGGATGTAGCCGATGTCGGGGGTCACCTCGGCGACGTGCTCGCCGTCGAGGGTGACGCCGAGGTGGAGCACGCCGTGAGTCGCCGGGTGGTGGGGCCCCATGTTGAGAAAGAGGGTCTCGCCGTCCCGGTGGTCGTCGGCCAGCGGATTCTCGTGCTCGCGGAAGGTGACGATCTGCGGTTCCGTCCCGTCGTAGTCGGGACCCAGCGGGTGGCCCTGCCAGGTCTCGGGCAGGAGGATCCGCCGCAGATCGGGGTGGTCGTCGTACTCGATGCCCACGAGGTCGTAGGCCTCCCGTTCGTGCCAGTCGGCGGTGGGGTACACCCGGGCGCCGCTCTCACTGCGGGGGCGCTCGGCGGGGACCGGAACCACCACGGAGAGCTCCCGGGTCGGGTCGTCGTAGCTGCGGAGGTGGTAGATCGACTCGTGGCGGTCGCCGTAGGCCTGCCCGGTGACGCAGGCGCAGTGGTCCAAGCCCGCCTCGTCGCGCAGCGCCGCGAGGGTCGCCTGCACGCGGTCGGCACGGACCACGAGCGCGGGGGCGTTGAGATGGCGTTCGGTGTCGGTGACGGCGTCGTCGGGGACGACCGCGAGCGCGGCCGCCAGCGGCGAATCCGCGTCGCGATCCGCGAGCGCCTCGTCCGCGGCGTCGACCGACGGCTCGCCCACCTGTCGCTGCCGTTGCTCGGCCATACGTCGGCTTGGCCCGGTCGGACAATCGCCGTTGGCCCTCACGAGTGGGCGGGGTTTAAGTTGCGTGCGGGAAACCGATCGCGCGATGCGGTATCTGCGCGTCGCGGTCCACCAGGAACCGTCGGTGAGACATCCGATGCACCAGTTCGTCGTCGAGGAGGAGGGGTACAGCGTCTCGCGGCTGATCCAGTACAACACGGCGCTGTCCGAGGAACCGGCCTTCCTGTTTCACGTCGACGGCGACCCCGACCCCTACGAGCCGGTGCTGGAAGACGTCGAGAGCGTCTCGACGTACGAGATATCCCGGTGTCCCGACGACACGTTCTACCTCTACGTCCGCGAGACGATCCCGGAGCACAGCCGGGACTTCGTCGGCGCGTTCACCCAGCCGGGGCTGGTGGGGTTGATGCCCGTCGAGTACCGCGCGGACGGGACGGTCCGACTGACCGCCGTGGGCCCGGCCGAGATGCTCCAGACCGCCGTCGACGAGATGCCCGACGGGATGGACGTGGAGGTGCTGGAGGTCGGCGAGTACGACGCCCGCCGACTCGACGCCGGCAGCGACCTCACCGACCGGCAGTTCGAGGCCGTCGTCGCGGCCGTCGACTGCGGCTACTACGAGACGCCCCGCGAAGGCAGCGTCGAGGCGGTGGGCGACCGCCTCGATTGCGCGCCGGGGACGGCCGCCGAACTGCTCCGCCGGGCCGAGCGCTCGGTCATGCGCAACGTCGTCTCGACCGGACCGTTCTGAGCGAGGTGCGGTGGGACGCCTCGGTGCGGTCCGAACGCAATTCCTAACCCCTCACTGCTCCAAGCGCCGGCATGGACCTGGCCGACCGGGAGTGGCGGCTGATCACCGAGGAGTCCCGTCCGGGGCCGGTGAACATGGCGCTGGACGAGATCGCCGCCGAGCGTGCCGCCGAGGCGGGCGTGCGGACCATCCGTCTCTACCGCTGGGAACCGAGCACGCTCTCGCTTGGCTACCACCAGGACCCCGCGACGATCGACTGGGACTACTGCGAGCGCGAGGGGATCACCGTCACCCGCCGACCCACCGGCGGCGGCGCCATCTACCACGACGACTGGGGGGACATCTCCTACTCGATCGTCGCTCCGGCCGACGAACTCCCCGGCGACCTCATGGACTCCTACGAGATGCTCTGCGAACCGATACTGGATGCTTTCGAGGGAATGGATGTCGACGCGGGGTTCGCCGACGAGGAACGGCCGGCGGTCTACCGGCCGGCCTGTTACCTGCGGGCGCTCCACCCCGCCCACGACGTGGTCGCGGGCGACGGGCGGAAGATCTCCGGGAACGCCCAGTACCGGCAGAGAGACGCGGTCGTCCAGCACGGTTCGATCACCTACGAGCGGACGACCGGGCGCCACCTCGCGTGTTTCGCCGACCCCGACGCGACGCCCGCGGCGTTCGACGAGCGAGCGACGAGCGTCCGCGAGCAGTCGGGGATCGCCCGGGAGGCGGCAGTCGCCGAGCTGACGGCTGCGCTCCGTTCCTGGGCGGATGCCCACGAGGGAACGTGGTCGAACCTAGAGCACGAACGGGCACGCGCACGCGCGAGCGCGAAGTACGAGAACGAGGCGTGGACGCGCGAGGGCGAGAACCCGCTGTGACGCGGCGGTGGCCGAATCGGTACTGATTCGCGCCCGGTTGGTTGCGGGTTCGCCCTCGGTTTCGGGTCGAGACGCGCCCGCGGTGATTCCGGACCGCCCGTCGGCGGTTCGATACGACTTTGCCGGTCGGTTCCCTGGGGTCGGCCATGACTCGAGTGGGCGCACACACTTCGATCGCGGGCGGCGTGCCCAACGCCGTGGACGAACAGCTGGAGATCGGCGGCAACTGCGGGCAGATCTTCTCGCACTCGCCGCAGGTCTGGCAGGACCCGTCGATCGGCGACGACGAGGCCGCCGAGTTCCGTGAGATGGTCGACGAGCACGATCTGGGCCCGTGGGTCATCCACTCCTCGTACCTCGTCAACCTCTGCACGCCCAAAGACGACCTGCGCGAGAAGTCGATCGACTCGATGCAGAAAGAGGTCGACGCCGCGGACAAACTTGGCATCGAGTACGTCAACGTCCACCTCGGTGCGCACACGGGCGCGGGCGTCGAGGGCGGGCTGGACAACGCCGCGAGCGCGCTGGACGAACTCGAGATCCCCGACGGGGTGACGGTCCTCGTCGAGTCCGACGCGGGGTCGGGGACGAAACTCGGCGGTGACTTCGAGCACCTCGCCGAAGTGCTCGACCGCTCTGCCCAGGACCTGGACGTCTGTCTCGACACCGCCCACGCGTTCGCGGCGGGCTACGACCTCTCGACGCCGGAGGGCGTCGCGGAGACGGTGGCGGAGTTCGACGACGTGGTGGGGCTGGAGCACCTGGAGTGTATCCACCTCAACGACTCGAAACACGAGTGCGGGACGAACAAGGACGAACACGCCCACGTCGGCGAGGGGTACATCGGCGAGGACGGGATGCGCGCGTTCCTCAACCACGAGGACCTGCTCGACGTGCCGCTCGTGCTGGAGACGCCGACCGAGGACGGCAAGAGCTACGCGTGGAACGTCGAGCGGGTGCGAGAGTTGCGAGACGCGTAGCGAAAAGTGACCCGTAAGACTGCGGGACCGGAGTGACTGGCGGGGGCGGAACGTCGCGGTTTGGCGAACGGGGAGAGCGAGACACGAGCGGGAGTGGCCCGTGAGCTACGAAACGGGAGCGACGTACGAACTGCGAGCCGTCGGTCACGGACTGTCGTGCTACCACCAGCGTTTATCGGTGTCTATGTACAGTACTGTTGGTGTGAATGGGTATCTCTCCGGCGAGTCATCGAATAGAACCGGTGTGAACCGACGGGGTCGGGTGGAGGCGAACGGGACTCTCCTGGGTGGTGAATCGTGGCCGCAACTTCACCACGACGCGCAGAACACCGGGTACACGCCGGAGGTCAGGGTTCCCGACGAGGAGCCGGGCACGCTCTGGGAGTTCGGGTCGGACATGGAGATCCAGACCTCACCCATCGTCGCCGACGGGACGGTGTTTGTCCTCTCGGAGAACGAAACGATACACGCCGTTTCGATACGTGACGGGACCGAGCGGTGGCACTTCGACGCAAAAGGGTCCATCTACAATCCACCGGTCGCTGCCGACGGGACGGTATACGTCGGTGGGTCCGACTACGTCTCCGCGCTCGACATCGAGGATGGATCTGAACGCTGGTCGGTCGAACATCCCGGGTTCACTTCTCCCCAGCTGACTGTCGCCGACGGGACAGTGTACGATGTGGCTTACCACGGGAGCGTGTACGCGTTTTCGGCCGACGAGGGAGAGCAACAGTGGGAGCAGACGCTGGATGAAAAGGTATCTGCGCCGCCCGCTCTCGACGGGGATTCGATATATCTCGCCACGAAAGACGCCAACGTCTACGCGTTCGGTGCCGACGACGGGGAACGACAGTGGAAGTTCGAGTTCGATACCGACAGCGAGTACGTGTTCTCGGCACCGACGGTCGCCGACGGTACCGTCTACGCGCTAGTCGGACGCGCCGACGATGGCGGATACTACTACGCGATCGATGCCGACGACGGGAACGAACAGTGGCGATTACACTCCGACCATCACGCTCTGGACACGTCAGTCTCGGTGACCGACGACACGGCGTACGTGCGGGGGTTCGGTGGGATCAGTGCGCGCTCGACCGAGGACGGATCCGAGCGATGGTCCGCGTCGACCGGAGGGGGCGGGGAAGCGGTGGGAATTACGGTCACGGAATCGTCGGTCGTCGTCACCAGCGTCGACGGGGTCGTCTCCGCGTTCTCGCGGTCGGACGGGTCCGTCCGGTGGCGCCGGTCGCTCGGCGAGATAGTCTTCGTGCCGCCGGTCGTGGTCGACGGCGTCGTCTACGTGGGGACCAAAGGAGGGAGCCTCCAGGCCCTCGGCGACGAACCCCCGCCGACGCCCAGCCCCTCCCCATCCCCGACGCTGACACCGAGTCCGACGCCCACACCGACCGAGACGCCCACGCCGACCGCGACACTGACCGATGCACCGACGCCGACCGAGACCGTGACGCGGACGGCCGCCGACGTGCCCTACGCGCTCCGCGAGGGCGTGAGGACGGTCGTCGACACCGGCTACGGGACCTACTACCTGATCCGGTCGATCCCGGAGGTCGACCCCCAGCGGGTGGCGGTGACCGACACCGAGTTCGGGCTGGTCGACGAGACCACGACGAAGGACGTGGTTACGCTCGATACCTTCTCGGAAGGGTTGTGGGCTGCCGACTGGACCGCGAAGTCGAGCGGATGCGGACGATCCGCGAGGCGTCGGCCGCCTACGAGACGCTCGGCCGCCTCAACGAGATCGGGTGGGACCTCGTCGAGATCGTCGTCTTCCTGGCGTCGCCGTACAAGAAGGCGGCGGTCGGGCCGGCGCTGGACATCGCGACCGACGCGATCAACTGGTCGATGGACGAGGTCGAGCGCCCCTATCGCGCGGCGTTCCAGCGGCTCACCGCCTGCCTCAACAACGCTCAGTCCATCGACCAGCACGCTCGCGACGTGGTCTCCCACGGCGGACTCGGCGAAGCGATCGAGACGTGGATCGGGGCCGCCCAACTGATGCACGGCGCCTACAGCACTGGGTCGGATCTGGCGACCGCCTGGAGCCAGCTGTCGACGGCGCTGCAGAACGGGAGCGGTTACTCGCTGTCGGCATCGACCGCGCTGTCGACCGCGAAGGGGTTCTTTTTCGGGTTCGCCGTCGGCGCCGCGAGCGGGATGATCGAGGGCGATGTCGAGAAGAAGACTGCGGTCCACGGGCTCCAGAACGCCTACGCCAACATGCGCCTCCCGGTCGTCAAGACACTCCGCGATCTTCAGGATCGGTTCGACCGCGACGAGCACACCGTCGGTGACGTCTACAGGTACAACGCCTACTTGCTCTCGGCGTACCAGATGGACGCGCTACTGTTCGAGGCGTCGGCACTGTACTGGGAGGACATTTCCGAAGGGTGGCTCGGTGGGGTCTGGGACGCGTGGTCGGACGCCGACGGCAAGGCCGAGGCCTACGCGTCGAAGGCCGAGACGGCAAAGACGACCGCCAGAACCACCCAGCGGCTGTTCGGACTCGCCCAGACCAGGATCGACGAGGACGTGACCGGATCGATAAACGCCGAGTTCTGGCAGACGGGAGGTGGGAACTGATGGACCCCGACCGTCGCGACCTGCTGAAAGTCCTCGGCGCGCTCGGGGTGGGCGGGGCCGGGTCGGTGCTGTTGCTCTCCGACGGTCCCGGAGACGGTTCGCCGGCATCGGAGACACCCTCCGGGTCGGGGACGCCGACGACTGGACGGCCGGGCCGGCCTGATGAGAGCGAGGACTACGCCGCAGCCGTCGAACGGGCCGGGAGCGACCTGACGGAGCCACCCTCGCTTCCGGAAGCGGGTGGCTTCGACTACGACCCTGTCGACGTGACCTTCGAGGACCGCTGGCTCGGTCGGTTCGTCGCGACCCCGGTAGCCGACGGGAATGGCGACCGGATGCGCGCGACGCCCGGAACTGACTCAGCCGACGAGGTGTCGAGGACGTTCCGGCGTTGGCTCGGCGTGTCCGACGACCAGTGGGGAGAGACGACGCTCGCAGACGAGGCCGTCACACTCCGCGGCGGGCGTCTCGGGGAGCGGGTCGCTGTCTTCGGGACGGTCGACAGTCGGGACCTGGTCGTCGGCGCACGGGCGGTCGACGAGGAAACCCTGCGGGGCCTCCTCGACGACTGGACGGTCGAGAGCGCGTAGCGGCGTCCATCGCCGGGAGCTGTCACCGCCGGTAGTTGCCGCTTCCGACTTCGAGTTCGGCCTCGGTCCGGTGCCAGCCCGACTGCGGGCCGAGCAGTTCGACGCGGGACCACTCGCGGTACTCGTTGCCGGTCCAGCCGCCGGAGAACCACTCGTTGCGGCCGGTGAGCTGCGCGGAGACGTAGACGCTGGCGTTCTCGTCCGTCTCGTAGTCGGCGTAGGTCCACCCCTCGTAGGCGAAACAGCGCTGGGTGTCGAAGTACGGGTCGACGCAGTCGACCGCCGCGTCGTCGTACTCGCTCGCGAACAGCGGTTCATCTCCGAAGGGGTCGGCCGTGTCGATCCGGTCGTCAGCGACCACCGTGACCTCGAACGTGAAGCTCCCGTCGTCGCGGACGCCCATCGAGGGGTCGTCTGGGTCGTACTCCTCGCGTGCGATCGGTTCGGTCCACCCCATCGTCTCGTTCTCGACGACGCGGTAGTACGAGCGATGGACCTCGATGCGGTCGGCGGAGACGGCGAGCATCCGCCCGCGCTCGGTGTCGACGAGTTCGTAGGTGAAGTTCACCGGTGCGGGCTCGGAGCCGTTCGGGCCGGGGTAGCTGTCGCGGTAGTAGTTCGCCTTGGCGACGAACTGCTCGCCGATCGCCGACGTGCCGTTCGCGGTCGGAGCGGGAACGTAGAACGTGGGGTCCTCGAGCGTCTCGTCGGCGTCGAGGGTCACCTCGTAGGTGTACGTGCTGTCGTAGTTCTCGACGACGCGTTGCTCGCCGAGGACGTAGAGACCGACGACGGCCAGGCCGAAGACAGCGAGGACGGCCACCGCCCCGACCCCGACCGTCCGCCAGTCGACGCGCCCTTCCCGGTCCCGGACGGCGAGGTGGTAGGCGAGGACGGCGACGGCGACGCCGGCGACGACGCCGAGCGGAAGGCTGACGAGCAACGACGGCCAGATCAGCGGGTCGAGGACGGCCGTCAGGACGACGGCGACGACGAGGAAGGCGACGACGCCGGCGACGAGGCTGCCGAGGACGCGGAGCCACGAGCGAGCGGGTCGGTCGCTCCCGGGGAGTGCGCCGCGGTCGGTACGGAAGCGGCGCCGTCGGTCGGCTTCGAGGATACCGCCGAGCCCGCCGCCGACGGCGGCGACGAGCGTCTGACCGAGTGCGGCTGCCAGCGACAGGGTCGCGGCGAGTGCGAACGAGGCGAGCGGCCGGTCGAGTGCGAGGAAGGGGAAGTCGCCGAAGCGGACGAAGACGACGACGGCGGTGACGAGCGCCGTGAGCGCGGCCATCAGGACGCCGGCGACGGCGCCGGCCACGACGCCGCGACGGCCGCCGTCGCGTTCGAGGTAGCCGGCGACGCCGCCCCCGAGGAAGGGGGCGACCAGCAGGACGAGCGGGACGAATCCCAGCGCGGTGCCGACGACCGCGCCGATCGCACCGTTCCGGAGCGTGGTCCGAGATCGTGTCGACATATCCATATATTCGCGTTCTCGGGGCTTAGCTATACGCCGAGTGCTGGTAACACGGACCCCGAGGACGGCGAACGTCCGGGGCGGTCCGATCCGTCGGCGTACAGGGGCTCCCGCTCGTCGTACCGGTTGGCCGCCGGGTCACCGCTCGACGGCGTCGGGACGCTTCTGCACGCGCGGATACCTGACACCGAGCGCTTGCCAGTCGAGCCAGCGCGCGCCGGGCCGGTCGTCGGCGAGGCGACCGTAGGGCGGCTCGCCGCCGGTCGGGACTGCCCCGAGCGACCCGCTCGGGTCGACGGCGTCGCCCACGTAGTCCACGACGTCGTCGAGCGCCGGCCAGACGCCGGCGGCGCAGGCGGGGAGTGCGACGCCGACGTTCGCGACGCCGGCGAGCGGTTCGGCGTGGTGGGGCCACTCCTCGCCGTCGACGCGCTGGTCGAGCGTCGCGTAGGCGTAGAACTCGATGGGGCTGTCGCCCTCGCGGAGCTCCGCGTCGGAGGCCCGATCCTTGAGATCCGGCGCGAGCTCGAACAGTTTGTTGTAGCCCACTTCGACCTTCTCGGGATCGAGCGTGCCCATCGCCTCGTCGGTGGCGTCGTCGGGATCGACCGCTTCCGCGGCGGAGTCGTTCGTGACGTACCAGGTAACGAAGTTCTCCTCGCGGCGGCGGTGACGCCGGGCGACCACCTGCATTCCCTTGTGCGGGAGATAGGCGCTGACCGCCGGGAGGTCGACGGCCGGGCCGCGCACCGCGAGCACGAGCTGGTTCCGGTAGGTCACGGGATCGAGCGACGCGCGGACGGTCGCCGGGTCGCCGCCCGCCTCGGCGAACCCCTCGCTCTCGATCAGCGCGTCGACGAACCCGTGGGTGCCGGTCCCCGTCGCCGCGACGACGTAGTCGGGCTCGACCTCGACGGTCAGGTCCTTGTGGGTCTCGACGGTGACTCGCTCGACCGCGGGGGCGCTACCGCCGGAGTCTCCCTCGCCATGACCCCCGCCCGTGAACGCGAACTCGGCGATGTCGCCGACGACGATCCGGTCCTCGTGGTCGCCGGCGAGCGCGCGGACGAGCGCCTCGCGCTCTATCGCGTACTCGTCGATCTTCGCGACGTGCTCGCCGCTGCCCTTCGCGAAGATCGAGCCGTCGCGGTAGACCTCGGGGACCTCGTCGGCGTCCAGTTCCTCGTATCCGTAGCCGCCCTCGTCCCACTGGTCGGGGAGGTACCGATAGGGGTGGTCCGTCGAGCAGACGTACCACTCGCCGCCCTCGACGGGGACGCGCTCGTCCTCGGTGAACGGGAGCCAGCGCTCGTCGACGGCGCGTCGGCGCTCGGGCTCGGGGTCGAGATACCCCTTCGCCAGCGCGCCCGGCCAGTCGAAGGTCTGGCCGGCGCCCAGCGGCGAGTTCGAGACGAGCGCGGCGGCGTAGCCCCGGTCGGTGAGTTCGTCGAGGGCGAGCAGGCCCTGGACGCCGCCGCCGACGACCAGCACGTCCACGTCGGCCGTCGGGTACCACCCCAGCCGCTCCCGAATCCGCTCGTACAGCCCCACGCCCGTGTCGAACTCCGGCTCGTCCGCTGGCATCGTTCGTCCGGTCTTTTCGCCCTGCCCACAAATGCCTATCTACCACCATCTTTTTACTGCGGGGATTTCCTCGGCGCGCTCCGCGCGCCTGCGGGAACCCCCGCAGTAA
>JBDGSU010000089.1:0-9626 GCA_042217395.1 Halosimplex sp.
AGGGCAGCGCCGAGGCCGAGTACTTCGAACTCATCGTGGACACCGACGCGAACGAACCCGAAATCCAGGACTCCGAGACCACGTCCTGGGACCGCCCCCACGGGACGCGCATCGAGCTGGAGATGGAGGCCAACATGCGCGCCCGGAACCAACTCCACGACTACATCAAACACACCGCGGTCGTCAACCCCCACGCCCGCATCGAACTCCGCGAGCCGAGCGAACACATGAAATACGAGCGGGTGACCGACCAGCTCCCCGCCGAGACCGAGGAGATCCGCCCCCATCCCCACGGGGTCGAACTCGGGACGCTCATCAAGATGCTCGACGCCACCGATTCGTACTCGGTGTCGGGCTTCCTGCAGAGCGAGTTCACCCGCGTCGGCGGCAAGACCGCCGACTCGGTCATCGACAACTTCCGCGACCGCCACTACGGGCGCGAGATGTCCTGGGAACCGCCGAAGGCCCACGAACCGGCGGACGTGGCCGCCGCGCTGGAGGCCGCCGTCGCCAACAAGGGCGCCGCGGCGACCGAGGAGTTCGCCGAGCGAGTCGACGACGCCCTCTCGGGCTACGACCGGGTCGCCCACCACGAGTTCCGCGACCTCGTCGACGACGTCGCCGACGACATCGAGGCCAAACACGAGGTCACGTTCGGGTCGACCGTCCGCGAGAACGCCTGCGACGCGGGCTGGAGCGCTATCGTCGGGACGGGCGTCACCGTCGAGGTCGACGGGGACGCCGAGGAGTACGAACGGCTCCGCGCCGACCTGTACGCCGTCGTCGACGAGGTGACGACCACACAGAAGGACGACGCGACGATCCAGGGGTTGGCCGACCGGCTCGCGCCGAAGTTCGGCGACGCCGACGACGCCCGCCACCGGTTCACCCGCGACGAGATCCGCGAGTTCGTCCGCCGCGCGGCCGAGGCCACGGAGGAGTACGACGACGCGACGTTCGGCGAGACCGCCCGCGAGAACGTCGTCGAGGCGCTCTGGGAGCGCGCCCGCCGCGTGCCCGACGAGCCGCCGAACGTGAACGACATCGCGGACGACCGCGACACCGCCAGCGAACTGCTGGAGGCGATGCGCGAGACGGACATCATCGCGCCGCCGACCGACTGCCTCTCGCCCATCGAGGCCGGCCTCATCGAGGAGGGCCTGCGCAAGGAGTACGACGCCGACTTCTACGCGGCCTCGACGCGGGACGCCTCCGTCCACGGCGGCGACCCGTTCATCGTCGAGGCCGGGCTGGCCTACGGCGGCGACGTCGAGGCCGAGGGCACGGCCGAGGTGATGCGTTTCGCCAACCGCGTCCCGCTGGTCTACCAGCGCGGCGCCTGCGCCACGACGGACGTGGTCAAGTCGATCAACTGGCGCAACTACAACCTCGACCAGCCCGGCGGCTCGGGCATCCCGAACGGCCCCGTCGTCGTCATGGTCCACATCGCCTCGACGAACGTCCCGTTCACGAGCGAGTCGAAAGACGCCGTCGCGAACGTCCCCGAACTCGAATCCGAGATCGAACTCGCGATCCGCGAGGCGGCCCGCGAGCTCAAGTCCTTCCTGAAAAAGCGCCGCTCGATGCAACAGCGCCGCGAGAAGCAGGACAAGCTGGCGACCATCCTGCCGGAGATGGCCACGAAGCTCTCGGCGGTCACCGGGAACGACGACCTGGACATCGACGACACGCTCGCGCGGATCATGAACAACGTCCTGATCGAGCGCCAGCGCGACGGCGACACCGTCCGGCTGGTGATCGAGAACAACTCCGACCGGGCCGCCGACGTCGATATCACGGACATCGTCGCCGGGAGCGAACCGGTCCTCGCCAACGGCGACGCCAGCGTCGTCGAGATGGACGGCGAGTGGTTCGTCAAGTGGTCGACGACGGTGTCAGCCGGCGACGAGGCGACCCTGGAGTACGACGCGGGCCCCGACGCGGAGTTCGACATCTCCGTCGACGGGGTCGAAGACGAGCGGATCACCATCGACGCGTAACACCGACACGAACATCGACACATTCCAATGAGCGCAGACACAGACACCGACGCCGACGCCAGGGAACAGCTGATCGACCTCGCCGAGGAGTTCTACGAGCAGTTCGAGGACGGCGACGTCCCGAAGATGAAGATTCCGACCCGGACGAAGTCCAACATCGAGTACGACGAGGACAAGAACGTCTGGGTGTACGGGGACCGCGAGAGCACCCGCACCGCCAAGACCATCTCAGGCGCCGAGAAGCTCCTGAAGGCCACCTACACGATCGACTTCCTGGCCCGCCAGCTCGACCAGGACCGCTCGTCGACCCTGCGTGAACTCTACTACCTCTCGGAGTCCTGGGACCTGGACGAGGCCCAGTTCGACACGCAGGACGAATCGAACAACCTCATCGAGGACCTGGAGATCGTCTCGGAGGTCAAACGCGAGGACTTCCACATGCGTCCGGAGGAGTCGGGCGCGAAGGTGATGGGGCCGCTTCGCATCCGCGAGCAGACCAACCGCGGCGATCGCGAGATCCACTGCCAGGACGACGTCGGCCAGGGCGGCTACCAGATCCCGAACAACCCCGACACCATCGAGTTTCTCGACAACGACGCCGAGTTCGTCCTCTGCGTCGAGACCGGCGGCATGCGCGACCGCCTGGTCGAGAACGGCTTCGACGACGAGTACGACGCCTTGGTCGTCCACCTCGGCGGCCAGCCCGCGCGGGCGACCCGCCGGCTGACCAAGCGCCTCCACGACGAACTGGACCTCCCGGTCACCGTCTTCACCGACGGCGACCCGTGGTCGTACCGCATCTTCGGGTCGGTCTCCTACGGGTCGATCAAGAGCGCGCACCTCTCGGAGTACCTCGCCACCCCGGAGGCGCGCTTCATCGGCATCCAGCCCGAGGACATCGTCGAGTACGACCTCCCGACCGACCCGTTGAGCGACTCGGACGTCAACGCCCTGGAGAGCGAACTCGAGGACCCGCGCTTCCAGTCCGACTACTGGGAGGAACAGATCGAGCTCCAGCTCGACATCGGTAAGAAGTCCGAACAGCAGAGCCTGGCCTCCTACGGGCTGGACTTCGTGACCGAGACGTACCTGCCCGACCGCCTCGGCGAGATGGGCGTCGTCTGAGCGAGCGCGGCTCTTCTCGGTTCAGATCGTCAGATAGGCGATGACGAACAGCACCAGGTTGTAGACGGCGTGGACGGCGATCGGGACTGCGAGGTTGCCGGCGAGTTCGTAGACCGTGCCGAGCACCGCGCCCGTCGCGGCGATCAGCAACGCGCCGGCGACGACGGCGGTGGTGTTCCCCGTGTAGTTCGCGAGGTGGAGCGAGCCGAACAGGAGGCTCGCCCCCGCGACGGCGCCGACGGGACCGAACGCCTCCCGGAGCGTTCCCTGGACGACGCCGCGGAAGAGGAACTCCTCGGCGGGCGCGACGAGCACGACCGAGAGGAGACCGAGCCAGAGCAGCAGCGTCGGGTCGGTGACGGCCGCCTCGCCGATGACCGAGCCGGGGACCAGTCCGAGTCGCTCGAGGACCACAGAGAGGACGATCGCGCTCGTCAGCGCGGCGACCGTCCCCGCCGCCGCGTAGCCGACTTCCCGGAGCGAGGGGACGGCGATCGGTATCCGCATCCCGCGATAGCGCGCGACGGCGTAGCCGAACAGGACGAAGCCGACCTGTCCGGCGGCGGTCAGGCCGAGGAACGCCGCGGTGCTCTGAACGTCGATATCGAGGACGAACAGCGGGATCAGGAACGCGACACCGGCCGCCAGCGTGACGACGAACGCTGCGACGGTCGTCAGGAATGCGATTCCGACCGCCCGACCGGGGCTCGCTCGCTCGCGGTCCGGGACGGTCGGTTCCGTGTCGTCCGTGAGGATGCTCACTCGGCTCTCACCCGATAGACCGATACGGACGGACGGGCCATAAGCGATCGCTCGGTACCGTCCGCTCGGTCGACGGACGAGTCGCGTCCCGTCCCGGCTCACTTCACCGCTCGTCGAGGACCACCGGGACCTCCCGCCTCGCGACGTCCTCGGCGAAGGCGCCGCTGTCGGCCTCCAGCGCCTCGAACGTGTTGTAGTGGATGGGGAGCACGAGGTCCGGGTCCATCGCCTCGGCGAGGTCGGCGGCGTCGTGGCGGTCCATCGTGAACGACTGGGCGATGGAGGGCACGAACAGCGAGACGTCGAGCGCCTCGTGACCCTCGAGGGCGTCCGAGTCGCCCGTCCAGAAGACGTTCGTCCCGTCGACTGTCGCGACGAACCCGCAGCCGAAGCCCTCCGGGTGCATGGGCGTCCCGTCCTCGTCCACGTTCTTCCCGTCGGCCTCGTTGTACGCGGGAACGGTCGCGATCGGTACGTCACCGGCGACGAGTTCGTCCTCCATCCCGACCTCGACGACGTCGTAGTCCAGTTCGTCGACCGGCGTCAGGTCGCGGTCGGTGTCGGCCACGTCGATGCCCTCGAAGGCGACGACGGTGGCGTCCTCTTTCGCGACGCGCTCGACGCCGTCGCTGTCGTAGTGGTGGATGTGCGTCACGCAGACGACGTCGCCGTCTTTGGGCGCGTAGTCCCGCCCCGGTGGGTGGCCGACGCCGGGGGTGTCGGGTTCCCACTCGCCGGTGAGCGTGCCGTAGCGGCCGGGGTCGAAGTAGACCACGGTGTCGTCGCCCTCGATTCGGAGGGTCGCGTAGCCGAGCCAGTCGACGGTCAGGCCGTCGTGTCGGACTGTCATACCAGTCTATCCCCGCTTCTCGGTGATAGGGGTTGGGTTCCCGGCGGGTCCGTCCGAGACGGGGAGCTGCGATCGCGTCCGACCGGCCGCAAGGGTTTCCCGTCGGAATCGGGTCTCACCGGTGGATTATCGGCCGGCGCGCCGACTACTACCGTTCGGTCAGTCGCTCGACGCGCTCCAGCGAATCGGCGTCGGCCGGGTCCTTGTCCTCGCGGACGCCGAGAAAGCGCGGGAACCGCAGCGCGTAGCCCGAGGAGTAGGTGGGAGAGGCCTGTATCTCCTCGTAGCCCACCTCGAAGACGACCGCCGGATCGATCTCGACCGCGGTCCCGTCCTCGCTCAGGACGTGCGGTTCCAGCAGCTCGGTCAGATCCGCGAGCTCCTCGTCGGTGATCCCGGTCGCGACCTTCCCGAGCGTCGCGAACCCCTCGTCGGTCCGCGCCGAGAGCAGGAACGTCCCGAGGAAGCTCGCCCGCCGGCCCTCCCCCCACTCCGCACCGGTGACGACCAGATCCAGCGTCTCCACGTCGGGTTTGCGCTTCAGCCAGTTCTTCCCGCGCTTGCCCGGCGTGTAGGTCGATTCGGGGTTCTTCAGCATGATCCCTTCGTGGCCCGCTTCCAGGGCTCGCGTCTCCACGTCGGCGATCTCGTCGGGGCCCCCGGAGCGCGTCAGCGTCGAGACCGCCCGTTCGTCGGACTCGTCCGCACCCGCACCACCGCCGAGAACCGATCGAAGGCGGTCGTGGCGCTCGACGAGCGGTTGCTCCAGCAGGTCCTCGCCCGCGGCGTGTAGGCAGTCGAACGCGCGGAACTCGACGGCGACGTCCTCGCGGGCCTTCGCCACGTCGTGTTTCCGCCGGAACCGACGGAGCACCTCCTGGAAGGGCAGCGGCGAGCCGCCGTCGTCGACCGCGACCACCTCTCCGTCGAGGATCACCGGCTCGTCGACTGCCGCCTCGACGAACTCGACGACCTCCGGGAGCGGGTCGGTCACGTCCTCCATGTTCCGGGAGTAGAGCCGCGTCCGTTCCCCGTCGTGGTGCACCTGCACTCTCGCCCCGTCGTACTTCCACTCGACTGCGGCCTCCTCCCAGTCGTCGAGGGCGTCCGTTACCGTCCCCGCCTGCGCGAGCATCGCGCCGACCGGGCGACCGATCTCGAGGCGGAGCGATTCGAGCCCCTCGACGCCCTCGTCGCGTGCGACGACCGCGACCTCGCCGTAGTCGTTCGTGACCTGCAGCGCCCGCTCGACCTCGTCGACCGGCACGTCGAACGCCTCGGCGACGGCGTCCCGGACGGTCCCCTCGCCGACGCCGATACGCATCTCGGAGAGGACCAGCCTGGCGACGTACCGGGATTCGTCGCCCTCGGTCCGGTTGAACAGCCCGAAGAGGATGTCCCGCTTGGTGTCCGTGCTTCCCGATCCCTCCGCGGCGGCCAGTCCGCGGAGTTCGCGGTCGAGTTCGGAGACGGAGAGTCCGTCGTTCGGGTCACCGCCCGGGCCGCCCGGCTCGTCGCGTCCGCCCGCTCCGAAGGCGCCCAGCCCCTGCTGGCCGCCGAAGTCGTAGCTCGCGGCCACCTCGCCGATATCGCCGACATCGGCCACGCGGTCCTCGACGTCGTCGGCGCTCACGTTCCGCCCGGCGGCCTTCGCGATCGCCTCGTAGCACAGCGCCGGGCCGATGTCGAGCTTCGTCGAGTCGTGGGCGGGGAAGACCCGGCCCTGGACGTAGCGGGCGACGACGGGCAGGTCGTCGCCGGCCGTCTCGAACAGGTCGCTCACTCGCTCGCGGATCTCGCTGTCGGCGCTCTCGGCTTCGATCGCCCGGGCTCGCTCGGCGAATGCGGCCAGCTCCATCGGTCCGATGGTAGGACCGCCGCCGGTCTAAAGCGTGCCGACCCTGGACCCGAGTTCTCGGACCGGGACGCGTCTCGCGGGGAGTCGATCCCGTTCGATCGGGTCTTCGAGACGCTGAATTCGGGTATTCGTCACCTCGCCCGTCGCTCACGTACCTGCGCCACGTCGTAGATCTGGGTCCGTTTGGACGGGTACGGCGCGTCCACGGACCCGCCTGTGTAGCCGAAGCGCTCGTCGCCGTCGGTGTCGAGGTGGGGGACCGCGTACAGTTCCATGTCACTGGAGTACGTCGATTCGAGTCGTATCCCGATATCCCGGTGCGTGCCGGGTTCGAGATACTCGCTGTGACCGACGATCTCGCCCTCGGCCGTTCGGGCGCGGATCGTGACGTATCCGCCCTCGGAGAGCGAGACCGACTCGACGGTGACGCGGTCGGCGGTCATCGTCTGGTCCTGGAAGGTGACCTGGGCGACGGGCGAGGAGAGCAGCAGGAACGCGCCGTAGGCGACGGCGAGCATGACCGCGGCGTGTTTGGCGCCGTCCTTGAGCGATCCCTCGCCGAGCTGGCCGCCGATGAACCCCGAGAGGACGGCCTGGACGATCGCGGTGTGGAAGAAGACGAGCGTGTAGGCGGCCTTGTTCACCTGCCCGAAGCGGGCGAACTGCTCGACGTTGATGGCCATCCGGGCGGAGTTCTCCGGCGTCGGGACGTTGTTGGGCAGGCTCGGGACGAGCACCTCCTGGACGGCGACGATGATGACGAGGAAGACGAGAAAAGAGATGTAGATGACGACGAGGTAGGTGAACATCTGCTGGCGGCGCTTCCGCCGGAGCTTGAGTTCCGCCGAGGCCTGATCGCCCGCGATCCGCAGGACCGGCCCGAGGTTGCCGCTCGCCCGGAGCGCGTTCGTCAGCAGGGTGACGACCCGAGTGGTCGCGGTCGTCCGTACGCGGAGGCCGAACCTGCGGAGCGCGTCGTCGACGTTCGCACCGTACGTGAGGTCGCGACTGATCCGCTCGATCTCGACGGAGAGCGGGCCCAGGTCGCTCTCTTTGACCCGTTCGAACCCCTCGACGACGGACATCCCGGCCTCGTTGAGGCTCGCGAGCCGGTCGAGCAACTCCGGGAGCGCGGCCTCCATCTTCCGGATCCGGCGGCTGTACAGCTCCCACGAGACCGCGAAGGTGCCCACGACGAACAGCAGCGCCTGAATGATCACGTCGTCGAGTGCGCGCAGTTGCACGCCGCCGCTGCCGAACGCAGTCGGCGCGCGGAGCGCGACCGAGAGGGCCGCGACGGGGACGGTCACGTAGAGGACCGCGGTCGGCCGTTCGAGGAGCGTGCCGACCGGGCGGTCGAGGAGGCGCCGGACGCGTTCGAGCGAGTCGTAGACGGCGAGTTGCTCCCTGTCGGTCGACCCGGTCGCGTACCCTCCGTCGGCGACCGGGGCGTCGACGCCGGCGCCGGCCTCGCGGTCGGGAAGTCCGGTCCGGCCACCGATCGACTCGGCGAGCGCGCCGGTGTCGCTCCCGCCGCCGACGCCGAGCAGGTCGAGTTTCCCGGAGAGGTAGACGACGAACAGGAGGTTTCCAAGCGGGATCATCCCGTAGGCGAGCAGGCGCAGGAAGTTGATCGTCCGCGTGGTCGTCAGCCCGAACACGAGCAGGATCGTCATCAGGAACAGGGTGCCGGCGACGAGGACGGTGACGTATGCCTCCGCGATGGTCGCCAGCAACTCGATGACGTCCTCCTGGCGGTCGAGGGCCTCCTCCTGGTAGCGCTCGTACTGCTCGCGGAGGAACCCCGGGAGGTTCTGGCCGCTCTGGAGGACGCTCACGAGGTTCTCCGTGAACGTCTTGAACTCCTCGCTGGGCGTGCGCCGCGAGACGTTGCGAACGGCGGTGACGATGTCCCGTCCGAACAGATCCATCTCGCGGACGGCGACCGATATCTCGTCGGCGCCGTGGCCGTAGACGTCGCGGTTGTGCGCGAGCGTCCGCATCACCTCGGGCATCTCCATCCCGCCCCGCGAGAGCGCGTAGACGAACGCGACCGTCCGCGGGAGCCCCTCGTTGATGCCGCGGCGGCGCACCTCGGCGTGGCTCCGGGGGCGCTCCCAGCGGTACCAGTAGGTGAACCCGGCGACGCCGAGCCCGGTGACCGAACCGCCCGCGGTCAGCACGGCGAACACCTGGTTCGGCGTCAGTACGGGCTCCAGCTCCGGCCGCCCGAGCGCGTTCGCCATCGCGTTCGGGAGCTGGTTGACGAAGTCGCCGACGGCGGGGAGGACGAGCAGGATCCCGCCGAAGATGTAGACGCCGGCGATCGCTCCCGCCACGGCCGCGACCGCCGTGACGAGGTACGTCTCGGCCGCGTACGCTCGGTAGGTCTGGTCGACGTAGGCCGCCCTGAGTCTCCGCCTGCGGTCGGGAGCGTCCTCGGTGACGTATCGGCCGAAGTAGCGGCGGGCGACGCGCGCCGTCCGGGTTCGCAACCCGCGGTGCAGCGCGGAGAGCGGGACGAACGCCGCGAGCGCGACCGCGACCAGCAGCGGCGCGAAGCCGATCACCGACCTCATACGTCCTCTGGAGCCATCCCGTCGTCGACGGCGATTTCGGCGTCCTCGACCATGTCGACGACCTCCTCGGGGTCGGCGTAGTACTTGTTGACCATCGCGGTGAACCGCCGGAAGTCGGTGACGCCCTCCTCCTGGAGGTAGGTGAGGAATCGCCGCCGGTTACGGAACTCCCGCATCAACTCGGCGCGAGTCCAGCCCTGCTCCTGGCGGATCTCTTCGAGCAGCTCGCTGTTGTTCCGCGTGAACGTGTCGGAGGTGCCCTCCCAGGCGTAGGTGTTCGAGTAGTCGAGTTCGCCCGTCCGCTGGTCGATACCCTCGATCTCCGAGACGGCCTTCGCCCGCCGGACGCGCTGTCCGTTCGAGCGGGTCAACACCTGCACGCTGAGCACGTCGAGCGACTGGACCATCGGCCGCGGGACGTTGATCGGCTCGTTCTCCAGCCGGTTGATCAC
>JBDGSU010000014.1:0-9615 GCA_042217395.1 Halosimplex sp.
TCGAGGAGCCCCGCACCCAGTTCATGAACTTGTCGAACTTGGTGAGGATGAACGGAGAGGAGCCGAAGGCCTCCCGCAGCGTCGAGTTGAACCGGCTGTCGACGCCCTCACCCAGTCGCGACTCCTGGGTCGATTGAATCTCTGCGCCCTCTCTCGTGTGTGTGTTGTCGCTGCTCATAGTTACTGTTCGACCCGCTGTGCTTGCGCCCGCGGGCTGCGGATCCACTTGACCGCGCCGTTACGCCACGCCCAGCCGAGGCCGACGACGAGGACGCCGATGAACGCGAGCATCGGGACCAGCGCCTTCGCGAGCCCGACGTTCGCGACCGCGTCCCGGTAGATGACCGTCCACGGGAAGATCAGGACGGTCTCGATGTCGAAGACGACGAACAGCAGCGCGACCATGTAGTACTGGATGTTGAACTTGATGCGCGTGTCGCCCGTCGGGACCTCGCCGCTCTCGTAGACGGCGCGTTTCCCCTGTTCGGGTACGCTCGGCCGCAACAGCGACGACACCACCATCATGCTGATGGGGATGGCGACCGCCACGACCGCGAGCGCCCCGATGGCTATCCATGGGTTACTCATGTCTCTCTATCGTACGACGGTTTGAGGTGGGGCCATATAAGGGTTGATTGTTGTCCTCGGCGCCTGAACCGCCCAGGTCTCCCGTTCGCGCCGCGGAGGGGCCCGGAGGCCCCCCGTCCGCGTTCGCCCCTCGATTCGGACGGGCCCCCGCTGGAGCCCGTCCCGAGGAGACGAATCGGGAGACTGCGACGGGATAGCCGTCCCCGGTATCGCCGTCGAACGGTCGGCTTACCCGGTCGCGGCCACCGACACCCTGAAGTGCGCCACCCTCGAGCGGAGAGATCCGAGCCACTCCGATGTCCCCCGGTGACCCCGCAGACCCCTTCGAGAGCACGGAACCGTACTACGCCGCCCACCGTCCGGGCTACGGCGACGCCCCGTTCGAGCACCTGACCGAGCGGTTCGACCTCGACGGCGCCTAGCGCGCGCTCGATCTCGGCTGCGGCGCGGGTCAGATCGCCCTCCCGCTCGCCGCGCGCGCCGGGACGGTCGTCGGGATGGACCCCAACGAGGCGATGATCGAGCAGGCCCGCCGTCGCGCGCGCACCGAGGAGGTCGAGAACGTCGAGTGGGTCGTCGGCTCGGACGCGGACCTCCGCGCGGGCGCGGCCGAGGAGGTCGCCCCGTTCGCGCTCGCCACCGTGGGCCGCGCGTTTCACTGGACGGAGCGCGGGCCGACGCTCGACCGCCTCCGCGAACTCGCCGAACCGGGCGGCGGCGTCGCTATCTTCGGCGATACCGAGTGGCTCACGAAGGGCGAGCGAACGTGGCAGGACGAGGTCTACGCCGTCGTCGACGAGTACCTCGACGACCTCCCCGATCGGACCGGCCCGCGCACCGAACCGTACGAGAACCCCTACGACGAGATGCTGGCCGACCGCGGGTTCGTCGACGTCGAACGAGTCGGATTCGAGCGGACCCGCGAGTGGACCGTCGACGGGGTCGTCGGGTACGTCTTCTCCCTGTCGTTCTGCTCGCCCGCGACCTTCGGCGACGAGCAAGAGACGTTCGAGGCGGATCTGCGCGATCGGCTCGAGTCGCTGGGTGCTCCCTTCCCCCAGGTCGACGAGGTGGAAGTGATCTCGGGGAGAAAGCCCGTCTGAGGGCGGGACCTGCGTTACTCTTCCTCCCAGTACTGGTCTTTGAACCCGGGCGTCCGCAAGCCACCTTTTTCTTCGACGGGTTTCCTCGCGGTCGCGACGCGACCGCTGCGGGAACCACGTCTCGAAAAATCTGAACCGAAAAAGCGCGAGTCGCGCGGCAACTCGCGTGAACCGGCGCCGTGGGCGCCGGACATTCACTCCCAGTACTGGTCTTTGAACCCGGGCGTCCCGAGCTCGTGGAGGTCCCGCGAGACTTCGCCGACCTCCTCCTGGAGCCCCTCGTGATAGTCGACCAGTCGCTCGCGGATCTCGGGGTGCTGTCGGGAGAGGATCTGCGCCGCCGTCAGCGCGGCGTTGAACGACTTCCCGGCGTCGACGGCGGTGATCGGCGCGCCCTGGGGCATCCCGATGACCGAGTCGACGGACTTCTCCTGGACGGGGACGCCGATCACGGGCAGCGGGTAGGCGATGGAGGCGGTCATGTTCGGCAGGTCTGCGGACTTCCCGCCCGCGCCGGCGATGATCACGTCGATCCCTCGCTGCTCGGCCGTCTCGGCGTAGGCGTACATCAGGTCCGGCGTCCGGTGGGCCGAGACCACGAACGTCTCGAAGGTGAAGCGGCTCTCGGGGGCCTCGGCGTAGTCGGTCTGTTCCGCGAAGCCGAGTTCGTCGGCCAGCGCGGCGTAGGCGCCCGGGCGTTTGCCCTGTCCGCCGGCCATCGTCGGGAGGTCCGAATCGGAGCCCATGACGATGCCCACGTCGGGCGTCTCCTCGCCGGGCAGGTCCATCTCGGCCTGGTCGTGCAGCTCGTCGATGATCGACTGAACGGAGTCGGGGGTCATGCGCGAGTGTGCGCGCGGTGGGCCCGTAAGCGTGTGCGATCCGAGTCGGAGAGAACGCGAACGGTCCGCGACGAGGTCACCGAAACGTCAGCTCGTCGCGCAACTCGCGCACGCCCGCGAGCAGCCGGTCGGTGCGCTCGCCGTCCTCCCCGACGAGGGCGACGTGCCCCATCTTCCGCAGGCGGTAGACCTCCTTCTTTCCGTACCAGTGGAGGTGCGCGCGCCGTCGCTCGAAGACGGCGTCCTCCCCGGAGAGTGTCGCCTCCCGGCGTTCCTCGACGTCGCCGAGGATATTCGTCGAAACCGTCGGCGCGCGCCGGCCGGTGTCCCCGAGCGGTCGCCCCGTGACGGCGCGCACGTGCTGTTCGAACTGCGAGGTGTGACACCCCTCGATGGTCCAGTGCCCGGAGTTGTGCGGCCGCGGTGCGATCTCGTTGAGGAGGATCTCGTCGTCGGGCCCCTGGAACAGTTCGATACCGTAGACCCCGCGCCCCTCCATCACGTCGAGCACGTCGAGGGCGACCTCGCGTGCGCGCTCGCGGACGTTCTCACCGGCCTCGGGCGGCGATCGAGTCTCGCGGAGGATCTCCTCGCGGTGGATCGTCTCGGTGACCGGGAAGGTGTCCCGTTCGGGTTCGCCGCTTTCGCCCCACTGCTCACTCCCGAGACACCCCATCACGGCGAGTTCGCGCTCGAAGTCGACCATCTCTTCGGCCATCGCGACGCCGCTCGGATCGTCCTGGCTGCCGCCCTGCGCCGCGTCGACGATCTCGGCGAACGCCTCGTCGACGTCCTCGGGCGACTCGACGGGGACGTTCCCGCGGCCGTCGTACCCGCCCTTCCGCGCTTTGAGCATCGCGGGATACCCCAGGTCGCCGAGGGCGTCGCGCAGTTCGTCGGCGGAGTTCACCTCGCGAAAGTCCGGGACCGGAACGCCCGCGTCGGCGAGGCGGCGCTTCTGGACGAGTTTGTCCTCGATGATCCGCAGCGTCTCGGGGTCGGGGTGGACGGGCGTGTCCGTCTCCGCGGCGACCCGTTCGAGCAGGTCGGGGTCGGCGAGCTCTATCTCGAAGGTGAGGAAGTCGGCGCGCTCGGCGAGTTCGCGGACGGCCCCGGGGTCGTCGAAGTCGCCGACGAGCTGGTCGCGGGCGACGGGCGCCGCGGGGGCGTCGGGGGTCGGGTCGCTGACCACGACCTCGACGCCGAGCGGCGCGGCCGCCTCGGCGAGCATCCGGCCGAGCTGGCCGCCGCCGACGACGCCGAGCGTCGGTCCGGGCGAAGTGAGCGTCATTGCGACGGGGTTGCCCACCGGACGGAATAAGCGTGTCTCTCTCCGACGCGCGAGTGCGGGTCGCAACGAGGGACGATAGCCCACCGACGGCACCCGCGTCGCGCCCGACGGGGGCTCCGGACCGGTTCGGTAGTTCTTTTAGGCGCGCTGGCTTCCCGCCTCGTATGGCACGGCTCGGTCTGGTGGTCGCCCAGTTCGACAAGGCGGGGACCGTCATCGACGAGATGGAGGCGGCGGCGCGGGAGGCCGCCGACGAGCGCGGCGCGGAGGTCGTCGCGACCGTCGAGGTGCCCGGCTCCTACGACACGCCGCTGGCCGCCGACCGACTGGCCCGCCGCGACGACGTGGACGCCGTCGCCGTCATCGGCGCCATCGTCGAGGGCGATACCGACCACGACGAGGTCATCGCCGACGCCGCCGCGCAGGGGCTGACCGACGTGAGCCTCGACCGGGACACCCCGGTCGCGCTCGGCATCATCGGTCCCGGTATGAGCGCCGCGGAGGCGAACGCGCGCACGGACTACGGCGCCACCGCCGTCGAGAGCGCCCTCGACCTCGTCGAAGCGCTGCCCTGAACCGCAGTCGACAACCCGACCCACTCACACAGCACACAATCATGGACCTGGACTTCGCAGCACGCGTCGGCAGGATCGAACCGAGCGCGACCGTCGCGATCAGCAACAAGGCCTCCGAACTGGAGGCCGAGGGCGTCGACGTCGTCGACCTCTCGGTCGGCGACATCGTCGATTTCGACACGCCCCAGAACGTCAAAGAGGCCGCCAAACAGGCGATGGACGCCGGCTACACCGGCTACACGCCCTCGAACGGGATCCCCCAGCTCAAGACTGCCATCGTCGAGAAGCTCCGCGACGACGGCCTCGACCAGTACGACGCCGAGAACGTCGTCGTCACCCCCGGTGGCAAGCAGGGCCTCTTCGAGGTCTTCCAGACGCTGATCGACGACGGGGACGAGGTCGTCCTGCTCGACCCCGCGTGGGTCTCCTACGAGGCGATGGTGAAGCTCTCGGACGGCTCGCTCAACCGCGTCGACACCGCCCAGTACGACTTCCGGCTCGAACCCGCGCTCGACGACCTGGCCGCGGCGGTCTCCGACGACACGGAGATCCTCGTCGTCAACTCGCCGGGCAACCCCCACGGCGCCGTCTACTCCGACGAAGCCCTCGAAGGGGTCCGCGACATCGCCGTCGAACACGACGTCACGGTGATATCCGACGAGATCTACAAGGAGATCACCTACGACGGCGTCGAGGCAACGAGCATCGGGACGCTCGACGGGATGGAAGAGCGCACCATCACGGTCAACGGCTTCTCGAAGGCCTACGCGATGACCGGCTGGCGGCTAGGCTACTACGCGGCGCCCGAGGAGCTGGTCGACCAGTCGGGCAAGATCCACGGCCACTCAGTGACCTGCGCCGTCAACTTCGTCCAGCACGCCGGCGTCGAGGCGCTGGAGAACACCGACGACGCCGTCGAGGAGATGCGCTCGGCCTTCGAGGACCGCCGTGACATGCTCGTCGACCTGTTCGCCGAGCACGGCAAAGACGTGCCGACGCCCGAGGGCGCGTTCTATCTCATGTTGCCCGTCGCCGACACCCGCGTCGACGGAGACGGTGACCGGGCCCAGGACGTCGTCTGGGCCGAGGAGGCCATCGAGACGGCCCACGTCGCGACCGTCCCCGGCAGCGCGTTCGGGACGCCCGGCTGGGTCCGGCTGGCCTACGCCAACGGCGAGGACCGCCTCCGCGAAGGCGTCGAACGCCTCGCCGAATACGACCTGCTGTAGGGCCGGACGCGTCCGATTTGTGGTCGCACTCGGTTCCGTTCGACTCGTTCGTCTGCGACGGCCGACCCGTCGATTTATCACGTCGACCGCGCCATCACGTCCATGCGCGACCATCACGAACGGGCGCTGGCGACGGCCGTCGCGGAGGCGAGAGACGGCGACGGCTTCCTCGCCTGTATCCTGGGCGGATCGGTAGCTCGAGGCTGGGAACTCCCCGATTCGGACGTCGACGTGATCCTCGTCGCCACCGACGAGGAGTACGAGCGGCGCCGCGCCGAGTGGGACCTGCAGTACTACCGCGACGACGTCAGCGACCATCCCGACGTCTACCTCGACGGGAAGGTCGTGAACGTCGACTTCCTGCGCGAGGTCGCCGAGAGCGGGAGCGAACCCGCTCGCGCGGCGTTCGTCGACGCCGACGTGCGCTACGCCGAGGACCCGGCGGTCCCGGACCTCGTCGAGGCGGCCGCGACGTACCCCGACGAACACCGCATCGATCGCATCGAGACGTTCTACAGCCAGATGGAGGCCTACCGGTGGTTCGTCGACGAGGCGGCAAAACGCGACGACCCGTACCTGCGCCACCACGCCGCGACGCAGCTCGCGCTGTTCGGCGGGCGCCTGCTGCTCGCCAGCGACCGGACGCTGTTCCCGTTCCACAAGTGGTTCGCGCGGACGCTCGCCGAGGTGGCCGAGAAGCCCGACGGGACGATGGACCGCTTCGAAGACCTGCTCGCCGAGCGGACGCCCGAGGCGGCCGAGGCGTACGCGTCGGCGATCCGGGAGTTCCGCGACTGGGAGACGCCGGACGTGGGGTGGCCGGTGCGATTCCTCGTCGACCGGGAGTGGCAGTGGCGCGACGGACGGCCAGCGCTGGCAGAGCTGTAGGACCACAAGACTGATGCGACAGTGGATACCTCCCCCGTAGAGACCCTCCAATGACAGACGAGCCGACTATCGCAGTCGCACACTATCCGGAAGGCGCGGGCCACGCGACGCGGATGCTCGCGGTCGCCGAGGCGCTGGAGTGCGCCGGCGCGTCGGTGCGAGTTGCCGGCGGCGGTGCCGGGACGCAGTTCGTCGCCCTCAACGGCTACGACGAGTTCGAGCCCGCGGTCGTCGACTACATCGACACCTACCAGGACGGGTCGATGCGCCGCGTGCTCGCCGAGAGCGTGCCCGCGACCGCCGACCGCGTGACCGACTACGTCGAGTGGCTCCGCGAGGGCGATTTCGACGCGCTCGTCACCGACGACATGTTCGCGGCGATCGCCGCGACGCGGACCGACGTGCCCCTGTACGCCCTGAAACACGACCTCCCTGCGCTCTACCACGACCGCGTCGAGCGAGCCGGCGCTCGCTTCCACACCGAATTTCAGATCGAGGCCGCTCGCGAGTTCTTCTACCCGGCGGTGTGGCCGCCCGACGGAACCGGGTCCGCGGGGACGACGCGGGTCCCGCCCATCGCGCTCGACGGCGACGGCCGCGACCGACCCGCCGCCGACGTGGTCGTCGTCCCGAGCCACTACTCGGAGCTGGGCCGGATCGCGGACAACCTCGACCGACAGGGGTACGACGTGATCGACGTCGGCAGTGACGAGTGGGACCCGGTTCCCTCGCTGCTCCCGTACATCCGCGACGCCGACGTGGTCGTCTGCTCGGGCTACTCGACGGTGATGGACGCCGCCGTCGCGGGCACGCCCTGCGTCGTCCACCCGGCGACGGACGAACAGGACGCCGTCGCCGAGCGGGTCCGGGCCGCCGACGTACCGGGGTTCGCCGTCGCCGAGGATCCCCTCGACGTGTTCGACGCCGTCTCGTCGCCCCCGGACGCGCCGTCGTTCGACAACGGAGCCGCCGTCGTGGCCGAGCGCGTCCTCGACGACCTCGACTCGGATGCAGCGTCGTCGGACGCCGGTCCTAGCCGTGCGCGCGGGAGTCCGAGGCAGGTGCGTCGGGCCGGCGACCGCGCCGTCGCCGGGGCGGCCGCACTCGGAACGGCAGTCCGAGTCACCGCCGCCCGGGGTCGCGACGTGACGGCAGCGGCGACCGCCCACGCGCGACGGACCGCGGTTGAAGCGCGCCGGCGCGTCGACCGGTTGCGGCGACGAGTTCTCGCTGCCGTCGCGTCGTTCGCCGCCCGGGCCCGGCGGGCTACCGAGACGGCGCGACGCCACGCCACCGCGACGGTCGCCATGCTGGTCGCGCTGGCCGTCGTCGCCCGCAGCGGTGCCAGCGGCGTCCGCTCGCGGACCGACCGGGCCGTCGTGGGCGCCCGGTCGGCGACGACCCGCACGGCGAACGCGACGAAGAGCGCGCTTCGATCGGCCGCGGACGGCGCAGCGACGGCGCTCGATCGCATCGCGTCGGTCGGGCGTCGGCTGAAACGCGTACGCCGGTCGCCCGAGTGACCGGCAGACGGACGCCGTCCGTCACCCGGCGCGACCGTTCAGACGAGTCCGACGCGGGCGTGTCGCTTGTAGACGTAGACCGTGACCCGTTGCAGACCCTCCCGAGGCACGCCGCTGTGAATTAAAGTTTGGGAGAGTTACACGACCGGGAGACACGGCGCACCGGCGGCTGCTCGGCGCGGTGATGCGACGACTACCCGCGCTCTTCGAGGATCCGGTCGACGATCCGCCCCGAGGAGAACAGGCCCCCCTCGTAGTCGGGTTCGTACGCGCTCGCGCGGCGGACCTCGCAGTCGATGCCCCGCGCTTCGAGCGCGGCGCGGATGCCGTCGGCGTCGTGATGCTGGTCGTAGCCGAGCGCGATCACCTCGGGGTCGAGTTCCTCGATGGGCGCGAAGATGTCCTCGGGGTGACCGAGCCGCGCCTCGTCGACGGGATCGAGCCCGGCGACCATCTCGCGGCGCTGGGGACCGGGGACGACCGGCGACGGCTTGTGCGTCACGTTCGTCGAGCGCGCGACGATGACGACGAGCCGGTCGCCCATCGCCTTCGCGTCTCGGAGGTAATGGAGGTGCCCGGGGTGGAGGATGTCGAAGGTGCCCTGGGCGACGACGACCGCTTCCGAATCGGGGGTCGCACCCGATCGGTCGCCGGTCATCGCTCGCCCCGCTCGTCGTCGGGCTCCGACCGGTAGTCGACCGAGTCGGTGCCGTAGCCGCTCTCCTCTGCGAGTTCGGCGTCGATGTCCGCCTGGGAGAAGTCGAAGAACTCGTCCTCGGGCATCTCGACGTCGAGGACCGGCAGGTCGACGGGGTCGCCCTGGCGGTCGAACGCCTGCCAGTCGGTCCTGTCGTAGGGCGCGCCGATGATGATGTGGATCGTCCCCTTGCCGAACGTCTGCAGGTCCTCGTTACTCGGCCGGAGCACGCCGTTGGGGTGGGAGTGGATCGACCCGGCGGCCCGCGAGTTGGTCGGGATCATGCTGGCGTCGACCGTCGCGCTGACCGGGTTCGACTCGGTCCCGGGGATGACGAGGATGTCCGTCAGCACCGTTCCCTCGTAGTCGAGGTCGAACTTCCGGGCGTCCTCGCCGCGCAGAAATCCCATGTACTCGTTCGGGTGGGAATCCTCCGAGGCCTCCAGCGCGAACTCCAGCGCCGCCTCGGCGATGCCGACCACCTCGCCCGAGCGAAACAGTCCCATGTCCCAATCTGGGGTAGCCCGCGTAACAAGGTTTTCCAAACCATCTTTTTCCCGGAGGGGTTTCCTCGCGCGCCTGCGGCGCGCTACGGGAACCCCTCCGGCAAAAACATGGGTGAAAAAGGCGCGACCTCGCTGCGCTCGGTCGCGTAGAACCGCGCCTCACTTCGTTCGGCGCGGATGCTCAGTGCGTTCTATGGACTGAGCAAACACTCGGGCGCGCGCTGTCGCGCGTGCCGAACGATGGTGAGGCCGCGCGACAGCACCGTGCGTGGTCTTCTCGAACTCGTGAGAGAAGGCTTGTCAAAGCGTGCTCTGACGGTGGATGAGCGAACGAGCGTAGCGAGTGAGCGAATCGGCTGGGGAGGTGTGTGGC
>JBDGSU010000106.1:0-2605 GCA_042217395.1 Halosimplex sp.
GGTTCGATGAAACATGAGCGACTACGCCAAAGACGTACTCGTCTCGGCGGACTGGGTGGAAGAGCACCTCGACGAGTTCGAGAGCGACGACGACGACTATCGACTGGTCGAGGTCGACGTCGACACGGAGTTGTACGACGAGAGCCACGCGCCGGGCGCGATCGGCTGGAACTGGGAGACGGACCTGCAGGACCAGGTCGAGCGCGACATCCTCGAGAAGGCGGACTTCGAGGACCTGCTGGGTTCGGCGGGCATCAGCGAGGACACGACGGTGGTCCTCTACGGTGACAACGCCAACTGGTTCGCGGCCTACACCTACTGGCAGTTCAAGTACTACGGCCACGACGACGTGCGCCTGCTCGACGGCGGCCGCGACTACTGGGTCGAGAACGACTACCCGCTGACCGACGAGGAACCGGACTTCCCGGAAGTCGACTACGAGGCCGCCGGCCCGCGCGAGTCCATCCGCGCCTACCGCGAGGACGTCGAGAACGCCGTCGAGCGCGGTCTGCCGCTCGTCGACGTGCGCTCGCCCGAGGAGTTCTCCGGCGAGGTCCTGGCGCCCCCGGGACTGCAGGAGACCGCCCAGCGCGGCGGCCACATCCCCGGCGCCAGCAACGTCTCCTGGGCCGCGGTGACCAACGACGACGGCACCTTCAAGTCCGCCGACGAGATCAAGGAGCTCTACGCCGAGGAGGGCATCGAGGGCGACTCCACGGTCGTCGCATACTGCCGCATCGGCGAGCGCTCGTCGGTCGCCTGGTTCGCCCTGCACGAACTCGCCGGCTACGACGACGCCATCAACTACGACGGCTCCTGGACCGAGTGGGGCAACCTCGTCGGTGCCCCGATCGAGAAGGGCGAATAACGCGGTCGTTCGGACGCGAATTTTTTCGACGCCGCGACCGACAGCGGCGGGTCCGCCGGCCGGTCTCACCCGGAGTAACCGGTGGGTCCCGCCCGGAATCGACCCGTCGCTCGCGACCCAACGGTTTTGGGTCCCCCCACCGAACGGCCGTCCATGAACCTCTCGGCGTTCCGGGAACCGCTCTCACGGACCGAGACCGCGGGCCTGCTCGTCGTCGCGGCGGTCGTGGCAGTCACGGTCGGCCCGTCGGCGATCACGCTTGGCGGCGAGTCCTCGGCGCTGACGGCGGCCGTCTCGGCGCTGGCGATGGGGACGCTCGCGTTCGTCGTCGGGTCGCTCGCGCTGGTCGCGGTCAGGGAGTTGCGGAGCGACGAACCGGACGCGGAGCGCGGACTCGGAGAGGGAGCGCGAGAGCGCGAGTGACGCCGCCGGGGGTGCTCGCGGGCCGGTCAGTGCCCGCCGCCGCCGAGCACGAGCGTCCGGAAGAGGACGAACAGGCCGACGAGGAAGTAGACGGAGATGAGCATCACCATCACCGTCGACTCGGAGAGGCGGTTGTTGAGATAGGCGCCGACCTGGCCGCCGAACAGGCAGCCGGTCGCGACGAACGAGCCGACGAGGAACGGGACGGTGAATCCCTCGCCGGTGATCGACGGCGCGACGGTCAGTAGCGCGACGTTCATCGCCAGCGCCGAGACGACGGTGACGTGGAGGACGAGCGCGCTGGTGCCCGTCGAGAGGGTCAGCGGGACGCGCCGGCGCAACGCGAGCATCGTCTGGCTCAGTTCGCCGATGGCGATGCCGACGAGGCCGGCGAGCGTCCCGCCGAGCAGGGTGATCACCACGTCGGGCAGTTCGAGGTGGAAGGCGGTGGCGTCGTCGCTGTCGCCGACCAGCCCCCGGCCGGTGGCGCGCTGGGTCGCGTCGGCGGCCGGGCCGCCCATCGTCGCGCTCGGCGGCGTCTCCTCGGCGTCGTGGGTGTCCGACAACACCCGCGTCCGCGGCTCGTACTCCTCGTCGAGCACGGCGAGCAGCGACAGTTCGGGTTTCTCCGCGACCGTGTCGACCAGCGACGGGCCGTGCTCGTGGGACTCGTAGAGCACGACGGCGAGGGCGACCAGCAGGACCCCGAACCCGACCATCAGCACCGTCGAGGGCACGTAGTACGAGCCCGCGCGGGCGACGATCGCCGTCGGGACCGTGATCGCCAGCAGTTTCCCCGCGACGTTGAAGTCGATCGGGTGGCGGTACCAGTAGGCGGCCACCGACGAGGAGTAGCCGAACAGTTCGACGAACAGCGCCAGCCCGACCGCGGCGTTGGCCGAGAGGTGCGGGAAGCCCGGGACGAGGACCGGGAAGACGAACAGGAAGGCCGGGACGAACAGGACCGCGGCCTCCATCGCGAACGTGTTGACGGTCGTCGCGATCAGGAAGCCGAGCAGGACGAGCGTCAGGAGGCCCGACGCCGGGATCCCGGTCCCCAGCACTCACGGCCACCTCCGCTCTCGGACGGGGGTGGTCTGTGTGCGACGCGACCGACGATACCGACGCGAGCGGTATCTCACTGGTTCGCCGGTGCGGGATCTCTACGGAAAAAAGTCACTGCTCGGACCGGCAGTGCGACGCGTCCGCACGGATCGCCGACCGCGCCGGGAACCGCGACGCACCGCACGCCCGAAACGGCGACGCACCGCACGCCCGAAACGGCGACGCACCGCACGCCCGAAACGGCGACGC